>NZ_JADOVD010000007.1:0-210281 GCF_015752245.1 Flavobacterium sp. CG_9.10
TGTCATCGAGAATGGCTTTTGTTTTTTGGTCACCTCAAAGGTAAACTTTGAGTTAAAAACTAGCCATTCTTTTTTAATCGTTTAGGACGCTATTGATTTTAAAACATTATTTCTGAATCAGATCACTTAAATGCAATCGTAATGCATCGACTGAAATATTAATTTCCCAAAACGATAATCCCAACGAAATAAGTAAACAAAGCAAGCTCAATCCAAAAAGATAAATTCCACCCACTTGTTGCTCTAAAAATAATAATAACATTGTAAATACCGATAAAAATAAACTCAACACACCCGCCATTTGCATATAGCGGATAAGGGTTAATCGCAGGTTCAGATTTTTTATTTCCAACAAAATCATTTTGTTTTCTTTCTCTTTGTATGTTTTTTTCAATCCTCTAACGATAGTGGCGACAGTCAAAAACCGGTTGGTGTAGGCCAATAATATTAAAGAAGTGGCGGAGAAAAGCAGGGCAGGGGTTTCGATGTGTAAAGTCATTTGTATCTATTTTTCGGTTTTTTGATGGGATAATCTCTGTGTTTTCAAAGTTCTTATTTTTTGATAAAATTTCGTTAAAATAACTCTATTTAAAATTAGTTTAAATAAGAATAGTTTTTTATTTTTGCCACCGTTTAATCAATCTAAATAAAAATGAAGAATATTTTGCTCCTTATCATGCTTCTAGTATCGTCAATTGGAATTGCACAGATAGCGCCAAAAGACAGTATAAAAAACCTTGATGAAGTGATTATAAAAGGTTATAAAACGTTAAATGGAATTGGCCATTTTTTGGACGAGAAAGATGGAATAATATACGCTGGAAAAAAAACAGAGGTAATTGTCATTGACAGTTTGGACGCTAACAAAGCGATAAACAATACCCGTCAAATATTAGGTAGAATTCCAGGATTGAACATCGTAGAAACGGAAAGCAGCGGATTTACTGCCAATGGAATTGCAACACGCGGATTAAATCCAATACAAAGTATTGAGATGAATACACGTCAAAATGGATATAATGTAAGTGCCGATACTTACGGATATAATGAAGCGTATTATTTACCTTCAATGGAATCTGTTACAAGAATAGAAATGATTCGCGGCGCTGCATCTTTACAATTTGGCTCGCAATTTGGCGGTATGGTAAATTATGTCTTGGATGATGCACCACTTAATAAACCTTTCGAATTTAAAACTTCACAAACCATAGGTAGCTTTGGCTTGTATAATTCGTTCAACTCTGTTGGTGGAAACTATAAAAAATGGAGTTATTACAGTTATATTCAATACAGAAAATTAGATGGTTACAGACCAAACAGTGATCAATGGCAGTTCTCGGGTTTTGGTAAAATGCAATACAATGCTTCTGATAAATTGAAATTTGGAGTAGAATATTCTATACTTCGAAATAAGTTAAAAATGCCGGGCGGACTTACTGACGAACAGTTTCAAAACGATCCGCAACAATCTACGCGCACAAGAAACTGGCTAAAAACCCCTTGGAATATTGTAACGGCTTTCGCCAATTATACTCCGTCTGAAAACACTAAAATTAGTTTAAAAACATCGTACCTCTTTAGCAACCGATCTTTGGTTTGGAGAAATGAAGATGGGGGTCCAGAAGCTGATGACACTATTGATCCAGCTACTAATCAATATGTACCGCGAGAAGTTGGGATAGAAAATATGAATAACGTGACCACAGAATTGCGTGTTTCTCAAGTTTATGGGTTAGGAAATCAAATGTCAACTGTTGCCGGAGGTTTAAGACACAGTTATGCTTGGTTCAAAAGATTAGGCGGTGGTGAGGGTACTACAAATTCAGATTTCGATTTGTCAATCAATGGAGATTGGGGTTATAATTTTGATTTTACTACCACTAATATTGCTCCTTTTGTGGAGAATATCTTTAGAATTAATGACAAATTTACGATAACCCCAGGGCTGCGTTTTGAGTATTTAAATACGACGGCTTTGGGATATAAAATTGAAGAAAACGACAAGTTAAATACAGACCAAAGCAGAAATAGGTATTTCGCTTTGTTTGGTACTGGTGCCGAATATAAACCCACAAGAAACACCTCTATTTACGCTAATATCAGTCAATCTTACCGACCAATTAGTTATGCTGAATTAGAGCCTCTTGGCATTTCTTCTTTCGTGGACCCAAATTTGAAAGACGCAAAGGGATACAATTCTGATTTTGGATACAAAGGAACCATCAAAAACTATTTAAATTTTGATGTTAGCGGATTTTATATGGCTTATAACGACAGAATTGGTGTTGTTTTAAGAACTGATCCAACGACAAATGAAGATTATACGGTACGAACTAACATTGCCAACAGTGTGCACAAAGGAGTGGAAAGCTACATTGAGTTTAATGTTTTAAAATACTTGAATGAAGATTCAAAATATGGATTGAGTATTTTTAATTCGTATTCTTATATAGATGCGAAATATAAATCAGGGGAGTTTAATGGAAAACGAGTGGAGGCTGCTGCCAAAAACATTAACAGAGTTGGAATCATTTATAACAGCAAAAGATTGTCTTCTACTTTTCAAGTGAATTATGTTGGTGATGCTTTTGGTGATGCCTCAAATGCCGCAAAAAGTGACGATCCCATTGCTGGATATCTTCCTTCGTATACTGTATTGGATTTTAGCGGAAACTACAAGATCAATAATTTCCTAGTTAAGTTTGGTGTAAATAATATTGCTGATAAAGCCTATTTTACAAGAAGAACAGATGAATATCCTGGACCTGGAATTATTCCTGCAACTGGGAGAAGTTTTTATTTAGGATTTAGTGCCCATTTCAATTAATTAGATTAAAATTCATGAAAAATATAGTAATAACAAAAATAGGTTTTGTCCTAAGAATTATCGTTTTAATGGCAGTTTTAGTCTCGTGCGAAAACGAAAGGGATTATAGTTTTATTACTCCAATTGATAAAGTTGCCTTGGGAAAAAAGATGTTTTTTGACCAAAATCTTTCTAACCCAATTGGACAATCTTGCGCTACCTGCCATAATCCTCAAACCGGATTTAGCGATTTGAATCATAATATTGTTTCAGAAGGCGCAGTTAATGGTCTTTTTGGAAATAGAAATTCCTCTAGTATTGCCTATTCTATGTATTCCTCAACACTGCAATATGATGCAACGGAAGATACTTATTTTGGAGGATTCTTTCTGGATGGTCGCGTACATACTTTGCAAGAGCAGGCTAAGAAGCCGTTTATGAATCCTTTAGAGATGAATATAACTAATCCGGCGATGTTGGTTACTAAATTGCAAAATGCAGCCTATTATAATTTGTATTTATCCGTTTATGGTGCTGAAACGAATACGGATAAAATAGTTAACAATATAGCCGATGCAATTGCTGCCTTTGAAAAGTCATCGGAGTTAAACCCTTTTACATCAAAATTTGATTATTATCTAAAAGGTCAAGCAACGCTGACGATGCAAGAAGCCAGAGGAATGGAACTTTTTAAAAATGAGAAAAAAGGAAACTGTGCCGCCTGCCACATTATAGATCCCGATGAAGCCAGTGGAAAAGTATTGTTTACTGATTTTACGTATGATAATATTGGGGTTCCCAAAAACCCAAATAATCCTTTTTACAATCTGCCTGTACAATTTAATCCTGATGGGAAAAATGCCATCGATTTAGGATTAGGAAAAACCGTAAATGATGCCAGTCATAACGGAAAATTCAAAGTACCTACCTTACGGAATGTTGCTATTTCAGCGCCTTATTTTCATAATGGTTTTTATAATACGCTAGAGGAAGTTATGCATTTTTATAATAAGAGGGATGTAGAGTCTTTTCCAGCAGCTGAAATTCCGGAAACGGTCAATCACGATGAACTTGGAAATTTAGGTTTAACGGATCAAGAAGAAAAAGATATTGTCGCTTTTATGAAAACACTAACGGACGGGAATAAATAATATTGGAGTAACAGTTTTAAACCGTTTGCATATTCAATATAGTCCAATTTCATTGTACTATTTTCATATAGCAACGGCATTATACCACACTTTTTTGGACTATTTCACATTTCAAATTGGTATTATTTATTAGGCTGAATTTTGATTATTGTCTAAAGCAAAAAAAACCTGCAAGTTCCGATACTTCGGAATCACTTGCAGGTTTTTTGTTGTATAAAATAAAATAACATAATCTTCCTTCTTTTAAACGATCATTTTTTTCTCCTTTCACTGGTGTTCTTTTTCAACGAGTACCTACTTATTTTGAAGTAGTAAAGAAAGCGTTTACAACGTGACTCATTTATTTTGTTGTTTTTGTAGCGTTAAGATATTCTAGAGTAAAATATTCTAGAAAAAAAATATAACCCTTTTTATACGTTGCTTTGGTTTAATTACCTGCGTTGCAAACGAGCGCCAGAGGGTAAATAACATCTTGTGAATAGGAGAATCCTAATCCGAAAACTTTTATTAAAGGATGAAATCAATAGAATTTGTAGTCTTCTTTATCAAAATTAGCGCTGCTAGTGCAAACGAAAATATTCATTAGTAATCAATATTCAAATTATAGACAGATTTGTGGTAAATTTACTATTTGAAAATTAGACCATGACACAAAAACGCACACAACAAATTAAGGATATATTTAATTATCAAGTAAAAGATCTAGGAACGTTTATGAGTGGAATTTACGCCCTTATGATTGGTACTATTCTCTTGACAGTTGATTATAATATTAATTTTGGATTAAATTTTAGAATGAACGAAGTTCAAATTTACAGTCGGCTAATTTCTGTTTCCAATGTTTTAATTTCTATTCTTATTGGGATTTCATTAACAACTTTTTCCGTAATTTTTGTGGTTATGCAATTGGCATCTTCTCAATTCTCACCTAGAATTTTAAGACATTTTTTGTCAAATGATATTAAGATGCAAAAATTTATCGGATTGTTTATTGGTACGATTTCCTTGTGTGTTCTACCGCAATTAGCGTCTGTAATCTTTCACCAAACACCTTTTCTTTTAACACTTTCTGTGGGCTCTCTTCTCGCTTTTTATTGTTTGACATGGTCTTATCCAAATATGATTACCTATTTAAGTATAAACATGAATGTTTCCAGTATAACGAATCGAATAAAATGTGAAATGATTCAGGAAATCAATGTGTTGTATCAGGAAAATTGGATTTTCGGAAAAAATTTGCTTTACAAACGTTCGAAAATAAACCCTGATAAATTCAAAATACAAATTGTAAGTCCATTTGAAACGGGTTATCTGGATAGTGTGAATTACAAAAAACTGGAAAAAGTAACGGAATATATCATTAATTCTGATGTGGGATTATTTTTTGAAAATGCTTATCAAAAACCGATAATAGGAGAATTCATTATGAAAGATACCACTGCGCTTATGGTATTAGTTTTTAATGAGGAACTCAAACAGAATCAGATTATTAGTTTGAAGAAGGAAGTTGGAGCGATTGTCAGAAATACTTTTAAAGTTGAGCTTTTTAGGAGCCATACACAAGATGTGAATTTTGGTGTCAGAAAATTGGTAGACATTGCCATAAAAGCCATTTCTCCTGCGGTCAATGATCCCACTACCTGTTTGAATTGTATAGACCACATAGGGGAAATAGCAAAAGAATTAGCAGTAAGAGAATTTCCTTCTACGGATTCAAGGACTTTGGGATTAAAAAAAATGCAAGTAAATGAATTTAATTTTGAAGAATTTATTGACTTTTGCTATGATCAGATTTTTCAATGGGGAAAAGAAGATCCAACAGTGGTTAAAAGAATTGTTAGATCGATCAGGGTTATTTTGCCATTAGTTGAAAACCCTTTCAATTTGAAAATCTTAATACAACAAGTCGAAGAAATGGAATTGCTTGAAATTTATAACTTGTCGCATTACAAAAATGGAAGGTTGAAAATTTCCAAGGAAAAATTAGTTACTGTAGAGATGGAATTGTCGAAGTTTAGACAAAAAGCAAAATTTCATATCAAAAGGCTAGAGCAAAAAGGAGTACTCGATCATTATGAGATGAATCGCTATTCTGATAATTTAGAAATTATAAATGCTGAAATTGAGGCGATTAAATATCTTAAAACCTACAAAATTTTAGATGAATCTATTTATGAAAATGGAAATGAAATAACATAAAAAAAGCCCGCCAGTTTTCACTAGCAGGCTGTGGATTGTGTTGATTAATCCGATCGCTCTTATTTTACAGACAATCGCTAGCGCAGTTTTGCAAACTGTGCCCATTTCAATTGGCGACTAAAATAAATCTAAAAAAACCACCTCTAATTCATTTTCTAATGCAGCATAATTTCTTAAAGGACTAAAATAAGCATCTTCGGTTGTTGTGGCTTTGTACTTTGTAGACATTTTTTGTGTTATTTGTATTGTTTGCTCAACTTTGTAGGCACTGTTTGCAAAACCGCGCTAACGAATGTGGTATATCGGCGCGATCGGGGATTGATTTGGAGAAAATAATCTTTCGGCAAATGCCCACGTAGTCCATTGAAAATCATTTTTTTTATATTGAAAACCTGCATCTTGATTGTAGCTGAAATTGCTTGTACTGTCATTTTGTGCAACCGTATTGATTGCACAAAATAGAAATAGAAATAGATATTTCATTATACAATTTTTGTTTTGTTATGAAATTTATATCGAAGATAGCTTGCCACGATTAAAATAATTAGACAAAGTTCTGAAACTACTTTTTCGGCATCAAAAATATCAATTGGGCGGTTTTTTAATAACGGATCCATTACTATTCCGTGAACCACAAAAAGCATTGCTGTTGCGTAAGATATAAGATGTATGTTTTTCCAAGCTCGGAAACTCATTTTATCTCTTATTACTTTTTGTGTGGTAACAATAACTATTATCAATGCAAACATAGAAAGTGTTCCTAATGCCACAAATACTTTTTGTGTGGGTGCGTTTATTGGAAAAAAAATGTCAATTAATTTGAACTTTGCCGTTTTGTCAAACAATAAAAATAATGGATGCAATAAGACTAAAAGTAAGGCGAAATAAGCTGTCCAATTGTGTAAATTATAAACATTAATTTGTTTGATTCGTTGCGGTAATGATTTCCAATACTTATGTTTTTTGTAAGTGGTACTAATCATCATTCCTAATAGAAAATTAAAAGTTAGCACTATTGTTGCGACCAATCCTGTTGAAGCGGATAGGTCTAGAAAAGTTATATTTAGCATTTTAGTTGATTTTTAATTATATAAATAGAGCACTTTGTCGCATAAGATTATGCAATAAAAGAGTACTTAAATAATTAAATCAAATTAATAACGAAGCGTAAAGAATATAACGTCTTTGTGGAGGTTGAGAGAATTTATTTTGATAGTTTTTTGAAGTTTTTTCAGAAAAAACAACAGGATAAAAAATAATTTTAGCAAGAAAATCAGATTCAACAACAGCAACTTTTTTTTGAGTTGTAGTTTCGGATATATCTAGCTTTAAAGTATTTTGAGAAATATAAGAATGTGTTTCTTTTTCAAAATTTAGGTTTTCTTCATTGTCTGAAAATTCAAATACTGTGTTGAGATAACAGCAAGAAATTAGAGTAAAGAATAATATTTTGAAGTTAAAAACCATATCGCAAATGTATAACTTTATTCTTTATTGAATATTAACTTTTCTAATTTCTAGGTTTTTTTCAAAGTTCTGTGTAGCTCAAGGGTTTCCTATAACGTTTCGCGGCTTCAAGAAGCGGCGAACTTCGTAACCGCATATTTTCCACTAAGATAATTTTTCTTGCGAAAGAAAAACGTGAATTTACCACATTTCTCGCCATTTCTTGAAACCGCTGTGTGTGCCCTGCATGAGCAGGAAGCAGATTGTAAATCGTTTGTTCTCGATTCGAAATTACACATTTTGAATTAGAAAACAAATCCTACAGTCTGATATTTTTCCAGAGGGTGTAAGTCCCTTATGAGCGGATTGAAAACCCGAATCATTAGTACGTCGCAAGGTGGTTTATCGTGAGTTATGCACTGAAGGCAGCGAAACGGCAAAAGTCTGTACCGACGAACAGAAATTGCATAAGAGGCATTTAGTAGGGGATAAGCGTCCACAGCAACGTAAAGTCCGAAGTTTACAAAAACCTATTAGATGTAGATGCAGCGGGAATAGACGGAAGGAAGAAGCTCTTACCGGGGGAGGTCTTGACAACCACGAGTTGGTTAGGTCAAGAAGTCAGCAGACGTCATAGTACTTGTGGCAACGAGTTGCAAATAGAAACTGCATAGGTCTCACAATCAAGGAAGGACAGAACGCAAAGAGGTTCTTAATTTTCAACGGAATCCGCCGCGGCGGATAGCCCTGAGAAACAAGAACAGGTTAACAGATTAAAACAACAAAATGATTGCACGAGTAGTACATCCTTACAATCTTCAAAAAGCCTTGGAACACGTTGTTTTCAATCGAGGCAGTGCGGGAGTTGATGGCGTAAAAGTCAGCCAGCTCAAAGAGCGTTTTCCTAATCGAAAACCCCAATTGCTTGACGATATTGCAAACGGAAACTACTATTCACAACCCATTTTGGGCGTGGAGATTCCTAAGGGGAACGGCAAAGTCCGTCTTTTGGGAGTTCCTACCACCACCGACCGAGTGTTGCAGCAAGCCGTATCGCAGGTTATAGCACCATTATTCGAAACTGAGTTTAGTAGCAATAGTTTTGGATTTCGTCCCAACAAGAATGCCCGACAAGCCGTTGGACAATCACGGGACTACATCCATCAAGGGTTGAACCACATTGTGGACATCGACCTAAAGAACTTCTTTGACGAAGTAGACCATTGTTTATTGCTTAATTTGGTCTATCGAAAAGTGAAATGCAAAACCACCATGCGACTCATTCGAAAATGGTTACGTGCGCCAATACAAATCAAAGGAAAACTACAAAAGAGACGAAAGGGAGTTCCGCAAGGAAGTCCACTCAGTCCGTTATTGTCGAATATTCTGCTCCATGAATTGGACAAAGAAATTACAAGACGCAAATACAAATTTGTACGTTATGCCGATGATTTTAGTATTTATTGCACGAGCCACATTCGAGCAAAAGCGACAGCACACGCACTTGTTAAATTCTTGAAAACGAAGCTCAAACTGACCATCAACGAGGAGAAAAGCGGGATAAAACGTCCCGTTCACTTCACTATTTTGGGATTCGGATTTGTGCCAACTTACAAGAAAGGAAGCAAGAACGACTATCAGTTGGTAGTGGCAGAAAAACCGTGGAAGAAACTCAAAGAAAAGCTCAAAAGCATTAGCCGAAAAACCGCACCAGTCAAGCTAGAGGACCGTATTGCCAAGATAAACGAAATTCAACGAGGATGGTTAACCTATTTTCGAGGAACAAGTATCATGGGGAAATTACGGGATATAGATGGCTGGCTTCGCAACCGACTTCGGTACTGCATTTGGCACGACTGGAAGAAACCTGAGAGGAGAAGGAAAAACCTCATTCGATTAGGAATTGACCAAGACCACGCCTATGCATGGAGTCGAACTCGAAAAGGCGGTTGGGCGATTGCCCAGAGTCCAATCTTGGGGACTACCATAACCTTGAAACGCTTAAAACAAAAAGGATATCACTCATTGACAGATGTTTACATTCAACTTAATCCATCTCTTTGCGAACCGCCGAGTACGTGACCCGTACGCTCGGTGGTGTGAGAGGCGCACTCCGTTCCATTAGGGGCGGAGCCGTCTACTCGATTGGCGGTTCGTTGTTTTTTTTATCATTCATTTTTCGGTTTTCAGTAATTCCCGTTTAAACGAAGTCTATATTTATTTCGCCTATTTCTGCGGTATCAATAATATCATTAATTTAATTATCACTTCTTTATAATTTAGTCCAACAGACATTAGTTGAAAAATTCTTATGAATATTCAAAGACCAGCTTTGTCCAACTCTTTCAAGAATTGTATCTTCAAAATGAGCTATTTCTTTGCTGATTATACTATGGTAAAATTCAGTCGTCCAATCATTTTTATACGATAATAAATAAATATCGCTTTGATTTTGAATTAAATACTCAATAATTGTATGTGCATCAAAAATGCATCCTTTAGGAATTTGCTCTTGAATAATTGTTTGGATAGCGTTTTTCATTTTTGTATATAGTTATTGTTGTAAAATAGCTGATAATTTATTGTTTGTAAATATTAGGTTGGGAAATTTAGATTTAATATCAATCATTCCTAAATCTTCGTACATTGAAAGTAAGTTCAATGCCATTGCTCCTTCTTTTTTTGCTATTTCTTGTGCAAACTTTTTAGGGTCAAATTCCCATATTTCTAAATGTTTTCCATCACGTGTTGCTTCACTTATTTTATATGCTTGTCCATAAGTAAACTCCAAAACCATTTCTTTGGTCATTCCTAACGTGAACACTTTCTCAAAAATGAGATTTCCCCAATTGGGTCCATATTTTTTTATTAAAGAATTTTTATATTCTTGCTTCGCAATTAGATTTTCTATTTTAGCAATCTTAACATCTTCTTGTTTTCTTTTTTGTTCAGCAACAATATTTTGGTATTTTTCATTGCTTTCAAATTTATCACGTATTTCTGTTAATGTTTTACTGTTTTTAAGAACTTCATTCCAATCATCCTTTGGTAATATTTTTTCATAATTTTCAGCCCAATCACCATAAACCACATTTCCATCAACAAATATGGTTTTACTATCTTTATTTAATCCAAGATTATAGTAACCTGCTAAGTCCGCTTTATCAAAATCAAACCTTACTTGACCAAAAACCATATCACCATTTGCAAACTTATATTCTCCTTCATTCGGGTTATACATATATTCAGAATAATAAACTTTACCTGTAAATATATTTCCGTTTTTGTATGTTAATTTTCCATTTTCTGAATTTTCAATTATTTTTTCCAAATATGAAAAACTATCAAAATTAAAATCTAATAAATTATTTTTTTTAAGAGTTTCATAATTTATAATTGTTTCTAAAGTTCTATCTCTAAAATCAATTTTCAAATTGTAAATATCACCTTGTTTTTGAACATTGATAGATATGAGAGATCTATTTGTTTCTAAGTATCCCTGATAAGAGTAAACGTCTGCAATTTCAATTTCTAAATTAGTAGCAGTTAAAAAAGTAATAGGTAATTTATTTAAATTTTTTCCAACTTCTGTCCGAAATTTATCATTGGTAAGAGGACTCACAGATAAAACACTTCTTTCATCTTTAATTGAAACCCTATCGTTTAATTGGTCATAATCAGATACATTTTTAAAAATACTATTGCTTACCTTGAATAATCCTTTTGTAACTATTCTTTTTTTTGTCCTATTTACATTTCGATACTCTCTTATTTCTTCTTTTTTTCCTTCCAAATATGAAATATCATCTTTGATAAAATAAATACCACTGATTATGGTATCTGTTAAAGTGTTTGAGTTTACACCTCCTAATATAGGCACATCAATTTCTTTTTCTTCAGTTCCCATAAATGTTATTTCTTGTCCTTCAACAAAATTTTCATTTGCAACATAACCTTTAACAGCATAATTAAATTCATTAAACTTAATGGTTTTCAGCTTTGCATTTTGAGGTAATGGCAGTTTTTTTTGTGCATTTGCTTGAAAATAAAATAAAAAAAATGAAAGAGTTAAGACAAAGTTTAATATTGTCGAATAGTAATTAGATTGTGTGTTATTTGTTGTAAACATAGTTGTAAGGTTGTTTTTATTTTTCATTTGTGTCCTAAAAATCGCGTTAGATTCTCCAGTCTGCGATACAATGACCGCCAACTAGTATATAGGCGAAATAAAACTTCGTATATACACCCAATTCTGGGTAGATTGGCGAAGTTTTGTTTCGCTTTATTTGTTTTTCAAATATATTAAAAAATTCTTACAAATAGTAATGGCTGGAAATGATCTTATAAAAATAAAAACGGAATAATTAGCCCAGATTGTCCCGAAGCTTCGGGAGGCATCCTTTTATCCTGATTTTTTTCGGGATAAAAGATATAGAGGAAAGCAGGACAAAACATCTTATGAAAACCAATCATTCTGCTCCATAAAAAAAGCTGCCCAAGGTTGGACAGCTTTTAGTATATTGGATATTCCGAAGCAAGTTCGGAATAAGCGATTCACACCATTTTACTTCATAAAATTGGTTCTCTGCTTATTTAATCATTTCAAAACTTCTTTTTACGAAAGTAGTTAAAGCTTCCCCTTTTAATAGGTTTTGCGACAATTTAGCCAAGTCTAACGCCTGTTTTACCAAGTGTTCTTGATTTGACTTGTCTTCTGTATTCAGTATGGTTGCTGCCAATGGAGAATTTGTATTCACCACTAAATTGTACATTTCCGGCATATTGCCCATTCCAAACATTCCGCCACCACCAGACTGGCTCATTTCTTTCATTCTACGCATGAATTCTGGTTGCGTGATGATAAACGGCGCCGCTTGGCTATCCATAGCTTCCAGTTGTACGCTATAGGTTTGTTTTGGAACAAAGTTTTCTAAAACAGTTTTCAAACTGGTTTGTTCTTCTTCGGATAATTTAGAAATCGCAACTTCGTCTTTCTTGATTAAATTATCAATATGATCTGAATCGACACGTACAAAAGTTAAGTCTTTATTATCTGACTCTAATTTTTGAATTAGGTGCGAGATAATTGGAGAATCCAATAGTAAAACTTCATATCCTTTATCTTTTGCAATTTCGATATAAGAGTGTTGAGTTTCTTTATTTCCAGCATATAAAACAACCAGTTTTCCGTCTTTGTCCGTTTGATTTGCAGCCAGTTTTTCTTTTAGTTCTTCCAGTGTGTAATATTTATTATCTACTGTAGGATATAAAACAAAAGCACTTGATTTCTCATAGAATTTATCTTCAGAAAGCATTCCGTATTCTAAAACGATTTTGATATCGTTCCATTTTTTCTCAAAATCCTCGCGGTTTTCGTTGAATAAAGATTTTAGTTTATCGGCAACTTTACGCGTGATATAATTCGAAATTTTCTTAACCGCTGCATCCGCTTGCAATCCAGAACGAGAAACGTTCAACGGAATATCCGGTGAATCGATAACTCCTTTCAACATCGTTAAAAATTCAGGTACAATTCCTTCTACGTTATCAGTAACATAGACTTGGTTTTGGTACAATTGAATTTTATCTTTCTGAATTTGTAAATCAGAACCTAATTTTGGGAAATATAAAATACCGGTTAAGTTAAACGGATAATCTACATTTAAATGAATGTGAAATAAAGGTTCTTCAAATTGCATTGGGTACAATTCGTGGTAGAAATTTTTATAATCTTCATCCGATAATTCCGTTGGTTGTTTAGTCCAAGCTGGATTTGGATTATTGATGATATTGTCTACTTCAACTTCTGTAAACGCTTTGTCTACATCTTCTGCAGCAACTTCTTCCCCTTTCTTTTGCTCAATTTTTTCTGTTTTTGTTCCAAATTTAATTGGAATAGGCATGAACTTATTGTACTTATTTAAGAGACCGTTGATTTTAGAATCTTCTAAAAACTCTAAAGAATCTTCGGCAATATGCAAAATAATTTCTGTTCCACGAGTGGTTTTATCCGCCGGCTCAAGTGTAAACTCAGGGCTTCCATCACAGGTCCAATGTGCAGCAGGTTCGTCTTTGTAAGACTTGGTGATAATCTCCACTTTTTCGGCAACCATAAAAGCAGAATAGAAACCAAGACCAAAATGACCAATAATTCCAGAATCTTTAGCTGAGTCTTTGTATTTGTCCAAAAATTCTTCGGCACCAGAGAACGCAACTTGGTTGATGTATTTTTCCACTTCATCGGCAGTCATTCCTAAACCTTGATCGATAATATGTAATTTCTTACCTTCTTTGTCAATTTTGATTTCGATAATAGGATTACCGTATTCTACTTTGGCTTCGCCAATGCTTGTAAGATGTTTTAATTTTAATGTTGCGTCAGTTCCGTTTGAAATCAATTCACGTAAGAAAATTTCGTGATCGCTGTATAAGAATTTCTTGATTAAGGGAAAGATGTTTTCTACCGAAACATTAATTTTACCTGTTGTCATAGTTGATAAGATTTAAGTTAATGAGTACGATTCTTTCAAATAGAATACCAATTATAATGGAGGTGACAAATTGGCGTAACTGTTAATTTTGATACATAATTAAATAATTTTGAAAGTATTTTGTTTTACATGATTCGTATCTTTGTTCTAATATTAATACAAATATTTTAAAAGATGAAAAAAGTTATTTTATTATGCACATTAGCAGTTTTGATGTTTGCATGTAAGTCAACATCAGTGACAAGTACAAATACAGATACTAAAGCTCAGGTTGCAATGAAAGGAAACTGGACAATTAGTTCTGTAACGTATCCAGGTTCTGAATATATTAAAGTTAATTCATTTCAAATCGCTGATTCAGGATGTTTTGAAGGAAGTATGTGGAAGTTTGTTTCCAATAACAATAAAGGAAATGTGACATTGTCAAAAGCAGGTTGTACTTCATTTAGCTCACCAATCACTTGGTTTGTTAATAAAGATGGTCAATTTATTTTGAAAGTTCTTGATGCTGGTATAAAAGCCAAAAAAGTTAGAGAAGGTTACATCCTTAGAGTTGCAAACCAATCAGACGGTTCTTTTCAGTTGATTGATAAAATCGATGTAGGAGGAAAAATGACTGATGTAGTGTACCAATTTCAAAGAGTTAATAAATAAAAAATATAGATATGAAAAAGATTTCAATAGTTGCAATGGCAACAATAATGATTATGGGTTCAATGTTCACTAGTTGTGAATCATTAAAAAACACGAATAAAGCACAAAGAGGTGCAGGAATAGGAGCAGTAGGTGGAGCAGTACTTGGTGGTATTCTTGGGAATAACATTGGAAAAGGTGGTAATGGTGCCCTTGGAGCTGTTTTAGGTGGTGTTGTTGGTGGAGTTGCCGGTGGAGTTATTGGTAACAAAATGGACAAGCAAGCAAGAGAAATTGATGCAGCACTTCCAGGAGCTGAGGTAGTTCGTGTAGGAGAAGGAATTAAATTAGTTTTGAATGAAAATGCAGTGCGTTTCAATACTAACAAATCGTCTTTAACTGCAGCGGCTCAAGCTAATTTAGATAAATTGGTTCCTGTTTTTAAAGAATATCCTGATACAAATATTACTATTTACGGATATACTGATAATACTGGTACAGCTAGTTATAATTTAAAACTTTCTGGACAAAGAGCAGCATCAGTTAAAAGTTATTTAGCAGGTAAAGGTTTGTCAACAAGTAGATTTGCTGTTACTGGTTTAGGAATCGCTGATCCAATTGCATCAAATGATAATGAAGCAGGAAGAAGTCAAAACCGTCGTGTTGAATTTGCAATTACTGCAAACGAAAAAATGATTAAAGACGCCAATGCTGAAGTGAAAAACTAAGGTAAAATATACATTAAAAAAAAGCTGTTTCGTCAAGAAACGGCTTTTTTTTTGCCTTATTTTTTAATTTTTACGTTGTAAATTTGCACTCTTAAATAAAGAAAATGCTTGAAATAAAAGATATTTCCTTCACCTATATTGATAAACCAGTTATCGAGAATGTTAGTTTTACGATTACCAAAGGTCAAAATATTGCGGTTATTGGCGAAAGCGGTTGCGGTAAAAGTACCTTGCTAAAACTCCTATATGGTTTGTATGATTTAGACAAAGGGGAAATTCTATATAATAAAAAACCAATTCTCGGTCCCAAACGCAATTTGATTCCGGGAGAAGATTATATCAAATATTTGGCTCAGGATTTTGACTTGATGCCGTATATAACCGTTGAAGAAAATGTAGGTAAGTTTTTGTCGAATGTTGATAGGGATAAAAAACAGGCGCGTGTTCAAGAACTTTTGGAAATGGTCGAAATGACCGAATTTGCAAAAGTAAAAGCCAAATACCTTAGTGGCGGACAACAACAAAGAGTAGCCTTGGCCAGAGTATTGGCAGTAGAACCAGAAATAATTTTGCTGGATGAACCGTTTAGTCAAATTGATACTTTTAGGAAAAATTCCTTGCGTCGGAATTTATTTCGTTATTTAAAAGATAAGGGAGTCACTTGTATCATAGCCACGCATGACAGCACCGATGCCTTGTCTTTCTCCGATGAAACCATTGTGATGAAAAATGGAAATGTGATTGCAAAAGATTCATCGAAAGGTTTATATGAAAATCCTCCCAACAAGTATGCAGCCTCCCTTTTTGGGGAAGTAAATGAGTTGAAATTATCACAATTGATCGTACTTGAAACCGAAGAAGATGCGGCGCTTTTGTTATATCCACATCAATTGAAAGTGGTCGATAACGGAATCATGAAAGCAATTGTTAAACAGTCTTATTTTAAAGGAAGCCATTATTTGATTAAAGCTGCTTTTGAACGACGAGCCATTTTCTTCGAACATGATTCGGAATTAGAACTAAATCAGGAAGTCACATTGATGCTCGCATAAAAAAGGAAACCCCAAAACTGATAAAGTTTTGGGGTTTCTTGTTTTATAGTATCTCGTTTTGAAATTGTGAATCACAGCATAGAAAACGTTCTTGATTTATAAATTTTTAGGCGTTTTTGTTTCTTCACCATTTTTCAAATACTTTTCTAAAAATTGGTCTTGTTCCCAAAGCAAATGCAAGATGTTTTCTTTTGCTACATAACTATGTGCTTCTTTTGGTAAAATTACCATTCTTGCAGGAGCGCCCAGTCCTTTCAAAGCTTGAAAATAACGTTCTGTTTGCAAGGTAAACGTTCCAGGATTATTATCGGCTTCACCGTGAACTAACAGCATTGGTGTTTTCATTTTGTCAGCATTCATAAAAGGCGACATGGTGTTGTAAACCTCTGGAGTCTCCCAGTAGTTGCGCTGCTCGCTTTGGAATCCAAAAGGAGTTAAGGTTCTGTTGTAAGCACCACTTCTGGCAATTCCGCAAGCAAAAAGTTTAGAATGAGTCAATAAATTAGCTACCATAAATGCGCCATAAGAATGACCTCCAATAGCAACTTTTTTCTTGTTGATATACCCAAGTGCATCCACTGCATTTATTGCTGCTTCGGCATTATCGACTAATTGTGACATAAAATTGTCATTTGGTTCTGTTGTTCCTTCCCCGATTATTTGGAACGAAGCATCGTCAAGAACTACATATCCTTTAGTCACCCAATACACAAATGATCCGTAATAAGGGAAAGTGAATTCATTTGGGTTTTGATTGCTTTGTCCCGCTGATTTTTTGTCTTTGTATTCTGCTGGATAAGCCCAGATCAAAAGTGGTAATTTTTCTTTTTTTACTTTATCATAACCTTCCGGCAAATACAAAGTTCCTGATAATTCAACACCATCTTTACGCTTGTATTTGATTACTTCTTTACTCACATTTTTGATGCTTTCAAAGGGATTTTTGAAAGTGGTTATTGGAGTCAGACTGTTTTTTTGTTTTATGTTTCTAAAGTAATAATTTGGATAATCATTTTTACTTTGGATTTGAACTAAAATCTCTCCTTTTTTGAAATCTTCAATCTCCAATAAATCTTCTTTTTTATCTTTATAAGTTGAGGTATAGAGACGTTTTGGTTGTAACGTTTTTAGATTGAATTCATCAATAAAAGGGAATTGGCCGTCTTTCGTAAATCCATCGCCTATTCGATAGGCATTATCATTTTCTATAGCCAATACGTATTTATTATATTGGTTTTTTTTGGTTTCAAAATTCCCAGGGTCTGAATAAATATCTTGTGAATTTCTATCGGAAATTGTTATTGGTTTTTTGTTTAAGTCGGATGGATTTATCAAATACGCTTTGGTATTTCGAGTGTCATACCATTCATCAGAAACAATGGCTACGTTATCATTTCCCCAAATTACGCCACTGTAGCGTTGTGGTGTTTTTACCAAAGAAGTTGCAACGCCATCAAAAGGAGCGTTCCAAAGAAAAACTTCATCTCTAAAATCAACTTTGTTCGCTTGGTCTCCTTCGTCCAAGGCTACAACATACGATAAGGTAGCTGGCTTGTCATTTCTCCAACTCATTTCTCTTTTTCCTTTGCGAACTGCCATAAAACCTTTTGGCATAATTTCGTTAAGCGGTACTTCATTTACTGTTTTTATTTCAGCGCCATTTGTATCATAAACAACTGATTTTAATGGAAAACGACTCAAAGGAACAATATAAGAAAATGGTTTTTGAATGGTGGTCAGCATCAAATAATTACCATCTGGTGAGAAACTTTCTCCGGCATACATATTGGCGGTTTTGAATAAAGTTGCTGTTCCGTTTAGCTGCACTTTATACAATTCAGAAGTAATGATGTTTTCAAAATTGATTTCATCATTTTTGTTTTTCAACATATCCGGGTAGGTTCTGTTTTGCGATTTTGAACCTATTGCATTTGAAATTATCGGACCTGTTGGCAAATCTTTTTTGGCATCCAGTAATGCTGCTCTATTTTTTGGAAGCATTTTCACCAAAATAGTTTCGTTGTCGTTGAACCAAGTGAACGGATTTCCAAGATTGGCATTTACGTTAGCTTCGGTCAATTTTTTTGCTTTTGCGGAAGCGACATCCAAGATCCAAAGTTCCACACCTGTACTTGTCGAATGAGAAAATGCAATTTTCTTGTCATTTGGCGACCACGAAATATTACTAATTCGAGGATTGGAAGGCAAGCCAGCAACTTGTATTTCTTTGGTGTCTTTTATTTTTCGTAATTTGATGTTTGTGATATAGGTAACCGTGCTCGAAATATTTGTTACCGGATTAATGCGCAAACCGCCTAATCGTAATTCTTCTTGATTTAAATCATCTAAAGTTTTATAGGTATTTCTATAACTCAAAAGCATGTATTCTTTTTTGGTATCCATTGACACCGAAGGAGCTCTTTCGTAATCGGCTAAATCTAAAATGGATTTAGATGGTTTTTGGTAGCTCAAATTTTCTTGCGCAAAGGCGGTTAAGCCAAGGCCAAGAAACAATAACAAGGTAACTTTTAATTTCATAGTTTGAAATATTATCGATTAATAGTAATGCAATTATTTAATTTGTCTAAAATAATTGAAATTTGTTACAATTTAAAATAATGTTTCTTTAACGGCATAGCCCTGATGGAAGCGGCATCCTTTTCCTGTCCCGTCGCGTCTTTTGGGACGAGACTGAACAGGAAAAGATATAGCGTACAGCAGGAAACAGCTCCTGAAAAAATATATAATTGATAATTTGTTAAAAAAGCGGTACTTTGTGAGTCTATATTTTAAAGTATAGTTAAATTTGCAGTCTTATTTTAATGAAATAACAATAGTATGTACCATTCAAAAATAGCGGGATTAGGATTTTACGTCCCATCAAATGTTGTTACCAACGACGATTTGTCGAAAATTATTGACACTAATGACGAGTGGATTCAAGAAAGAACAGGGATTCAAGAGCGAAGACACATCATAAGAGGAGAAGATACGACGACTTCAATGGGAGTAAAAGCAGCTGAAATTGCGATTGAGCGATCAGGAGTTGCCAAAGAGGATATTGATTTTGTGGTTTTTGCCACTTTAAGTCCTGATTATTATTTTCCTGGGCCAGGAGTTTTGGTACAACGTGATTTAGGTTTGAGAACCGTAGGTGCTTTAGATGTTAGGAATCAATGTTCGGGTTTTATATATGCTTTGTCTGTGGCAGATCAATATATTAAAACGGGAATGTATAAAAATGTGCTGATTATTGGTTCTGAAGTGCATTCAACAGGATTAGATATGACTTCTCGTGGTAGAGGAGTTTCGGTGATTTTTGGTGATGGAGCGGGAGCAGCCGTTTTGAGCAGAGAAGAAGATTTGACTAAAGGAATTTTATCTACTCATTTACATTCAGAAGGACAGCATGCAGAGGAATTGATTGTAAAAGCACCAGGAATGGGTGACCGTTGGGTTACTGATATCCTTGCTGATAATGATCCAAACGATGAAAGTTATTTCCCTTATATGAACGGACAATTTGTATTTAAAAATGCTGTGGTTCGTTTTAGCGAAGTGATAAATGAAGGTTTACAAGCCAATAATTTGGAGGTTTCAGATATTGATATGTTGATTCCACATCAAGCGAATTTAAGAATTTCTCAGTTTATTCAGAAGAAATTTGGATTGACAGATGACCAAGTGTATAATAATATTCAAAAATACGGAAACACTACCGCAGCTTCGATTCCTATTGCTTTGACTGAAGCTTGGGAGCAGGGAAAAATTAAAGCAGGTGACACGGTGGTTTTGGCAGCCTTTGGTAGCGGATTTACCTGGGGAAGTGCAATCATAAAATGGTAGTCTAACTTCTACCGTTTTCATTCTTATTTTTAATCAAAAAACCCGAAGTTGGCAAACTCCGGGTTTTTTTGTAACAAATTATTTAAAATAATTTATAGAAGCCCACCACTACCTTGGGTTTCATTTTTGTCACGTTGTTTTCTTTGTATGGCTTTATTTTTTCCGCTTCCAAAACGGTAATTGAATCCTACGTAAGCGGTTTGACTTTCCCAGTTGAATTGTCCTTGCTGTCTTTTTGGTTTGCTCCCTTCAAAAGCGAAGTTCATCGTATTGAAAATATCACTGAATCGGACAGTTATGGTTCCGCTTCCTTTAAGAACAGTGTAGCTGGATCCCATATCGATTTTCCACATAGGTTTTCTTTCAAATTGTAATCCTAAATCGCGGCCTCTATACATTCCTGATAATTGAAGGCGTAAATTTTTGGAAGGTTTAAAGGTGTTGCTGATACGAGTGTTGAACGTAGTTACATCTACCTCTACAAATTCATTGGCAACAATTCCTTTAGTCTTTTTGTTGTAGGCATCAAAACTAATGTTAGCACTCCACCATTTTTTAAAATCTAGATTTCCTGAAATTTCAAAACCATAAGCATTGTTGTCGTTGAGGTTAGCGTATGACAAAATTAATTTAGAGGAATTATTGGGATTTTCAAATAATGTTCGGGTAATCTCGTCATTTATTCTTCTGTAAAATACTCCTGAAGTTATCGAACCTATTTTTGTTTTTCTAGTGTAATTCAACTCGTATGAATTGGTAAACTGTGGAAAAAGGTTAGGATTTCCCTCAGAATCAATTTGAGGCGTACTCCATTCGCGTATTGGGTTTACTTGGTCAATACTTGGTCTGTCAACACGTCTTGAAACACTAAAATTGAAGGTGTTTTTATCACTTTGGTTATAATTGATGAATCCTGAAGGATACAGCGTAAACAAATCGTCGTTGAAAGTTGCATCGTTCTCATTTACCTTTTTAAATAAGGCTTTTGCATTGTATTTTTCAAATCGGGTTCCCGCTTGAGCACTCCATTTTCCCCATTGTTTTGATACGGTTGCATAAGCTGAATAAATATTCCTGTCATAAGCAAATTCTGAATTATAAGAATTGTCTTTTAGGAAATTATTGCGGGTGTTTTCAATTCTGCTTTCTAATCCTAATTCCAGTTTGGCGGTTTCTGATAAAGGATTCGTATAATCTAAATTAATTAAGGAGTTGTTTCCTTTATTGGTGATGTAATTTGTAGCTGGCGTATTGAAAACAGCATTTTCCTTGTTATTGTCTTTGCTATAATTTACTTCAAGTTCCAGATTATGACCTTCTTTTTTGAATGTCTTTTTATAATCTAAATTGTAAGTTTGGGTGTAATTATTATTTTTATTGTCAAATAGTTGCGTAATATCTGATTTTGCGGGATTTACAAAATCGACAGACACTACTGAATTTCCAGTTCCGTTATACATATTTTGGTTGGTATAAAAAGAGATGGTATTTTTTTCATTTAAATAAAAGTCAAAACCTACTTTCGCTAAATGCGAGGTATTATTATTTACGAAACTAAATTTTTGAAAATCTTCTTGGCCAGGCTCAGTTGTTTTTAAAAATCCACGATTGGATTGTTTTCCGGTATTCAGCCCGTAGTTTCCATATAGATTGAATTTTCCGGTGCGATAATTCATGTCTAAAGACGAGTTTAATTTTGGAGTTTTACCAAAAGTTACTCCATTATTTACACTTCCGTTAAATCCAATTTTACTATTTTTATTCAGTACAATATTGATGATGCCACTCATTCCCTCTGGATTGTATTTAGCCGAAGGGTTTGTTATTAATTCAATTTGTTTAATGGAACTGGAAGGAATTTGTTGCAATATTTGTGATGCTTCGATGGTCGTTGGCTTTCCGTCAATTAATATTCTCACGTTTGAATTCCCACGAAGAGAAATGGCATTCGTTTGTGGATCAATACTTACTGATGGAATATTATTCATGATTTCGGCGGCAGTTGCTCCGGCAGAAATTAAATCTTTACCCACATTAATAATTTTCCGATCTATTTTTTGTTCGATAGTCGATTTTTCATTTACGATTTCTACTCCTTTAAGCTCTATAGCATCTTCTTCGAGAGATATGGTATTCAGGTTAACGTTTTTAACTTCAGGGGATAATGAAATTGATTTAGTAACTGTTTTGTAGCCAATAAACTGAATTTCTAAAGTATAGTTTTTTAATGGCAAATTTTTTATTAGAAACATTCCCTTATCAGAAGTTATAACTCCTGTAAGTACTTTGTTTTCTTCTTTTACCACAATGTTGACATAGGCGATTGGTTCATTGCTTTTTTTATCGATGACTTTACCAGAAATACTTCCTGAATTTTCAAGAAGTGTCGGTTTGACCGAATTTTGTGCTTGCATCGAAATCACTGTTCCGAATATGCAGACTAAAATTAATTTAAGATTCATGATTGATTTTTTTGATTAAAAATTTGATTGATGATGATGCAAAGGTATGTATTTATTTTAAATATATGCATTACATAGTACTGTTTTATGCAAAATATATATTTTTTTTAAAAAGAAATATTTAAAAGTTACCTAATAGACTATGAATGCCCAATTTTGTTACATTATTTTTTATTTTTTTTTATAAAAAAAAAGACTTTCGATTAGGAAAGTCTTGAAGCAGGAATAGTGTAAAGCCTATCTTTTCAATGAAAAATGAGATTGATACTCTTTTAAAACCTCATTTTCTGAATAAGATATAGAAAACCAGTAATCATCGGCCGGTAATGCGTAACCATTAAATGTTCCATCCCAACCTGGACCATTTGGGAAAAGTTGTATTAAGAATTTTCCGTAACGATCAAAAATAAATAATTTAGGATTGTCTTGATTTGGCAGTTCTGTCACGTTCCATGTATCGTTGTAGCCATCACCGTTTGGTGTAAAAAATTTTGGAGCAAATACTAATTTAGCCAATATTGGTATTGTTGATCCGCAGCCGTTAGCATCGCTAACACTTATTTCATGCACTCCTGAACTCACATTTGTAAATATGTTACTTTTTTGAGGAGAATTTCCGTCGAATGAATAGAGAAAATTAGTTCCGTCGCCCAAACTTGGTACTGCATTTACAGTAATTGTTTGATTATCTGAAAACCAACCCTCAGTAGTAAATGAGATTGAAGCAGGTGGTGCAGATTCAATAACAGTAAAAGTAATAGGTTCTGAAGGGCAACCGAATATCGATAAATCGGTTACAATTAAAGTATAGTTTCCAGGTTGGTTCGTTGAAAAATCAGAAGAGGAACCTACTAAAGTACCATCTTCTTTTTTCCATTCAAACGAATATCTAGGTGCGCTAAATCCACTTATAATATGAGAATCTGTGATTGCTCCAGTTTCAAAATCATGGCAAATAGCAGGGACGGTAAGTATTGGTTTTGGTTTTGAAATGATAGTAATTACCATAGGTTTTTCATCAGGACAAATTGTAGTTGTTGCAGTTCCAACTTCAGCATACGCGTAAATTGTTGTTGAAGCAGTAATTAAATCGCCTGGAAATTTTTCTGTATTGGTATTACCCGGCCCTCCAGATTGGGTAAAGTATCTGTTTATTGGAACAACCAATGGCGGTAGAGCGTATGATTCACATCTGGTTACAGGAGCTATTGGACTTATCACGGGACTTTTGTAAATTGTAACTATAAAATCATCTTCATCAAAACAGGTATTTCTAGTATTGTCTTCCGCATAAACATACAAAGTGGTTGTGGTATTTATTGGACTGTATGGAGGAATTAATTTCACGCCGCTACCATGAGGACCGCCAGTGTTTGTGTAATAATCACCAAGTCCAACAATCTTAGGCAGCGAATAAGAATTACAGGCATATTGATCTGGAATGGGATTAACTAAGGTAACTAAAACAGATATGCTATATTCTGAAAAACAGGTATTTGGTGCGGAAGCTAATGCATAAACATATATCGTTTTGGAATTTGAAATTATGGTACCTGGTGGTAATATCGGGTTTGTAGGTGAAGGACCTCCAGGAAATTGATAATATTCTCCATTAATTAAATCATCAAGAATATATCCTTGTCCACATTGTATTACTTCCACAGGTCTGGCATCAATTAATGGAGATGAATTAACAGTAACAAGAAACTCTTCTTCAACATAACAAGGCCCTGTTGCGGCTTTGTCATAAAAATATACTTTTTGGGTTGAGGTTATTGGGAATCCTACCGTTAGCATTATCCCTGTTCCCAATGGACCTGTGAAATAATTTCCCGAATGCGCAACTGTTGGTAAAAAATAAACATCACATTGTGGTGCCGTGTCTGGTATAAATGGCAACGGAGGTATGTTTACCGTAATAGTAAATTGCAAATTGTCAGTGCAATTTTGTCCTGGCACGTAGTACCAAAGAGTAGTTGTCGCATTAATTGAAGTTCCCGCCGTTACGAGCGATCCTCCTCCGGAAGTGGCAGTTCTGTATTCACCAACTATTAATTCTGGCAAAATATACGCAGAACAAGAATTTACATCTATTGGTGGTGTAACGCTATTAATGCCTATAAATACGGTAAATGTTTTTTCGGAAAAGCAATTTGTCGGTGTTGTAGCGGTTTCTTTGAAAACGTAGATTGGCGTTGTAACTGTAATAATAGTTCCTGGGGGAATTATCGGTAAACCTTTATTTGGTCCTGAGTAGTAGATGCCTCCGTTTGGATCAACCGGCAGTGTGTAAGAATTACATCCGAATTGGTTTACATATTCGGGTAATAGTGTAAATGGAATAATTGTGGCTGTAAATGATTTTTCTTGAGTACAAGATGGCGTTACAGTGGTATCTTCAAACCAAACATAAATGGTATTTAAACCAGCGGTATTTATTACTGATCCCGCAGCTAATTGGGTATTACCAATAGTATTTGTGCCTCCTGATTGCTTAAAATATTTGGCGTAAGCTAAAGCAGGTAATCTATATTCCGAACAATAAGATCCGGATGTAGGTGATATTGCATTCAAATCTGATATAGTAACGGTAAAAGAATCCTGATTGGAACAACTTCCAGATTGATTGAAAACATATATTGTTGATGGAGTAGTGATGTTGTTCCCCGCGAAAAGCGGTGTCCCAGTTCCATTCGATCCTGTCCAATATTGTGCCCCGGTTTTTGTTAAAACAGGCAGGATATAGGAACTGCATACCACTACATCATTTAAAATGTCAACTTCTGGGATTGGAGTTACAATCAATTTAAAGCTAGTAGTGACGTAGCAAGCGGGATTCGAAATATTTTGCAGTCTAACCCACAAAGTACTATTTGAGGTTATGAGAATATTGCTTGCATTCGGTGTGATAATATCGGTGTTGGTGTTTGCTCCATTTAAAGTAGAATGAAAAGACAAAATATTATAGGTTTGGTTTTGTAGACCTAGGATTGAATTTTTTGGGGTAGTTAGGTCAAAATTCGCTTGTGGAGGAAAATCTGTTGTGTTTCTGGCACAAAGAGTAATATCATTTGGAATACTCGAAATTTTTGGGCTAGGAACAATTTGCAATTGAAAGGATCGTATTTCATAACATGGTAAAATGGAGTTTTCAATTCGGACATAAATTATTTTTCCGTTTGCAGAACTTGTTATGGTGTGCGGACTTGAAATAGCAGCGATATCGCCAACAGCATCAGCATTGGAAAGATGATAAGTAATAGTTGTTCCAGCGGGTAAATCATCTAAAATTCCTGCAGGAGTTGTTGCTTGGTTGTTACCTGCTCGTATAATGCTCGTATTTTTTGTTAGATCAAAATCATAATTGGCAGCTCCGGTATCGCAGGCATAAATATTTGGTACAGAAGAAATAACTCCTAAGGCAGGGTAAATTCCAACACTTATTTCATCTGTGACTTCGATACAACCAGGTTCAGTATAACTCACACTGTAATTGTGAATTCCGGAACTTATTAACGGAAGAATTGAATTCAAATCTAAAGTTTGTCCAGTTTGAGCTGGAGAAAAATCAACGCCTTCCAGTTTCCATGTAAAGGTTGTACTTGGGCTTAATCCATTCGCTGATAATATAGGTAATGGACTTCCGGGACAAATTGCTTTATTGTTTGCTAAAGTATAATCAAGACCAAGTATATCCTGACCAATATTAAAAGTATTCGCATTTAAAAATATAGCAGAATCATATCCTGTATTGTTGCTGCCATCAGCTATAACTAATTTTATTCTATAAGTGTGCGTAATATCTAATCCTGATGCCGAAGCTAGCATAGGTATGGTTTGTCCATTAAAATTTATTGCCGGGCCAAAACCACCTCCGTTGAAACTTCCGAAAAAACTAGGATTTGCAGAGGGACAATTCGAATTGTAGGTACTATTTCTGATTGTTTGAACCGAAATTGGTGTATTTGTATTTGGAATTACGGCTAAATTTATATTGGGACCACCAGTAGTCACGTCCTTTAAAAGAAAAGCAAATGCATCCGAGAAATTACATTGGGAGGTGCCATATTCTTCTGAAGCGAATAAGAACGAGAAATCAAAATTTGGTGTTTTTGGTTTAAAATCAAATTCTATGAAACTCGCATTTATGGAATTTATAGTAATGCCAGATTGCGATAGTAAATTAGCCTCTAAGTCAGCATCGCCGGTCCATGCAGCATTTCCATCACTTAATATAGTAGTGTTAGGACCTGGCACTTTATTGACATCGCCTGAGGTCAATACTACGCCATTTTTAAATGGGAAATTAGGATTGATATTTTCAAAATATCCTATGCTATTGGATGAACCAAAGGAAGATCCTGTTTTTGAATTAACATTAGTTCCTGAAACGCAAGGAGAATTTATTAGTACTTGGTTTACCAATTGATCGGCTGAATAAGTGGTCGTGTTGATAGTTACTGATTGAGAATAATTTTTCACAGTAAAAAACAATAGCAATAAAATCAATGTTTTTTTCATCTAAATGAATTTTTTACTGTTAAACTTGTATATATAACGTTATGTAAGCTAAATAATTATTTATTAGACAGTGATTGAGGATGATTTTTATTTTAGTTAATTATACGCTTTTTATTCTTTTTTTAAATTATTAAAATTATAAAAAAAATGTGTTTTTTCTTCATATTCTAATGTATTTTATAAATAAAAAAATTCTAATTAAATACTATCTTTGCGACCTCAATAAATTGTAAAATGAATCTGCAAGAAGTACTTATTCCAAATATAAAAAAAGCTGTTAACGAATTATTCAGTGTAACTTTAGACAAAGTCGAATTTCAAACCACTCGTAAGGAATTTGAGGGAGATATCACGATGGTAATTTTCCCATTGTTAAAAGTCATCAAAAGTAATCCCGTAGAATTAGGAAATAAAATAGGAAATTATTTAGTTGAAAACTTAGCCGAAGTGAGCCGTTTTAATGTGGTTTCAGGATTTTTAAATATTGTAATTTCCGACGAATATTATTTAACTTTCTTTAATGAAATAAAAGACGATGCCAAATACGGTTTCGTTATTCCATCTCCCGATGAAAAAGCGGTAATGGTAGAATATTCTTCGCCAAACACTAATAAACCTTTGCATTTAGGTCACGTTCGTAATAATCTATTAGGATATTCTGTTGCCGAAATTATCAAAGCTTCAGGTAAAAAAGTATATAAAACCCAAATCATAAACGATAGGGGAATTCATATTTGTAAGTCGATGTTGGCTTGGCAGAAATTTGGAAACGGACAAACTCCGGAATCAACAGGTTTAAAAGGAGATAAATTAGTTGGTAATTATTATGTAGCTTTTGATAAAGCGTATAAAACAGAGATTGCTCAATTGATGAGCGCAGGTAAAACAGAAGAAGAGGCCAAAAAACAAGCGCCAATCATTCTGGAAGCCCAAGAAATGTTATTGAAATGGGAAGCTGGTGATGAAGCAGTAATTTCGCTTTGGAAAACTATGAACCAATGGGTTTATGATGGTTTTGCCATTACCTATAAAAATCTGGGAGTTGATTTTGATTGTTTTTATTACGAAAGCAATACGTATTTACTAGGTAAAGATGTGGTTCAGATTGGTTTAGAAAAGGGAGTATTCGAAAAAGATCCTGATGGTTCTGTTTGGATTGATTTGACCGATGAAGGTTTAGATCGAAAAATTGTGCTTCGTTCCGATGGTACAGCAGTATATATGACTCAGGATATTGGAACAGCGATACAACGTGTGAAAGATTATCCAGATGTTGGCGGAATGGTTTACACGGTGGGTAACG
The DNA here is from genome assembly GCF_015752245.1 of Flavobacterium sp. CG_9.10. Lineage (NCBI taxonomy): Bacteria > Pseudomonadati > Bacteroidota > Flavobacteriia > Flavobacteriales > Flavobacteriaceae > Flavobacterium > Flavobacterium sp. CG_9.10. Next base: position 28,639 of record NZ_JADOVD010000007.1, read on the forward strand.
AACAAGATTATCACTTCAAAGTATTATTTTTAATTTTGAAGAAATTAGGTTTTGAGTGGTCTAAAAACCTATTTCATTTATCATACGGAATGGTAGATTTACCTTCGGGAAAAATGAAAAGCCGTGAAGGAACCGTTGTCGATGCTGATGATTTGATGCAGGAAATGACAGATACAGCTCAAAAAATTGCTGAAGATTTAGGGAAATTGGACACTTATTCTGCTGAAGAAAAAGCTAAATTATACAATACGATAGGTCTTGGCGCTTTGAAATATTACATTTTGAAAGTGGATCCTAAAAAACGAATTCTGTTTAATCCAGAAGAATCAGTTGATTTTGCTGGAAATACAGGACCGTTTATACAATATACTTATGCCAGAATTCAATCGATAATTCGTAAAGCTAATTTTGATTTTTCTAATAAATCAGAAATAGTGACCCTTCATGAAAAGGAAAAAGAATTGTTGAAACAGCTCGAGTTATTTCCTGAAGTGATACAAAATGCGGCTCAAAATCACAGTCCTGCACTACTGGCAAATTATACCTATGATTTAGTGCGAGAATATAATTCATTTTATCAAGCAGTACCTATTTTAGGTTCGGATGTGGCGAATGAAAAAATATTCAGAGTACAACTTTCTAAAAAAGTAGCAGATACGATTGCCGCTTCGTTTCGACTATTAGGGATCAGTGTACCAGAAAGAATGTAATAATGGCATGCCTTTTGCGTTATGAATTAATTAACAATTTAAAAATACCATTATGAAAAAAATTTCAATTTTAGCATTACTTGCACTTGTAATAAGTTCTTGTACAAATGATTCCACTTCGGGAGGTAATGTAACATTAAAGGCTTCCGCAGTTTCCTCAACAGGTAAGACCTCTTTAACAGCACGAACTACAGCAACTTCTACAGTAGTTATAACCGACTTTAAAATTAATATTGGGAAGATCAAATTTGAAACCGATATGGAAGATGCGATGTACAGTATGGATCCAAAGCATGATGACGTTAAACTTCATGGACCTTTTTTATTGGATTTGCTTGATCCTAACTTAACCTTAAGTCCTTTTATTACTTCTGTAAATGTTCCGAATGCAAGATATGAGGAAATCGAATTTAAGTTCGAAAAATCAACATTAGTTGGTGAAATGAATGGTAAGACTTATTTGATTAAAGGAACTATTAATGGGAAACCATTTATTATCTGGAGCGACAAGGATGTGGAACATGAATTGGATTTTGAAGACCACAACAAAGATTTCACGATCAATGGTAATGATATATCTTTGAACATTAAAATACATCTTGATACTTTAATGGCGAGATTAACTACTTTGGCAAACCAAGGCCTATTGTTAGATACCGATGGAGATGGAGTTATCGAAATTAGTACTGCCAGTGATGATAGTCACAATGATATTGGGGATTTGATAAAAGATTTACTTGAAAATGAAGCAGATTTAGATGACAAGGATTAATTAAAAAATATTTTTATTTTATTCATAAAAGAGGCTGTCTGAAGAAGACAGCCTCTTTTTATTTATAATAGTATTTAAACTTCAAAATCAAATGCTTAAATTTGCACCTTAATTAAAGAGAAATAAAATTATGTTCGATAATTTAAGCGATAAGTTAGATAAAGCCTTCCATATATTAAAAGGTCACGGAAAAATTACAGAGGTAAATGTTGCCGAAACTTTGAAAGAAGTTCGTCGCGCATTACTTGATGCCGATGTCAACTTTAAAATTGCTAAAGATTTTACTACTAAAGTAAAAGAAAAAGCAATTGGACAAGACGTGTTAACTACACTTCAGCCAGGACAATTATTAGTAAAGTTAGTCAAAGATGAGCTTACGGAATTAATGGGTGGTGATGTTGCCGGAATCAATCTATCTGGAAACCCAACCGTTATTTTAATGGCGGGTTTGCAAGGATCTGGGAAAACAACATTTTCTGGTAAACTAGCGAATTATCTTCAAACGAAAAAGAATAAAAAACCACTTTTGGTAGCTTGTGATATCTATCGTCCTGCGGCAATTCAGCAATTATATGTTGTTGGAGATTCGATAGGTGTTGAGGTTTATTCAGAGCCAGAAAATAAGAATCCTGTTGAAATTGCTCAAAATGCAATCAAACATGCGAAAGCAAACGGGTTCAACGTTGTGATAGTCGATACAGCGGGTCGTTTGGCAGTTGATACGGAGATGATGGACGAAATCGAACGCGTTCATAAAGCAATTCAGCCACAAGAAACCTTATTTGTTGTTGATGCAATGACAGGTCAAGATGCGGTAAATACTGCTAAAGCTTTCAACGACATATTGAATTTTGATGGTGTTATCTTAACGAAATTAGATGGTGACACTCGTGGAGGAGCTGCTATTTCAATTAAATCAGTAGTTAACAAACCAATTAAATTTGTTGGTACCGGCGAAAAAATGGATGCGATAGATGTATTTTATCCTATTCGTATGGCAGAACGTATCCTTGGAATGGGAGATGTTGTGTCTTTGGTAGAGAGAGCACAAGAGCAATTTGACGAAGAAGAAGCCAGAAAAATCCAAAAGAAAATTGCCAAAAACGAATTCGGTTTTGATGATTTCTTATCTCAAATTCAGCAAGTAAAGAAAATGGGTAATATGAAGGATTTGGTTGGAATGATACCAGGTGCGTCAAAAGCAATGAAAGATGTTGAAATTGAAGATGATGCTTTCAAACATATTGAAGCTATCATTCACTCGATGACTCCTGCTGAGAGAAGTAAACCGGCAATTATTGATGTTAAAAGAAAAGCCAGAATATCAAAAGGTTCCGGAACCAAAATAGAACAAGTTAATCAATTGATGAAACAGTTTGAGCAAATGAGTAAGATGATGAAAATGATGCAAGGACCAGGAGGGAAAAACCTCATGAAGATGATGGGCGGAATGCAAGGCGGTATGCCAGGAATGAGATAAAATGAGTCAAAAGTCGAAAGTCTTAAGGTTGTAATGACTTTAAGACTTTCGACTTTAAAACTTTAAACTAAATTAAAATGCAACTACTAGACGGAAAAAAAACAGCAGAGGATATTAAAGGCGAGATCGCTGCCGAAGTGCAAAAAATGAAAAATAATGGGGAGAAAGTACCTCACTTAGCAGCAGTTATTGTAGGTAACGATGGAGCGAGTTTAACTTACGTGGGAAGTAAAGTGAAAGCATGTGAACGAGTTGGTTTTGAATCGACTTTAGTGAAAATGCCGAGCACCACATCGGAAACCGAATTGCTAAAAAAAATAAAAGAATTGAACGAGGATCCTAATATTGATGGATTTATAGTTCAGTTGCCACTTCCCGACCAAATTGATGAGCAAAAAGTATTGATGGCAGTTGATCCAAGTAAAGACGTTGATGGTTTTCATCCTGAGAATTTTGGAAAAATGGCTTTAGATATGAGTACTTTTATTCCTGCTACTCCTTTTGGAATTCTAGAGTTGTTAGAAAGATATGGAGTGGAAACCAAAGGAAAACATACTGTTGTGATAGGACGTAGTCATATTGTGGGAAGACCAATGAGTATTTTGATGGGTAGAAAAGGGTTTCCTGGAAACTCAACAGTAACCTTGACGCATAGTTATACTAAAAATATTGCTCAAATAACAACCCAAGCAGATATTATCATAACCGCTTTAGGGGTGCCGAATTACCTAAAAGCAGAAATGGTAAAAGACGGTGTCGTAGTAATCGATGTGGGTATTACAAGAGTTGCTGACGAAACAAATGAAAAAGGATATGTGATTACAGGTGACGTAGATTTTGAAAATGTAAGTAAGAAAGCAAGTTTCATAACACCAGTCCCGGGAGGAGTAGGGCCTATGACCATCGCAATGCTGCTGAAAAACACGCTTTTGGCAAGAGAAATGAAAATTTTAAAATTAGAAAAATAATAAAAATACAAAGCCTATTCGTCTAGAATAGGCTTTTTTTAATTATGGGAAATCCACAAGGAATACAGTTTGAAAGTGTAAATGAATTTCTGGATAATTTACCGGAAGAAGAATTGGAAATTGTTCTTTTTCTGCGTAAAATTATTCTCGAATGTATGCCAGATTGTAAAGAGAAATTGGCTTACAATGTTCCTTTTTATTACCGCCATTCCCGAATTTGTTATATTTGGCCGGCTTCCATTCCTTGGGGCAAAGTTGAAAAAGGAGTGTCGATTGGTTTTTGCAAAGGCGCTTCGTTTTTAGATGAAACTTTTGAAACTACAAAATTTGCTTCAAAGCTAATTTTCAATTCTGTTAAAGAAATTGATGTTCCAATATTGAAGCAGCAAATTTATGAAGCAATTTTAGTAGATAACCAAATCGTTAAAGCCAAACGACGAAAAATCCAGTAAAATCAATTTAGAAATAGAAAATAATTAGGGTTAATATTCAAGCACGAATTTCACTAATTTGCACAAATTAATTAGTGTAAATTAGTGAAATTCGTGCTTTGCTTTTAAGTACTACAGTTTTTCTTTAAGCTAATAATCCCCTCTTTTTTTAAATCTCGGGTCATCTCTTTTAATGAATTCCGTTCTTCTTTTTGTAGGTTCCGCTTTTGGTAGACTCGCTTCTTCGGTTTTGCTGGAAGGTTCAATCAATTCGTTTAATTCTTTAATTTCTGCATCAGTCAAATCTCGGTATCTTCCCATAGGAACATCAAGCGAGATGTTGATGATTCGGATGCGTTTAAGAGCTATAACTTCGTAGCCTAAATACTCAGACATTCTACGAATTTGACGATTTAAACCTTGTGTTAGCACAATCTTAAAGATATCCTTGCTTATTTGCTCTACTTTACATTTTCGGGTAACAGTGTCTAAAATTGGAACACCATTTCCCATTCGTTCAATAAAACGGTCCGTTATAGGTTTGTTTACCGTTACCGTATATTCTTTTTCGTGATTGTTTCTCGCACGTAATATTTTATTAACGATATCACCGTCATTAGTCATAAAAATCAATCCTTCACTAGCTTTGTCCAATCGGCCAATAGGGAAAATACGTTTGGGATAATTGATGTAATCCACAATATTATTGCGAACATCTAAGTTCGTGGTACATTCGATTCCTACAGGTTTATAAAAAGCCAGGTAAACGGGTTTTTCGTTTTTCTCACGAATCAATTTACCATCAATACGCACTTCGTCACTAGGGGAAACTTTTGTTCCTAACTCAGGTACAACTCCATTTATAGTCACGCGTCCTTCGTCGATTAGTTTATCGGCTTCGCGACGGGAGCAATATCCTGTTTCTCCAATGAATTTGTTGAGGCGTTTTAGATTTTCTTCCATAGTGCAAAAGTAATACTAAATTGTTTAATCGTTTATGTGAGTATTTGTTTATTTGAAAAATTAAGAAAGCAGTAAAATATTTTACAACTGTAATATTGTAGTTATTCTGTTTCAAATAAAAAGTGGTAGACTTTCTTGTATAATTCATCATCATGCAGGCTATGCCCCAACCCTTTTGTTTCTATAAAAACTGCATTTTCCCAAGCGCCTGCAATTTTTTTGCCTTCTTCAAATAAAACAACTGTATCATCTGTATCATGAGCGATTAAACCTTTGGTTTTTATTTTGGAAGCAAAAAATTTTCCTGAAAAATGTTCTAATTTAAGTTTGAATTCTTTTAAGTAGTGATCTTCTAAACCTTTTGAAATTCTAGAATTTAAACTCAACATCGAAATGTAATTATAGAGTATAATTTTAAAATCGCTTGGAGATCCTAAAATCACCATTTTTTCAATATTGTTGTTTTGGAATTTTGCTTGGTAGTACAAACAAGTTTTGCCGCCTAAAGAATGTCCGATTAAGTATTTTGGATTAAATCTTTGCACAGCAATGTCTATAAACTTGGCATATTGCGGAATATTAAATTCTTTTCCACTTGATAAACCATGTGCAGGTCCATCGATGGCAATTATGGTGCTCCCGGATTTTTGTAAATAGGGTAGTATATTTTCCCAGCGTGAAGCATTACTTTCCCAACCATGAACCAAAAGGATAATAGTGTCATTCCCTTTCCAAGTATAGGTTTGGAAATAATGTTCGTCGTATTGAAAAGTTTCGGTTTGAGCTTCCTGAAGGATTTTAGGGAGATTGTTTTTTGTTAATCTTCCTTCTCTGGGTTCGCTAAAAAGAGCGTAAGCTAATTTCGTAGCTTTTTCAGGAAATACAAAACTCAAAAAGTTTATATATAATCCAATAGATTTAGTGTAAACGAAATATAATTTTTTTTTCATAATAAAAAAGTCCCGATGTGAATCGGGACTTAAATAGAATTAAAACTTAGAAAATAATTTTTCCATTTTTTCTTTTTCTTCGTCAGCCAATACACTGTCGACTAATATTCTTCCTGAATGTTCATCAGTGATGATTTTCTTTCTTGAAGCAATTTCTACTTGTGTCTGCGGTGGAATTGTAAAGAATGATCCTGCAGATGCACCTCTTTCAATAGAAACAACAGCTAAACCATTGCGAACACTTGTTCTGATTCTAGTGTACGCTTTTAATAATCTTTCTTCGATTAAAGCTTGATATTCCCCTGATTTTTCAGTTAAAAAAGCTTCTTCTTTAGCAGTTTCAGACATGATTGCGTCTAATTCTGACTTTTTATGTTTCAAGTGATTAGATTTAGTTTCTAATCTTTCTTTTGACTGAGAAATTACTTCTTTCTTATGTTCGATTGAAGCTTTCATTTCTTTAATTTGTTTTTCAGACAATTGAATTTCTAATTCTTGAAATTCAATCTCTTTAGTCAACGAATTAAATTCTCTGTTGTTACGAACGCTTTCTTGCTGTTTTGTGTATTTTTTGATCGCCTCTTTGTGCTCATCAATTGCATTCTTTTTTGCTTTGATTAGATCTTCGATAACTTCGAGTTCACTTTTCAATTTTTCTGAACGCGTGCTTAAACCGGCAACTTCATCTTCTAAATCTTCCACTTCTAGAGGAAGTTCACCTCTAACGTTTCTAATTTCGTCAATTCTAGAGTCAATTAATTGTAAATCGTAAATTGCTCTTAACTTGTCCTCAACACTTAATTCTTTCGTATTCGCCATATTCTATAAGTACTTAACTGGATTTGAATTTTCTTCTGATAAAATAACTGCAAAATTAAGGTTTTTTTTCCGAAGATAGTCAACAATATAATTTTTTGTATAGCGTTCGCTTTCAAAATGTCCAATATCTGCCAATAAAAGTTGATTTTCGGCCTCATAAAACTGATGATACTTTAAATCCGCCGTTAAAAACACATCGGCTCCAGCCTGAATAGCATTTTTTATGGCAAAACTTCCAGCTCCGCCAAGTACTGCTATTTTTTTTACTTCTTTTCCTATAAAGTTGGAATGACGAATACCATCAGACTGCATTTTCTCTTTTACAAAAAGTAGAAAATCTTTTTCGTTCATTGGATTTTTCAATTCGCCAATCATTCCTAAACCAATATTTTGATGTTTGTTTTGTAGCTCATAAATTTCATAAGCGACTTCCTCGTATGCATGACTTTTAAAAAGCGCCTTTAGAATTTTGTTTTCCAAATGTTTTTCGAAAGTCACTTCGATTTTGATCTCATCGCCTTGCACAAACTCAAATCGTTCGCCCATTTGAGGATTGCTGTGCTCATTTCCCATATAAGTTCCAATTCCTTTTGAATTGAAACTGCAATCTTCATAATTTCCTATATTTCCTGCTCCGGCATCGAAGAGGGCATTGCGAACCTGTTCTGCATTTTCGGGAATGGTATAAGTCACTAATTTCCGAATGAAATTTTGCTTCGGAATCAGCACTTTTGTGTTTATTAAACCCAGTGCATCACAGAAAATTTTATTAACGCCATCCTGATGATTGTCCAAAGCGGTGTGAACGGCATATATGGCAATGTCATTTTTTATTGCCTTAATTACTGCTCGCTCCACATAATTCTTGCCTGTTATTTTTTTTAATCCGGAAAATAATATGGGATGAAAACAAACCACCAAATTGCATTTTTTATCGATTGCTTCCTCAATTATATTTTCTAAAGCATCATGACAAACTAAAACACCTGTTGTTTCTGACTCTTGATCGCCAACTAATAAACCTACATTATCAAAATCTTCGGCGTAGGCGAGTGGCGCCATTTCTTCGAGTACAGAAATTATTTCTTTGATTTTACTCATCGTTTAGTTTTTTTGGTATTCGTAATCACTGATTTCATAATATCAGATTTTTGATTGTTTAATTCTGGATTTTCTAATAAACAAATTAACGAATAAACAAATCAACTTTAAAATAAAATATTCTACTTTCGTACAATGAATTTACTGCGAAAAATACTGTTTCCATTTTCCATTTTGTATGGCGTGATAACGAGTATCCGGAATTTTCTTTTCGATAAAGGTGTTTTGAAATCGTATGCTTTTGATTTACCCATTATCGCTGTTGGAAATCTGAGTGTTGGCGGTACAGGAAAAACACCGCAAATTGAATATTTAATTCGGTTATTTTCGGATAAATATAAAGTAGCCACATTAAGCAGAGGGTATAAAAGACAATCTAAGGGATTTATTTTGGCTGATGAAACAACTAATGTAAGTATTCTTGGTGACGAACCTTTTCAGTTTTATAAAAAATTCCCAGCCATCCAAGTTGCCGTTGATGCCAATAGAAAAAATGGAATAGAGCAATTGCTTTCGCAAAAGATTAAACCAGAAGTTATTTTGCTAGATGATGCTTTTCAACATCGGAACGTAAAAGCGGGTTTCTATATTTTACTCACTTCTTATGGGGATTTGTATTCTGATGATTTTATTTTACCAACCGGAAATTTGCGAGAGAGCAAAACCGGAGCAAAAAGAGCCAACGTGATTATTGTGACCAAATGTCCTTTTAATCTGCCGCCGGAAAAACAGAATGATATTAGAAACAAATTAAAACTTTCAGTATACCAAGAATTATACTTTACTTTTATAGCCTATGACAATTTTATTTATGGGGAAAACCGGAAGATAAACGTAAATGAAATACAAGGTGCTTCTAAATTGCTAGTGGCGGGAATCGCCAAGCCCGAGCCATTTTTCGCCTATTTGCAAGATACCAATGATGTCTGTTTGTCTTTTCCAGACCATCATAATTTTACCGATAAAGATATTTTAGAAATTAAAAATTTAGCTCAAAACAACATCATTATTACTACCGAGAAAGATTATGTGCGATTAAAAGGAAGTTTGCCAAGCGAACAACTTTTCTATTTACCGATACAAAGCTCTTTTATTTCCGGTCCCGAAACTTCGGGAGAAAATTTTGATAAAACCATTACAAATTATGTGGGAACAAGTACAAGAAACCGTTAGTTATATTAAAGAAAGAATTGATTTTACCCCAGAGTATGGTGTGATTTTAGGTTCAGGATTAGGGAGTTTTACAGATGAAATGAAAGTAGAATATACCTTGCCTTACAATGAAATTCCAAATTTCCCTGTATCGACTGTTTTAGGTCACAAAGGAGCTTTAGTTTTTGGAACCATTGGGAAAAAGAAAGTAGTTGCAATGCAAGGAAGATTTCATTTTTATGAAGGATATTCCATGACTGAAGTTACTTTCCCGGTTCGAGTAATGAAATTTTTAGGCATAGATAAGTTAGTTGTTTCTAATGCATCCGGTGGTGTAAATCCAAATTATAAAGTAGGTTCAATTGTTCTTATAAAGGATCATATCAATATGACGCCTGAACATCCATTACGAGGAAAAAATGACGAGCGTTTTGGACCTCGTTTTGTAAATATGAGCGAACCCTATTCGAGAAAGATGATTACTAAGGCAAAAGAAATAGCGCTTGATTTAAACATTGAAGTTTTCGATGGCGTGTATTTAGGACTTCAAGGACCAACATTTGAAACCTTAGCGGAATATAGAATGGTAAAAATTCTTGGTGCAGACTGTGTAGGAATGTCAACAGTTCCAGAAGTAATTGTCGCACGTCACATGGATATTGAGACATTCGGGATTTCTGTTATTACGGATATGGGAAATGAAGAAAATATAGATTCTATTTCACATGATGAAGTACTGGAAGCCGCGAAAAAAGCAGAACCAATGGTTCGAAGCCTAATTAAAGAATTGATTGTAAAATATTAGATTGCACTAAACATAATTTGCAATTACGCTGTAAAATTCTTCAGGAATGAATGGTTTTGTGATAACATCATTCATTCCAAAGGATAATAACATGTCACGATTTTCATCCAATGATATTGCAGTTAGGGCGATTATTGGTGTTTTTTGATCAAATTTTCTAATTCGTTCAGTTGCTATAGTACCGTTTATGCCCGGTAAATGAACATCCATTAGAATTAAGTCAAATTTATTGTTTTTAGCTGTTTCAATCGCCTCTTCACCGTTGTCAATTATGTAACAAATTATTCCTTTGTTTTCGAGCATTTTTGCTGAAATCATTTGGTTAATTTTATTGTCCTCCACCAAAAGTATTTTTTTATTCGCTAAAATAGAATCATCATATGTTTTACGTTTTTCTTCTACTTTCAATAATTCAGAGCCTTTTTTAAATTCTAATTCAAAGGAAAAAGAAGATCCTTCTCCCACAATACTTTTCAGGCGTATATGACCGCCAAGAGTTTTAATTAGTTTCTTTACGATTGTTAAACCTAAACCAGTTCCTCCGTATTTTCGATTTACCTCTATCGAGCCTTGCGAAAAACTATCAAAAACACTTTTTAATTTGTCTTCAGGAATTCCAATCCCTGTATCAATTACTTCAAAATATATAGTTGCATGGTCATCCTCTAATGATTTTAGTTTAGTAATTACATTTACAGTACCATTTTTAGTGAATTTTAGCGCATTGTTAATCAAATTCAGGATTATCTGTGATAGTTTTGTGGGATCACCAATCAAATAATCAGGAATTGAATGATCAATTTCAAGGTTGAATTTGTTGTTTCCTACTGCGGCTATTTCTTTTAAAGAGTTCTGTATGTCTTCTAATAATTGTTTAAGATTAAAATTGATATATTCAATTTCAATTTTATTGGAATCGATTTTGTTTATTTCTAAGATTTCATTTATAAATTTTGTCAAGTAATCGCCTGAAAATTTTAATGAAGTCAGATATTTCATTTGAGACCTCTTTGGCTTTTCTTCCAATAATAAATGAGCGATTCCATTTATAGCATTGAGTGGTGTACGAAGTTCATGGCTTACCGTGGATAAAAATTCAGATCTTGCATTGGAGGCTTTTTCTGCTTTGTCCTTGGCAATTTCTAATTCTTTATTTTTTTCTTTTAGCATTAGATTGGATTGTGTTCTAATGATATTGTTTTTATATAATGATAAACTCAATAAAGACAAAATAGAGATTAGGGCAATGGCGAGGATACTAATTAATTTAGAGAATTTATTCGCTCTTTGCTGCTGCTTATTTTGATTGCCAATTTGTACAATTTCTTTTAACCGTTCGGACTCTTTAAATTCATTGTAATCATCAATGCCAAGTCTTTCGTTATTTAAAATTGAGATGCTCTCTTTCAAATTAAGATGTTGTTTCAAATACGAATAGGCGTTGTTTTTATCTAACATTTTTTCGTAAACAGAACTCAATGCGAGTAAAATATTCGATTTTTGGTCAGAATTGTTATTCCTAGCATTATTTTCTAATGGTTTATTGAGATAATTTAAAGCTAAATTATATCTTTTTTTGGAAGCTTCAACCGTTCCTATTTGGTACAAAGCTTCAGTTCTGGTATCCAGTATTGGTCCATTATACGGTTTTGCAATTATGGTTTTGAATATTGCCGAAGCTAAATCATAATTCCCTTTTGATTTACTTATAATCCCTTTCTGCAGATACAGCAGGTTGTTTATTTGGGCAGAATCAGAGCTTTTTAAATTATTAATTATTGATTTGGTATTATTAAAATAAATTTCGGCGTCCTTAAAATTTCTTTTTTCAATATAACTCAAGCCTAGATAATAAGTCGCGTATGCATAATTCGAACTTGGTTCTAATTTTTTGTAGAATGAAATGCTTTTTTGAAATGATTTTATAGCGTCGTTATATTTTTTTAATTCAAAATATAGTTTTGCTAATTTAAACGTTTGATCAGCTTGCGCTTGGACATCCCGACTTAATTTAGCATAATTTATAGCTTTTTGTGTATAAAATATGGCCTGTTGGTATTTATCGGATTTGATATTTGAAGTGGTCAAATTTTTGTAATACGTAAGACTATCTGTTTTCTCATTAGTTTGAGAATACAGAAATGAACTGCAAAAAAAGATAAAAACGAACAATTGCTTCATGTATAACTGAATTGTTTTATTTTTTATTTTTACTTTCTACCAAAAGAATTAAATCAATTATTCTGGATGAATATCCTATTTCATTATCATACCAGCCAACTACTTTTACCATTTTATCAATAACGGAGGTCAGTTGTGCGTCAAACAAACAAGAATTTCTATTACCAATAATATCCACGGAAACGATTGGATCTTCTGTGTAATCGAGAATTCCTTTTAAATTAGTTTGTGCCGCAACCTTGAAAGCGGCATTTATTTCTTCTATAGTAACCGCTCGTTTTACATTGAACGTTATATCCGTCAAAGAACCATCTGGAACGGGAACTCTAATACCACAACCACCTATTTTCCCCTGCAATGTAGGAAAAATTTTTGTTAATGCTTTAGCCGCTCCAGTTGTTGTAGGAACTATAGACTGACTAGCACCACGAGCCCTACGCAAATCCTTGTGCGGTTGGTCATGTAAGCTCTGGTCAGTCGTGTAAGAATGAATGGTAGTGATATATGCTTGTTCAATACCGCAAAGTTCATCAATAACTTTCATCATTGGTGCGGCATTATTTGTAGTACAACTTGCATTAGAAACAATGGTTTCAGTGCCGTCAAGACTATTTTCATTCACACCCAGAACAACAGTTTTTATAGAGTCTACTTCAGAAGGTGCGGAAAGAATGACTTTTTTTGCACCAGCTAGAATATGAGCATTTAGATCATCAAAAGTCTTGTACTTACCGGTTGATTCCACTACGTAATCAATGTCTAAACTTTTCCAATCCAAGTTTGAAATCTTTTTTTCATGAAAAAACAAAAAATGGTTTCCATCTATAATAAATCCTTTTTCATCGACAGTTACCGCATGAGGCAAAACCCCGTGAATACTGTCATATTTCACTAAATGGGCCATTGTTTTGGTGTCAGCAATATCATTTATGGCAATTACTTCAATATCGGGATGGTTTAAAAGCAGGCGAAATAAATTTCTTCCAATTCTTCCAAAACCATTAATGGCAATTCTAATCATAAGTCTTAAAGTCTTAAAGTCCTAAAGTCCTAAAGTCAAGATGTTAAGCCTTTCGACTTTCTGACTTTAAGACATTCGACTATAATATGTGTTTTTGCGCTTTGTAAGAAGAGCGAACTAATGGGCCGCTTTCTACATGACGAAAACCCAATTCCAGTCCAAATTTTTCATATATCGCAAATTGATCTGGCGTTATAAATTCTTTTACAGGCAAATGTTTTTTACTGGGTTGCAAGTATTGACCTATCGTTACAATATCAACATTAGCTTCACGCAAATCTCTCATCGTTTGAAAAACTTCCTCTTCTTTTTCGCCAAGACCAAGCATGATTCCAGATTTGGTTCTGCGAATACCTTTCTCTTTCAAGTATCTCAAAACTTCTAAACTTCGGTCATATTTTGCCTGAATACGTACTTCACGAGTCAGCCTGCGAACGGTTTCTACATTATGCGAAACTACTTCGGGATTGGCTTCTATAATTCGATCAATATTTCTTTCGATACCTTGAAAATCAGGAATCAAAGTTTCCAAAGTAGTGTTGGGATTCATTCTACGAATAGCTTTAACGGTTTCAATCCAAATAATGGAACCGCCATCTTTCAAATCATCTCTATCTACGCTTGTAACTACAGCATGTTTAATATTCATGATTTTTATAGAACGCGCCACTTTTTCTGGCTCATCCCAGTCTACGGTTTCAGGCCTTCCGGTTTTTACACCACAAAAACCACACGAACGCGTACACACATTTCCTAAAATCATAAACGTTGCCGTTCCTTCTCCCCAGCATTCGCCCATATTTGGACAACTTCCCGAGGTACAAATCGTATTAAGACTATATTTATCAACTAAGCCACGAAGCTCTGTATATTTTTGGCCAATTGGGAGTTTTACCTTCAACCATTTCGGTTTTCCTATCGGTAAAGTATTTTCTAAAACAGTTTCCATATATCAATTTTCAAAGCGCAAAGATAATGAATGTAGTCTATTTGTGGATTCGTTTATATGTTTATTTGAAGCAAGAGCTATTAAAGCATTAGGAGCAGAATTTTGGAATATTTTAAGAAATAGTTGTCCTGCTTTCGCCTTTATCTCTTCGTCCCGAAGCTTCGGGACTACGAGGATATCGGCTCTATCAGGGCTAGATTAGTACTTTTTGTTGTATATAGATAAAATTTAAAAAAGTTAGATGTGATATTCAAAAAAAGGTTCAAAATTAAATGAAGCTTTTGATTTTTTAAATAAATTTTGTTCTTTATCCTTTACAAACAGAAAGAATGTTTTTAAATTTCAAGTTCAAAATTCAAAAGTCCAAGTTGAATATTCGACCTTATTTTAATTTTTGAGTAAAGAACAAAGAATTTTGAATTTTGAAGTTTTCAGGATATTTACAAAATCCAATTAATTCATCTGTACCGTAATCGGCAAGTTGTAGGCAGTTCGGACCGCTTTTGAACCAACCATTCCCGGAGACCATTTTGTTCGCAACGATTTCAATACCCGGATGGCTTCTTTACCTAAACCGTAACCTGGATCGTTTTTCACCTGAATATCCGACATGGCACCATCTTTTTCAATGACAAACGATACATAAACACGAATGACGTTTACGCCTTCGATTTCTGGTTTTTCAAAATTATTTCCAACATACGAGTAAAATTTATTGATGCCTCCTGGAAATTCTGGAAGTTTGTCAAGCGCAACAGTGGCCACGATAGTATCTCCCGGATCGCCAGCACTTGCATTTTCTGTTCCCGTTCTAGCAGCAGAGGTTGGATTTATTCCCACGACTGCTGTACCATCGGTAATTGCGCTTGCTGTACTTGTGTTTTGTGTATTTTTTATAATTTCTGGACTAGCTTGTGACGCTTGAACAATAATGGGATCTACAAGTTGATTGCTTTCAATTGGTATTGCTGTATTTGGTGTTTTTACTTCAGGAAGAACCGGCTTGTCTATTTTCTTAATTTCATTTGGTGCTACTTCGATTATTTCAATCGGTGTCATAAATTCGGGAATAGGAATTGTGATTCTGTTGTCTGGATAAAAATGATTAATAACAAGTGGAATACTCAATGCGGACGCTAATAATAATAGTCCCATAAAAAGTGCAAATAGGGATGTTTTAGTGCTTTCCTGACGTAATTTATACGCTCCATATTCTTTGTTTCTGTGCTCGAAAACAAGGTTTAACCAGCTGGTTTCGTAGATGCTTAATTTTGACATGGTTTATGGATTTAATGGTTAAGTAGCATTTAAATCATAAGCAACGGGTGTTTTATTTAACAACGTAAATAACAGGAATTTTAGTATATAAAGTGCGAAAGTTTTTTTGTTTAAACAATTAATCGTTTAATTATTTAAAGGTTGAATGTCTTTAAACGAACATCTGAATATTCAGACAGGCAAGTAAACGATTAACCAAATAACGGTTAACCGATTAAACTATCTTTTATTCTGAATAATTTCTGCCAGTAATTTCTTGGCGCGTAGCAGCTTGATCTTCACATTACTCAAAGGTTCGTCAATTTTATTGGCGATTTCCTGATAACTCATTTCCTGAAAATAACGGAGTTGAATTACTTCCTGATAATGCGGTTTCAATTCTTTGATGAATTGTAGTAACTGTGAAAGGTTTTGCTCTGTGATCAATTCATCTTCTGCCGATGGAGTCGTATCAGCAATATTGTAGGCTTGTTGGTCTTGTTCATCTGTAATTTCGACAAAAAGACTCGATTTCTTTTTTCGCAATAAATCGATGTGAACGTTTTTTGCAATAGCAATAAGCCAAGTATTAAACTGAAATTCCGAATTATAAGTGGCTATTTTGTCAAATGCTTTGGAAAACGTCTCGATAGTAATATCTTCGGCATTGGTTTCATTTTCAGTGCGTTTAAGCATGAAACCATACACTTCATTCCAATAATAATCCAATAGAAAAGTGAAGGCAACTTGGTCACCTTGTTTCGCTTTTTCTATTTGTTTGTTTATTTCCAATGTACCGGTTTTGAGAATGTATTTGTTATAAAGATATTAATTTGCGTGACTATAAGTACTAATTCGATTATTGGATACCAATATACCACATCTTTTTCTTTTAATTTCCCGGCCGAAAATCCAATAACAATCCAAGATACTAAATAACGTAAACCAAATAAGCTTAGTACTATTATCCATTGAAACTGAAAGGCCAGTAATAGTATCGTAAGTAAAATAAAAAGTAGTTGCGAACAATAGAAAACGCCTAATTGAAATTTATCGAATTTCTTGTAATAGTTTGCCGTAGCAATATGTCTTCTTTTTTGTATAATCCAGTCTTTGTATGTCGTTTTTGGTTTAGAATAAGTGAAACTTTCTGGTGTATAGGAAACGGCTGTGTTTCTCGCATTTGCGACTTGATTAATGAACAAATCATCATCACCGGAACGAACTTGCATGTGTTCAATAAAACCATTTGCGCTAAAAAATTCTTCCTTTTTATAGGCTAGATTCCTACCCACGCCCATATATGGATGACCTATTTTTGCCCAAGAAAAATATTGAATGGCGGTGAGCAAAGTTTCAAAACGAATTATTTTATTCAAAAAAGAATTTGCTACTTTTTCATATTTACCATAACCCAAAACTATTGTTTTTTGCATCGTAAATTGAGAGCTCATCGCTGTGATCCATTCTTTTGATGTGGGATAACAATCGGCATCAGTGAATAATAAATATTCTTTTTTTGCCGCTTTAATTCCTAAAGTTAATGCGTATTTTTTGTTGCCCCAAAAGGCTTCGTTGTTTTGCACTTTTACCAAACGCACATTAGGATATTGTTTTTCAAAGCCTTCAAAAAGTGTCAATGTTTCGTCGCTTGACGCATCGTCAATCAAGACGATTTCAAAATCAGGATAATTTTGTTCAGCCAGTAACGGAATAAAATTCGTTACATTTTCTTCTTCGTTTTTGGCGCAAACAATAACCGATATCGGAATTCTTTTGGGTGTTATCTTTTGCGCTTTTGCGAAAGAAAATTTTCCAAAAATAACCAAGTAATACAAAATCTGAACGGCAACAATAAAAATAAAAAAGTAAAGAATAATAATAAGCATCTGAGTTTAATGAGTTTTTAGTCCCGAAATTTCGGGAGAGCGCAAAGGTATGAATACAATTATGAATTTTTAATCATAAACTGTGAATTTTGAAAGAATTTATCGGGGACATTTCTTCATTTCATTTGCGACAGCGATAGATTGATTTATGTTGGTTTTTTCCAACTCAGAAATGATATTTTGATAGTTTTTATCATCACGATTCTGAGACATTTTTTTTGTGGCTTGAATCTCGTCAATTTCGATTTCAAAAGCGACAATTCCGCGACTTTGCATCATCGTTTTCTGGGATAAATTTTCTATGCGAACAGGGTTTTCCGAATTCTGTTCGTATTTATCGACTAGTTTTTTCAACGATTCGATTACTGCATCGCCTTCAATAATTTTTATTCTTCCGTAAACATGAACGGCGATATAATTCCATGTTGGTACATTTTCGTGATCGTACCACGAAGGGGAGATGTAAGAATGGGGTCCCGAAAAAACGGCTAATATTTGGTCGTTTTCCGTGAAACCTTGCCATTGCGGATTTTCTTTAGATATATGTCCTTCTAAAATTGTTTTACCTTCTTTATTCGTTTCCAGTTCTAATGGAATATGGGTCGCCCACAATTTTCCATTTGTCTGATTGATTAGAATGCCAAAACTATTTTGTTTCAAGAAAGCAGTTATGTCTTCTTGATTTTCGTTTTTGTAAATATCTGGGATGTACATGGTGATTTGTGATTTTGGATTAACGAATTTTAAAATACTATTTTGGTACGCACACTCTCAAATCTGCAATCTATATTCCGGCTTTTACTGCAGCTGAACATTACGATTGAATACTGAATACTGAAACCTATATCACATTTACTTCGGCTTCAATATGAATCCCAAAAGTCTTAAAAATAGTCTCCTGAATATTCTTCGAAACATTCAAAATTTCCTGTCCCGTTGCATTGCCGTAATTGACTAAAACTAGTGCTTGATTTTTATGTATTCCGGCATCACCAAAACGTTTTCCTTTGAAACCGGCTTGTTCGATCAACCAGCCAGCGGGAACTTTTACTTCCGTTGGGGAAACATCATAATATTTCATGTCTGGAAATTGTTGATGAATTTTTTCGAAATCAGATTTTAAGAGGATTGGGTTTTTAAAGAAACTACCGCTGTTTCCCAGTACTGCTGGATCGGGTAATTTGCTTTGACGAATAGCTATTACCGCATTGCTCACGTCCTTTAAACTTGGATTGGTAATGTGGTTTTTTGCCAATTCAGCCGTAATGTCACCGTACGAAATATTGATTTTATGATTCCGTTTCGTCAATTTAAAAACAACGGCCGTTATTACATATTGATTTTTCGCCTCGTTTTTGAACACACTTTCCCTGTAGCCAAAATGACAATCGTCTTTCACGAAGGTTTTAAGTTCTTGAGTTTCTATATTCATTGCTTCGCAGGAAATAAAAGTATCTTTGATTTCAGTACCATAAGCACCGATGTTTTGAACGGGAGTGGTACCCACATTTCCGGGAATTAACGACATGTTTTCCATTCCGCCAAAATTTTGGTCGATTGTCCAAAGAACCAATTCATGCCAGTTTTCTCCAGCTTGACTTTCGACCCAGACAAAATCATCATTTTCTTTGATGATTTTTTTTCCTTTCAAATCGATATGAATAACCAGTGCGTCAATGTCCTGTGTCAAAAGCATGTTGCTTCCGCCTCCTAAAATAAATTTTTTCTGTGCTTTGTTTTCTTCTAAAATATGTTTCAATTCGTCAGTAGAATGAACGGCGACGAACTGTTTTGCTTTGGCTTGAATGCCAAATGTATTGTATTTTTTTAAAGAGAAATTATATTGTATTTCCATGAAAGAGTTAGCTTTTGTGAATCCTAAATTCAAAAGTAAGGATTAAAATTTATTTGCGTAAGATTTCATCCAGATATGCATCATGAAGAGCGGGATAATATAAGGAGTCATAGTAACGTCCCCTTTTTGTAAATTCTGAACCAGTTTTTTAATATTTATATTTTCAAAATAGGGATTTTGAAACAGCTCACTTTTCGAAAAAGATTCTAATTCTTCCTTAAAGGCAGGGCTATTTGTAATATAATCACCCCAAGGAGCGCTTAGACCTACTTTTCTAAATTTTAGAATTTCATCTGGTAAACGTTCTTTCATAGCTGATTTCAGAATGAATTTCCATTTCTTGCCCGCAAATAACCATTTGTCCTCTAATGAGCCCAAGCCAATGACTAATCTTGGATCTAAAAATGGTTCTCGGCATTCAATGGATGCACCCATTGTGCAGCGGTCATTTCTGTCCAGCAGGGAACATAAGTAAGTATGTTGATCAAAATACAGCGCTTGTCTTCTTAAATTATCCGGGTATAAAGATTTTGCTTCTTTGTAAATTTGTTTTCTGTATTCATTTTTTGGAAGTGTGTTAATTCCATAAATTTCCTCAATATCTTTTGGATAAATATTAGAGCCATTAAACATCACCAGTTCTGATTTTTTACTGATTTGCGCATAACGCGATAACTTTTCATAACGAGGCTTATTTGTAAATAGGTCCAGGTTACCAATTGTTGCAATTGAATTCAACAATGATGGATATTGTAAAGCTTTATATCTCACATAGCCACCCATTAATTCATCAGCACCTTCACCGGAAAGTAACACTTTAACTGATGGTTTTGCCATTTGTGAAACAGCTAAAAGATGTGGTTCGCTCAAATGCATAATAGGTTCATCCTGAAAATAAGTGGCGCTTAACAATTTATCGTAGAGATTTTTATCTTCTAATTGCATCGTGTGAAAACCATAATCAAATTTCTCAGCCATCATTTTGGCTAAGTGTGATTCGTTATGTTCCTTTTCTTTAAAACCAATATTAAAAGTTTGAATGTCTTTGTAATTTTGATGATATAATGAAGCCAAAATAGAAGAAGAATCCAGTCCGCCGCTTAATAAAACACCAACAGGAACGTCACTTACCATTCTTAATTTTATGGAATCATCAAATGTTTCACGAAACCATTCAACTGGATTTTTTATTTCAGGCTGATTCTGTATTTCCTTTTTTAGATTCCACCATTTTTCAGTCGTAACTTTTCCTCCTTCGTGAATGGTCTTTATATGTCCAGGCAATACTTTTTTTACGTTTTCGTATAAAGTATTTTCGCCGGCAACAAATCGATTAAAGATATATTCTTCTAATCCGTCTTGTGCCATCTTGAGAGGCACTCCGGCTGTAAATAGTGCTTTTTGCTCCGATGCAAAATAGAAAGTTTCATTGTAAAACGAATAATACAAAGGTTTAACACCCATTCGATCCCTTACAACAATAAGCTTTTTTTCTAATTTATCCCAGATTGCAAAGGCAAACATTCCGTTAAGACGGTTGAGCATTTTTAAACCATGTAATTGAAATAATTTCAACAAAACTTCAGTATCCGAAGTGGTTCTGATATCAAATCCGTTACTTTTTAATTCGGGATAGAAGTCCTTAAAGTTATAGATTTCACCATTATAAACGAGTGCGTATCTGCCATCATCGGAAAGAAAAGGTTGGTGTCCGGCAGTGGAAACATCAAGAATTGAAAGTCTTCGGTGTCCTAGTCCAATATTGTTTTCAATAAATAATCCTTTGTCATCCGGTCCGCGATGCTCTAACGAATCACGCATCTTTATCAGAATGCGTTCGTCCACTTTTTTTTGTGATTGTAAATGCAAGATTCCATTAATTCCACACATAGTTACTTGGGGCTGTTTGTGTTGATTAATTGGTGGTATTTATCAGCAATAATTTTCATGTTTGTATTGTAATTGGCATTTTCTTCCACAAATTTCCTGTTTTTCAGAACAGCTTTATTTCTATGTTCACTATTTTCAAATGACCATACTAATTCTTCAGCGAGTATTTTGAAATCATCAACGGGAATCAATTGACCGTTTTCTCGGTGGGTAATCCAACTTTGATTTCCTATTATATCGGTTACAACTGGATAACAATTGCAGGCCATTGCTTCAAATAAAGAGGCTGAAACTCCTTCTGTTATTGGCATGCTGATATAAATATTAGATTGTTGTAATAATTTTGGTAATTCTGTATTTGGAATTCTTCCCGTGAAATGGACTTTCTCTTCTATATTTAATTTTTTTGCTAATTCTTTTAAGTATTGAAGTTGAGTTCCATCTCCAATAATAGTGAGTAGGAAATCTATCCCT
This sequence comes from Flavobacterium sp. CG_9.10, assembly GCF_015752245.1. Lineage (NCBI taxonomy): Bacteria > Pseudomonadati > Bacteroidota > Flavobacteriia > Flavobacteriales > Flavobacteriaceae > Flavobacterium > Flavobacterium sp. CG_9.10. The sequence continues at coordinate 50,306 of NZ_JADOVD010000007.1, forward strand.
TTTTCTTTTAAAATAGCAAAAGACTTTAGAATAATCTCATGACGGTATTCCGGCAATAAAGAGCGGGTTACAATGGCGCAAATTTTTTCGGGATCAGAATTATTTTTATTTTCGAATTTTGCCAAATCTATTCCTTTTGGTAATACCAAAACTTTATTCATATCTACATTGGCTTTCCGCATCGAAATTGTCATTGCGGGGCCCCAAGCGTGGATCAAATCTGCTTTTTGAAAGGCATAATGTTGAATAAGCCTTTTTAATGGTAATGAAATGGAATTTTCAGGCCACAAATCGGTTCTGCCTTGTTGCGCTATTGCGACAGGTTTAACTCCGGATAAGGCAGCAAGAAATCCATAACTGGTGGTTCTTTCGGCAATTACCATATCTGGTTGATGCAATTTGATAACCTTCTTTATTTTAAAATAAGCTAATTCAATTTCGAAAACCCTTAAAATTCGGTTATGAATACAATTATTTGGCATTTTTAATTCCCAAGTGATAATTTCAAAATCGCCAAATTCTTTCAGACCATTCATCCATGTGATGGCATCCGCTCTGTAGGATTCCCCTAGAAAAAGTATTTTCTTTTTTGTCATCGGTATAAATTATTCATCAGAAGTTAGCGCCCTATTGATAAAATCATTTAGCGGTTTTAACGCAATGAGTTTTTTACTCATTACTGCGACAAAATCTTTTTTTGTTATTTCCGAAATATCAATTCTTTGAGAGGATTCAAAACTTTTCAGTTTGAGAAATTCAATAGCTGGATGTTCTTTTTCGTATCCTCGCGGTGGGTTTTTTAATGTATTTTTTTCATTTCGATCAAAATCTTTAAACTCTTTTTTGAAATTTTTCTCGTCGAGAATTGCTTCTAAATCATCGTGGAAATAGGCAATTTCTTTGCGCATTTTTTTCAAATCTTCTGCTTCGGGACAATATAATCCACCAGCAATAAAACTGGCTCCTTTTTCTAAATGAAGATAATAACCTGAGCGATTGACGCCTTTTGCTCCCGAAGAAAGCCAAACGCCCAGATGCGATTTATAAGGAGTTTTGTCCTTTGAAAACCGAATGTCGCGATTGATTCTGAAAGTACAATTTTTGACTTCAAGCATTTCTAGCGAGGGATCCAATGGCTTCATAGCATCAAGTAAATCGCCAACTAATTGTTGATAATCTTTTTTGAAAGCTTCGTATCTTTTTTTATTGTCCAAAAACCAATCTCTATTGTTGTTGGCTTTTAAATCATCCAGAAATTGTAACGTGTCTTTTGAAAGCATCTAAAAATTATTGTAGTTGTTTTTTTAACTCTTCTTCACTAATAAAACCGGAATGTTTCCATTTCACTTCCTTATTTTCATATAATAATAAAGCAGGAAGTTCACTGATTTTCAATTTGGTCATCATGGTTTTATTCTCGTCTGCATTCAGTCTGACTATAGTAACTTTATCTGCTAAATCTTTTTGCATTTGTAAAAGATAGGGAGCCATTTTTTTACATGGAGCGCACCACTCTGCATAAAAATCAATCAACACTTTCTTATCGGTGTTTATTAAGTCGCCATATTGCTGAGGACTCATCCCGATAATTTTATCATTAGGTTTAGACAATCCTGCCGCATCCCATTTTAGCATTCCACCTTGTAATTCATAAATAGAAGTAAAGCCCAATTCATCTAGTTTTGCAACTGCTGGTTTGCTTCTTCCTCCACTCTTACAATAGACAAAAACTGGTTTTGTTTTATCAAAAGTAGTCGCTTTGACATCGAAATCATTCCCATTCCAATTTACGTTAGCGGCATTATTAATATGTCCGGAGGAATATTCTTCTGGAGTTCGAACATCAAGGATTTGTGCATTGTTAGTTGTTGCAATTTTTTCAGCAAATGCTGCAGGTTCAATAGTTTTTACATTTTTGGAAGTTTGTCCGTTACACGATAGAACAAAAAATGATATAATCAGCAGTAATATTGGACGAAATTTCATTGGCAGTACGGTTTAAATTTGTGTAGGCTAAAGTAGGTAATTTTTCAATTTTCGAATCGTATAAACTCTTAAATTAAAGTTATAAGTTGAAGATTTTATAGCTCTGATGTGTTGATTTTACAATAGTTTCAGTTCGTTCTGGGTGTGTATCTGAAATAAACAGCTGTCCAAAAGTATCGCTATTGACCATTTCAATGATTTTAGCCACTCGACTTTCGTCTAATTTGTCGAATATGTCATCGAAAAGCAAAATAGGTTTTACCCCACTTTGTTTTTTTAAAAATTCAAATTGTGCTAGTTTTAAAGCAATCAAAAACGATTTTTGTTGGCCTTGTGAACCAAATTTTTTGATAGGATGATTGTCTATTTCAAATGATAAATCGTCTTTATGAGTTCCTACGCTTGTGTAATGTAAAGCCCGGTCTTTATTGATGTTTTCCTGTAAAAGTGTCAATAAATCATTATCGAATAAATGACTTTCATATACTAATTGCACCGTTTCTTGTGAACCAGTTATCGCCTGATGATGCACATTGAAAATTGGGATGAACTCGTCTATAAATTCTTTTCTTTTTTCGAAAATATATTTTCCAAAACTAGTAAGCTGCTCATTATATATGGAAAGCGTATCGTTTTCAAAAACATGATTTAGGGCAAAATATTTCAGTAGTGCATTGCGTTGACTCATCACTTTTTGGTATTGAATGAGTTGTTGCAAATAATGGGAATCCAATTGCGAAATAACGCTGTCCATAAACTTTCGTCTCGTTTCGCTACCTTCCACGATCAAATCCCTATCAGCAGGTGAAATAATCACTAAAGGGATGAAACCTATATGATCTGAAAATTTGTCATAGGCTTTACCATTGCGTTTTAATATCTTTTTTTGTCCTTTTTTTATACTGCAAACGATTTGTTCGTTTCTTTCGTTTTTTTCAAATTCAGCATCAATTACAAAGAACTCTTCACCGTGCTTGATATTTTGTATCGCTAATGGATTGAAATAGCTTTTTCCATAAGCTAAATGGTAGATTGCATCGAGCACATTTGTCTTTCCGATGCCGTTTTTACCTACAAAACAATTTATTTTGGCATCAAATTCGAAATTTGCCTCTGAAAAATTCTTATAATTGAATAGTGAAATCTTTTTTAAATGCATCTCTAAGGCTTGCTGATATTGAGAACGTTGATGTTTTTCAACTTGTTTTTTAAAGTGGGTGCAAATTATTGAAAAATATCGATAAAAATGGCTTTTCCATTTTTTCTATGGAAATTATTTTGGCTTTGGAAAGAAAGAATCGCCTATTACATTTTTTTTAAATATAAAAGCATATTTTTTATGTGGGTTTGAATAAAAATTTTATTTTTGCGATTCACTAAATTAAAAATAAATGGCTACTTACAGTAAAAGAGGATATAAAGCACCAAAAGAAAAAGAAGTTAAAGATACAGTTGAAGAAGTACAAGTTGATGAAAAAGACAGCACAACAGCTGGTGTTTTTTCAACATTAGACGAAACAGCTTCAAAAACGGAAGACTGGGTTGCTAGAAATCAAAAAGTTATTATTGGATTAGTTGCCGGTGTTGCTTTGTTTACAGTAGGATATTTAGCGTATCAAAAATTTATTGCTTCGCCAAAACAAGATGAAGCTGCTAACGAAATGTTTGTTGCACAACAAAATTTTCAAAAAGCTACAGACGGCGTGGCAAGTGATTCATTATATAAATTGTCTTTAAATGGTTCTGAAGGTAAGTTTGGGTTCATTAAAATAGCAGACGAATATTCTGGAACTGATGCAGGAAACTTAGCTAGTTATTATGCAGGTATGGCTTATTTAAATACAGGTAAATATGCTGAAGCTATTGATTTTTTGAGTAAATTTAACTCAGAAGATATTGTTTTAAATGCTATGGCAAAAGGAGCGATTGGAGATGCTTATGCGCAACAAAATAAATCAAAAGAAGCTTTAGAGAATTATGTGAAAGCAGCTGAATCAAACAAAAATGATTTTACAACTCCACGTTTCTTATTAAAAGCAGGTAAAACTGCTTTAGCCTTAGGAAATAAAGAAGACGCTTTGAAATATTTTACAGATATTAAAGATAATTATGAAGCAACTCCAGAAGCTGCTTCAATTGACGTTTTAATAGGATTAGCACAATAAAGAGTATTCAGTACTCAGTAACAATAGGCAGTTTATTGTGCTAACTGAATACTGAACACTGAATACTGAAAACTAAAAAAATATGGCTACCGTAAATAAAAATTTATCCGACTACGATAAAAATTCAATCCCAAATGCGAAAGATTTTCGCTTTGGGATTGTTGTTTCAGAATGGAATGATTCTATAACTGAAGGTCTTTATAAAGGAGCAATCGAAGCGCTTTTGGAAAACCAAGTTCCAACCCAGCATATCATTCGCTGGAATGTTCCTGGGAGCTTTGAACTTATATATGGTTCGAAGAAAATGTTGCAAACACAGAATGTTGATGCCGTAATTGCTATTGGGTGTGTGATTCAAGGGCAAACAAAGCATTTTGATTTTGTTTGTGAAGGAGTAACACAAGGGATTAAAGACTTGAATGTTCAAACAGATATTCCTGTTATTTTTTGTGTCTTGACCGATAACACAATGCAACAATCCATTGATAGAAGTGGTGGGATTCATGGGAATAAAGGTACCGAAGCTGCTATTGCGGCCATAAAAATGGCTTATATTCGTCAACAATCTTCATTGTCACATCAAATAGATAATCAACATTTATTGTCTTCGGGAGCGATTCAAATAGAAGAAGGATCGCCTTTAGAACTAAAGGAATAAACGATAAAATCAATAATTATAAACCTATACTATCCTTTAAAATAGTATAGGTTTTTTGTTTTTTTTATGATTAAGTACGCTACAAAACCCAATAGAAATTCATTAAATTTGTACACTTTGGTTGTACATAAACTTTATCCCGAAGTTTCGGGAATTTAAACTTCAAACAATATTTTTTAATGTCGAGTATCATTCAATTACTTCCTGATCATGTTGCCAACCAAATTGCTGCTGGAGAAGTTGTTCAAAGACCCGCTTCGGTGGTGAAAGAATTACTTGAAAATGCCGTAGATGCAAGAGCAACAGATATAAAATTGATTCTTAAAGATGCAGGGAAGGCATTGGTACAGGTTATTGACAACGGTCTTGGGATGTCAGTCACGGATGCGCGTTTGTGTTTTGAACGTCATGCCACTTCCAAAATCCGTCAGGCAGAAGATTTATTTTCATTACATACCAAAGGTTTTCGTGGAGAAGCACTAGCATCCATTGCAGCAATTGCGCATATGGAAATGAAAACCAAGCAGGACCAAGAGGAGTTAGGGACACATATAGTCATTGAAGGCAGTAAGTTTGTATCACAAGATGTGGCGGTTTTGCCAAAAGGAACTTCATTTGCAGTCAAAAATTTATTTTTTAATATTCCTGCGCGACGTAATTTTCTAAAATCAGATACGGTGGAATACCGTCATGTTATTGACGAGTTTCAACGAGTGGCTTTGGCACACCCAAAAATACATTTTACGTTTTATCACAACGGCAGCGAAATGTTCAATTTACCTCCTTCGACATTAAGACAAAGAATTGTCAATGTTTTTTCTGGTAAAACCAATGAGAAATTAGTACCAGTTCAAGAAGAAACAGAAATTGTGAGTATTCAAGGTTTTGTGAGTAAACCTGAATTTGCGAAAAAGAATCGTGGAGAACAGTTTTTCTTTGTCAACGATCGGTTTATTAAAAGTGGTTATTTACATCATGCGGTCATGGCTGCTTATGATGGGATTTTGAAAGATGGTGCGCAACCCAGTTATTTTTTATATTTAACAGTTCCGCCTAATACGATAGATATTAATATTCATCCGACAAAAACCGAAATTAAGTTTGACGATGAACATGCTTTATATGCGATATTAAGAGCGTCTATTAAACATAGTTTAGGGCAATTTAATGTAGCGCCTGTTTTGGATTTTGATCGGGATTCTAACTTGGATACGCCTTACCATTACAAAGATTTAGAGGGCGCAACGCCAACTATTCAAGTCGATGGTAATTTTAATCCGTTTTCTGATGATAAGCCTAACAAACATTTTTCTAATTATAAAAAGCCGGAATCGACTGCAAATTGGGAAAGTTTGTATGTAGGTTTAAAGCAAGATAGTGATGAAATAGGACATGTCACTTTTGAAAATGAAGAAGTAACTTCTTCTTTATTTAATGATGAAGAGGTAGAACATGCTGTTCACAAAACCTATCAAATTCATAAAAAATATATTGTTACTTCTATTAAATCCGGGATGGTAATTGTGGATCAACAGCGGGCACATCAACGTGTTTTATATGAACAGTTTTTAGTAAACATGACCGTTCTTCAAGCATCAAGTCAGCAGTTGTTATTTCCTTTGAACTTGTTTTTCTCGTCAATCGAAATGGAACTTATTACAGAATTACAATTTTCATTAATGAACACAGGTTTTGTTTTCGAAGAAAATAATACAGATCATGTTGTCATTTCAGGAATTCCCGTTAATGTTACGGAGAGCGAAGTATCCATTGTTTTGGAACAATTATTAAGTGATTTACAGGATGGAATTCCAGAAAGCAGTTTTAGTCAGAACGATACGATTGCTAAATCAATGGCTAAAAGTTTAGCGGTTAAAACAGGAACCCATCTTACAGAAAAAGAACAAGAAAACTTGGTAAATGGGCTTTTTGCCTGTAAAGAACCCAATGTTTCCCCATTTCATAAACCCACTTTCATCACGATGCGTGTGGAAGATTTAGACAAAAAATTTGCAATATGAGAAACGTTACAGAAACGGTTAAGCAATTAATCATTATTAATATTTTATTCTTTGTTGGAACCCTCGCTTTAGGTGATATCGCTTATAAATATTTGGCATTATATTTTCCTGAAAACCCAAGTTTTCAATATTGGCAACCTATTACTCACATGTTTATGCATGGAGGATTGATGCATATTTTCTTTAATATGTTTGCCTTATATTCGTTTGGATCGGCATTGGAAAGTGTTTGGGGAAGTAAAAAATTCTTGTTTTTTTATGTTTCTTGTGGTTTGGGAGCAGCTTTGCTGCATACGGCAGTGAATTATTACTATTTTCAAGATGGTTTAAATACTTTGATGGCACAAGGTTTTTCTAAAGCTGAAATTTTAGCCGTTTTGAACGGTAAAAATAACCAACAAATTATCGCTCTTTTGAATGGTGCTGATTTGCTAAATTTTGTTAGCGCTTATGTTGGTACTGCGGTTGGAGCATCTGGTGCTATTTATGGAACTATTGTCGCATTTGCTTTTATGTTTCCAAATGCGGAATTGGCGTTAATGTTTATTCCTGTTCCAATTAAAGCAAAGTATTTTGTACCAGGTATAGTTTTAGTAGATTTGTATTTAGGAATATCTGGAAAATCAATTTTTGGCGGTGGTGGAATTGCTCATTTTGCCCATGTTGGTGGTGCATTATTTGGATTTATCATAATGTGGTATTGGAAGAAAAATCAATTCAATCAAAATCGTTGGAATTAATTTAGAAAGTAGGTGAGGACATAATTAAGCTTAAAAATAAATATAGAGTTACGAAACATAATTCCTAATAGAAAAAACAGGTAATGAGTATTATTGATGATTTGAAATTGCAGTATAAATTAGGTGGAATAGCCCAGCGGTTAATCTATTGGAACGTGTCTTGTTTTCTTATTTCATTAATCTTTTTCTATCAATTTAAGGTTGGTGCATTCTATTTCCCTAGTTGGATTGCACTTTCGTCAGAGCCATCTAATTTTATTATGGCACCATGGACTTTTCTAACCTATGCTTTTTTGCATGATGGATTTTGGCATTTGTTTTTTAATATGATGGTTTTAAATTTTTCGAGCACTTTATTTTTAACTTTTTTTTCGCCTAAACAATTTCTAGGATTGTATCTCTTGAGTGCTATATTTTCTGGAATTGCTTTTGTTTTAGGGTATTACTTTCTAAATACAAGTGCTTCGATTGTAGGTGCTTCAGCAGCAATTATGGCTATTTTAGTGGCTGCGACTACTTATCATCCTTTGATGAATGTTCGATTATTGCTTATAGGTAATGTGAAATTATGGCATATTACTTTTGTTATTGTCTTGTTGGATTTAATGCAATTTAGACTAGAAAATACTGGCGGACATATTTCTCACCTCTCTGGCGCTTTATTTGGTTTTATTTTTATTAAATTGCTTGAAAATGGAATTGATTTAAGTAAAATAGTGACCCGTATTTTTGACTTTTTTGCAAATTTGTTTAGCAAATCTTCGTCAACTCCATTCAAAAAGGTGCACAAAAATTATAGCAGGCCAATGGAAAGAAGTGGCTCTAAAATCGTAACAAAAGACAAGGCACAGCAACAAATCGATGAGATTTTGGACAAAATAAGTCAGTCGGGTTACGATAGTTTGACTAAGGAAGAAAAAGAGTTTTTATTCAAAGCAGGAAAGTAATATTGTTTGAATTTTAATGTTGCAGTAACTTTAGAATACAGACATAAATAAAAATAAATGAAAAACCTCTCGTGGTTCAATAAACTAATGTTTTTTTTGAATATAGTGCTAATAATATTAACATTTATAGCCTATGCTTTGCCTTTTTTGGCACCTAAATCGTTCCCAATACTCTCTGTTTTAACGCTATTTATGCCTTTCTTTTTTATTGCGAATGGGTTGTTTTTTGTTTATTGGCTGCTGCAATTCAAAAAACGAATGATTTTGTCGGGACTAGTACTTTTGATTGGAATTACCTTTATTAATAAATTTTATAAATTTTCTTCTACTGATTTCCCTGTACTAGACAAGGATTTCACTGTCATGAGCTATAACGTTCATCTATTTAACGTATTCAAATGGATTGATAGAGATAATGTTCCCACAGAGATTCTGGAGTTTGTCAATGAGAAGAACCCTGATATTTTATGTATACAGGAATATTCTTCTTCGGCTAATATTGATTTTAAGGTGTATCCGCATCGATATATTTTTACGGATGGGAATAATGTCAAAACCGGTCAAGCTATTTTTTCAAAATTTCCCATTATTGACCAAGGGAGCATTGTTTTTCCCAACACCACTAATGATATCATTTTTGCTGATATTAAAAAAGGAAAGGATATCATCCGAGTGTATAATATGCATTTACAGTCCTTGAAAATATCTCCGGATGTTAGTGAAATCAATGAAAATATTGAGGTAATTAATCAGGATAAATCTGAAATAATGTTCAAAAGAATTAGTGTGGCTTTCAAACAGCAACAGGAACAAGCCGAGAAGTTCATGGAGCATAAAAATAATTGTGAATATCCTATTATAATTTGTGGAGATATGAATAATAGTGCTTTTTCCTATGTATACAGAAGCATAAAAGGGAAATTACAAGATAGCTTTGAAGAAGCTGGAAAAGGTTTGGGTGTTACCTATAAATTTAAATATTACCCAGCCAGAATTGATTATATTTTTGCAGATGATAGGATGAAAATTAAGAAGTTTGAAAGCTTTCCTGAATTTATAAATTCGGATCATTTTCCAGTGATGGCAAGAATGTCATTTGAAGGAGAGTAATTTTTAAAGCTATTTTATAATTAACTCCTGTTTTTTTAAATAATCTAAAGCATATTTTCCCTCATTAAATAACAAATCAAGTACGCTAAGATTGTTAATAAACCCATGTTTGTCGTCAAAAACCTGGGTGTAGCTTTCAAACAGTGAAGAATCTTTTTTCCCATTTACTAAGGTTCTGAAGTCTTTAAACTCATTTGGATCCACTTCGTGAAAGTATTCTGTGGTTGTTGAATAATCCAGTTTCATTCGTAAACATTTCGATACTATTTCTAAAATTTGAAAATTCAAATCCAATAAAAAGGTATGCTTTTTTTCGAAAATTGGACGCAAGTCATCTTCAAAAAACTCAAAGAAGGGCGAACTTCTGTAGGCCGCTTCTAATGATTTAAAATGTTGTTTTTGCCAATCAAAATCAGGTTCTATTTGAATATCTTTTGTTTTTTGATGGCTTTCTTTGGAATGCTTCACAGGGATATTCAATAGTTGAATACCATTTGGACTATAGATATACGTTCTGTTGCGATTGGTTTGTTTTTGAAAGTTATCCTCTACCTCAAACACTACAATCTCCGCTTGCGCTAGAGCAGCAAAATGGCTTATCGAAGGGAAATAGGTGGGGAAAAGTATGGTTTTCATGAAATCAGATTGATACATAAAGTTTAAGGTTTAAAGTTACGAATACAACTTTAAACCTTAGCCTTTATACTAGAAATTTTAAATGTTTGCTTTTTTCTCTTTTCTCTTTTTCCAGAAATATTCTCCTATAAAGAAAGCGACTAAACCAAACAAGAATAATTTAAAATAAGATTGTGGTTGTCCTTCACCGCTAACAGTTGTAAAAACTCTGTCCCAACGAATTTTATTTAAACCTTTACCATTAGTGTCCCAGCTCATCCAGATAAAAATAGGTTTTCCTACAATGTGATCCTCGGGCACATATCCCCAATAACGGCTGTCTTCTGAATTATGGCGATTGTCTCCCATCATCCAGTAATAATTTTGTTTGAAGGTGTAGTTTTTAATGATTGCTCCATTCAGTCTTATTTCGTCACCAGTAACTTTCAAGTCATTTTTGTCACCATTGTCATTCTTCTCATACTCCGTAATTATTCTTTTGTAAAATGGTAAGCTTTCTGCAGTCAAGGCGACTGTCTTTCCTTTTTGAGGAATGTAAATTGGACCAAAATTATCACGATTCCATTTATGTATATGAGGAAATATTCCTTCTTCGATACCTTTTGAAATTTGTCTTGTGACAGATACTATTCCGGGTACATTTTTCAATCGTTCAGCTCCCGCTGCGGTAAGTGCATTTAAAAATAAGGTATCTCTTAGTTCACTTTTAAAACCAGCTTGATCCGTAGCAACATCCATATCTTTCAATAGATATTCAAAATCAATAGGTGTTTTTTTATCCAAAGCTACGGCATAAGAATATTGTGGTCTTGCTCTTTCGGGCATAACCATTAATTTATTATTGATATAAACAATTCCATCTTTTATAGACAAACTATCGCCAGGAACTCCCACACATCGTTTAACATAATTCGATTTTTTATCTACAGGTTTGAATGCATGTCGTCTTGATGTGTCAAAAAATTTATAAACGGTATCAACAGGCCAATTGAACACTACGATATCTGTTCTTTCTATCGTTTGAAAACCAGGTAATCTCAAGTAAGGTAATTGTGGCCAGTTTAAATAAGATTTTCTTTTAGTTAATGGAATAGAGTCATGTACCATTGGTAAAGCAACAGTGGTCATAGGAACTCTAGCTCCGTAATTCATTTTGCTGACAAAAAGAAAGTCACCAATCAACAACGATTTTTCTAATGAAGCAGTAGGGATGGTGTAAGGTTGAATAAAATACGTGTGAACTAAAGTAGCTACTATCACCGCAAAAAGTAAAGAACTAACGGTGTCTGCTGTTTTATTCTCAGGATGTAAACTTCTGTCTGCGTTATACTCTAATTTTTGGGTATAATTAATGTAATAAATGTAGAATCCAAAAGTAATTATTCCTAAAAAACTATCTAAAGTAGATTTTTTCCCAAAACTTCTTAATGTCTCTACCCAAATAATAGGAAACATAATCAGATTTATGATAGGAATAAAAAGCAAAACTGTCCACCAGGTTGGACGACCGATAATTTTCATTAAAACAATAGCATTATATACAGGAATGGCAGCTTCCCATCGTTTTCTGCCGGCACTTTCATATAATTTCCATGTCCCTAAAAAGTGAACTATTTGTACAAATAGGAAAAAGACAAACCATTGATATAATGTCATAATTTTAGATTTTTAATTTTAATTGCTTGAATATGCTTACGCTCTTTTAATTAGTGTTTATTTTAAGTTTAAGACGTCTTTCATTGTAAAAATGCCGTGTTTTCCCACGAGCCATTCAGCTGCGATGACAGCGCCAAGTGCAAAACCTTCTCTATTGTGCGCTGTGTGTTTTATTTCTATGGCGTCTACAGCTGAGTTATAGGTTACAGTATGTGTTCCAGGAAAATTTCCAATTCTTTTGGCGTCGATATGAATCTGGTTAGCTTCAGGGTTTTCTAAGGTCCAGTTCGTGTATGAACTGTTTTCTATCACGCCTTTTGCTAATGATATCGCAGTTCCACTGGGAGCATCCAGTTTTTGAGTATGATGAATTTCTTCCATCTCTACTGAATACGAATCAAATTTTGACATTATTTTTGCCAAATATTCGTTGAGTTCAAAGAAAATATTGACTCCTAGACTAAAGTTCGAACTGGAGATAAATCCTCCGTTTTTTGCTGCACAAAGTGCAACCATTTCATCATAGTGTTCTAACCAACCCGTAGTTCCTGAAACAACTGGAACATTTGCGTGAAAACAATTTGATATATTATTGACTGCAGCCGAAGGAACACTAAAATCGATAGCGACATCTGCATTAGAAAGACCTTCAAAAGTATTATTTTCGTCTTTTTTCAAAACGATTTCATGTCCTCTTTCTGTGGCAATTCTTTCGATTACCTGACCCATTTTACCGTATCCTAAAAGCGCAATTTTCATTTGTGTGTTATTTGTGATTAAAAAAAGTAGAGAGTTAGCAACTATTTTACTTTTTAAAAATGGTAGTTAAGTGTTAGTCCAACATTAGTTTTAAATGTTACATCATTGGGATAAATAATAGGTCTAACAGATAAGTTTTCATCAACATTGAATTGTAGTAGGGCGGCGTCCACATTGGCATCCACAATATTTAATGCGTAAAATGCCAAGGTTACTAGAGCTGATAAATCTCGATTTCTTTGATAAAATTTCTGGCCGGCAATCAATCGGGTTTTATCTAAATAACTAAAATTATCATCCGTGTATCCTTCCAGTCTTCTTTTGTAAGCGTCTCTGTATTGATGGTATTTTTTATTGTTATCGATGTAAAAATACAAACTGGTTCCAATAGCTCCATAAACAATAGGAATCTTCCAGTATTTTTTATTGTAAGCTTGTCCTAAACCTGGTAATATAGCCGAGTAAAAGGCCGCTTTAGCTGGTGTCAAAGGATCTATTTCATTTGATTTCAAAGTGTCTTTAGCCACAAGAACTGCATCAGTTTTTGTTTGGGCAAAAACAGTTGCAGTTCCTACAGTAAAAAAGAATAGAACTATGAAAATGATTTTATGCACTACTCGTTTATTAGTTTAATTATTCTGTTGAAATCTTCTTCGGAATGAAATGGAATTGTAATTTTCCCTTTTCCGTTACCCGCTACTTTGACATCGACTTTTGTACCAAAATAATTGGTAAAAGTGTTTTTTTGAGTCTCGCCAATTTCAAATGTGGCGGCTTTAGTTTTACCTGCAGGTTTTGGTTTTAAACTTTCCTGGTAGTTTTTTACCAAAGTTTCTGTGTCTCTAACTGAAAGATTCTGACTTACGATTTTTTGATAAATATCAGTCTGAATATCTTGGTCTTCGATATTGATTATCGCACGACCATGACCCATACTGATAAATCCATCACGAATCCCAGTTTGAATAATTGGATCTAATTTCAAAAGTCTGAGGTAATTGGCAATCGTAGAACGTTTTTTACCCACTCGTTCACTCATTTGTTCTTGAGTCAATTGAATTTCGTCAATCAAACGCTGGTACGAAAGCGCAATTTCTATTGGATCTAAATCATGGCGTTGAATGTTTTCAACCAAGGCCATAACCAGTGATTCATTGTCATTTGCAATTCGAATATATGCGGGAACAGTAGTCAAACCAACCAAAGTGGAAGCGCGAAGACGACGTTCACCTGATATTAACTGGTATTTGTTAAAGTCTAATTTCCGAACAGTTATAGGTTGAATAACGCCTAATTCTTTAATAGAAGTAGCTAATTCTCTCAATGATTCTTCATTGAAATTACTTCGAGGCTGAAACGGATTGATTTCGATAGCATCTATTTCAAGCTCAATAATATTCCCTACAACTTTATCTGCATTTTTATCGTCTACAGATTTTATATCGTTTTCCGGATCTTTTAATAATGCTGATAATCCTCTTCCTAATGCTTGTTTTTTTATTGCTTTTGCCATAAAACTATTTACTGTTTTTCTTTATAACTTCTTGAGCAAGATGTAGATAATTTGTAGCTCCTTTACTTGTAGCATCGTAGTTTATAATGCTTTCGCCAAAACTTGGTGCTTCGCTCAACTTAACATTTCGCTGTATAATAGTGTCAAAAACCATATCGTTAAAATGTTTTTGAACCTCTTCAACAACTTGGTTTGATAAACGCAATCTGGAGTCAAACATCGTCAATAATAATCCTTCAATGTCTAAATCTGGGTTATGAATTTTTTGGATACTTTTTATGGTATTCAATAATTTCCCTAAACCTTCCAATGCAAAATATTCACACTGAATTGGAATAATCACGGAATCAGCAGCCGTCAAGGCATTTAATGTAAGCAATCCTAAGGATGGAGCACAATCGATTATAATAAAATCGTAGTCATCTTTAACACTTTCCAATGCTTTTTTAAGCATATATTCCCTGTTCTCTTTGTCAACCAATTCGATTTCGATGGCAACAAGATCAATATGAGAGGGTATGATATCTACATTTGGAGCCGAACATTTTATAATGGCCTCTTTTGGGGTATTACTGTGTTCTAAAATTTGATACGTACCAATCTCAACAGATTCTACATCAATTCCCAAACCGGAACTGGCATTTGCTTGAGGATCAGCGTCAATTAATAGTACTTTTTTTTCTAAAACGCCTAATGAAGCAGCAAGATTTACAGACGTTGTAGTCTTCCCAACTCCCCCTTTTTGATTAGCAATCGCAATGATTTTGCCCATTTATTTTTCTAAATTTTGAACCGTAAAAATACAATTAAATATGGTTTCTAAAAATCTATTTTGTTAACATTTGTTAAAGCTTGATTAGTCGCTATTTGACAGATTACCTTTTTATAAATAGATACGATTTTCCGGAGCTATTCCAGCTGTTCGTTTCAATCCTTCGCATTGAGGCTTGACCTTCTCCTTTTTTTATAAAGCCATAAAAGGAGCTTCCTTTGGTCGCTCTTTTGTGTCAAGAAAAAATCTGGAGAAGCTCAGCGAAGCTTTTCACTGTAATCTAGAATAGGGGAGTCGATGCATAAATTACATCGAGGGAAAAGCTCAAGAGAGTTATTTTTTTTGATTATTTTTTCACCAAATTATTTTTATTTCTTATTTCATAAATAGTCTTTGAATAAGCAAAAAATAGTTGTATATTTGCACTCGCTTTCGGGGTGTAGCGTAGCTCGGTTATCGCGCCTGCTTTGGGAGCAGGAGGCCGCAGGTTCGAATCCTGCCACCCCGACTAAAAAATCCTTTCTGTCTCCACAGAAGGGATTTTTTTATTGTAGAATAACAAAAACTGATTATTTGGGTTCTGTAATCCAGTAATTATCACTTATTTTTGTACTGTTTAAAATCATAAAATCATAGTATGTCTGATACAATCGAAAAAATTAAATGTCTTATTATAGGTTCTGGTCCTGCAGGTTATACTGCTGCAATATATGCCGCTAGAGCAAATATGAATCCTGTTTTATACCAAGGAATGCAGCCTGGAGGCCAACTAACAACAACTAACGAAGTGGAAAATTGGCCTGGTAATCCTGAAGGAATAACTGGTCCGGAAATGATGGTGCAATTACAAGCGCAAGCGCAACGTTTTGGTACGGATGTGCGTGATGGTTGGGCCACCAAAGTTGATTTTTCAGGTGATGTTCATAAGGTATGGATCAATGGTACTAAAGAATTGCATTGTGAAACAGTAATCATTTCTACTGGTGCTACTGCTAAATATTTAGGTTTGCCTTCTGAACAACATTACTTAAAAATGGGTGGTGGTGTTTCTGCTTGTGCTATTTGTGATGGATTTTTCTACAGAAATCAAGACGTAGTAATTGTTGGAGCAGGTGATTCAGCTTGTGAGGAAGCACATTATTTGTCAAAACTATGTAAAAAAGTAACAATGCTTGTTCGAAGCGAAAAATTCAGAGCTTCAAAAATCATGGAAGAACGCGTTCGCAAAACAGAAAATATTACGATCCTGATGAATCATGATACTGTAGAAGTTTTAGGAGATGAACAAGTCGTTACGGGTGTAAAAGCACTAAATAAATCTACTGGTGAAACGTTCGATATCGAAGCTACTGGTTTCTTTGTTGCTATTGGTCACAAACCCAACACAGATATATTTGTACCTTTTATTACATTAGACGAAACGGGATACATTGTTAACACGCCAGGATCTTCAAAAACTAATGTTGATGGTGTTTTTGTTGCCGGTGATGCTGCGGATCATGTATATCGACAAGCAATAACTGCGGCAGGAACAGGTTGTATGGCTGCATTAGACGCGGAAAGATATTTAGCTGCTAAAGAGTAAATAAAGTATAAAAGTATAGCGTAAAAAAAAGTCCCAATTCATAAAATTGGGACTTTTTTTGTTGTATTATTTTGCTTTCTTGAGCAATTTGGCTTCGCCACTAAATTGTCGCATTTCTATTTTGGGAGTACCCAAAAGTTGAATTTCGGAATTTCCGGAAGCATCTATAATTACGTTAGTTTCTACAAACAAACTACCAGAGGAATAACTTTCTGTTGTCACTTCAGCATTTTTTACGAAAAGTTTACTTCCCTTCAAGGTTGAATTATTGTCCAATCGAACTGTTGCATTAATTGCATTACCTTCAATTGCCGCATTTGATTTTTGGTACAAATCAATTTTCAAATCAACAGTAGTGATTAAAGATTTCAAAGCCGCATTTTTACTTAATTCGATTGTTGCTTTTTCTGATTTTAGATTGAGTTCCATTTTGGTTTTGTCATCTGCCTGTAAAAGAAAATTCTTAGTATTGACATTCAAAAAAAGTTTCGAATAATCATAGGCTTTAAAGGTAACGTCGTCCAATTGAATTTCTTCTATTGCGTTTATTATTGCTTCATTTTTTGAAGTAATTAGATTCAAATCCTTGGTATACGTTACTCTTACCATTAACTTCTTATAACCTACAGCTTCTTTGGTGGTATAAATACGGAGTGTATTGTCTTTTAAATCAAGAGCAATAATTTCGTGAAGATTTTCATCGGCTTCAATTTTTATAGTATTTTTTTCACCGCGCTCGAGATATACTTCAATATTATCGTCTATTTCTAGTTCGTCGAAATTACCAACGTCTTTATTTTCGACAGTTACCGTTTTTGAACCTTTTAATTTATCTTTCTTTTGTGCCAAAGTTAAAGTGGTAGACAACACGAGTAGGAATATAGCTAGGTGTTTTTTCATTTGGATTTTTATTAGTATTGTACAAATATAAAAAAATCATCCACTTTTGATGGATGATTTATCTTGTTTCTGTTAAAATATAGGTCTATTCTTGAGAAACACTTCCGCCAGAACTTTCTGCTTTCGTGATTTTTTTTGGAACATGATTGTAATCAATCGAACTTCCGCTTGATGCTTTTGCGTTCAGGCTCACTATTGGATGCACGTTTGTAGAACTTCCGCTTGAAGCCTGGGCCGTAATATCATTTGCAAATAATTTGGCAGCATCTATCTCGCTTCCGCTGGAAGCTGCCGTCTCTAGACTTAATGCTTTTCCATTAATGTTAATGGAACTTCCGCTTGATGATTCGCAAATAATAGAATCCACTTCCAGCGACACTTCAATTTCACTTCCGCTACTGGCTTTTATTTTGATAGTCTCGCCTTTTAAAACGTTTAGTGATTTTATGTTAGCGCCACTAGAGGATTGCAATTCTTTGATTTCAGGAAGTTTTACAGTAATTTTTTTCGATTTAGATTCATCGATATTTTCATCTGTTTCAACAATTAAAACCCCGTTTTCGACCTTGGTTATAATATGTTTCTGTAAATTTTCATCAGCTTCTACGGTAATTGATTTTGTTTCAGACTGTACCAAAACAACATCAAGACCATTACTGGCTTTAACACTGGTAAAATTTCCATTGGCACTTCGGGTTTCTGTAGTAACATTTCCGTTTCCATCGATTCCGTCTCCTATATGGATTGAATGATTGAAGTTACACGATGCAAATAGCAAAGCAGTTAAGGTTACAATTATGAATTTGGTGATTAACGTGATTATTTTTATCATGACTATTTGGTTTTAATGATGATACCGTCTTTGTTTATTTTTAATTCCTTAAATCTTTTTTTTGAATCGTTAATAGTATCACCATTTACAGAAACACCGTTTTCGTTAATGATAATTGATGTTTGGGTACTATCACTTTCTTCAGCAACATCATTGTGTTCATTTTCTTCTGCTGGACAATTCAAGCATTTTACTTTAGAATCTTCCACTTTGTAAATATAATTGTCAGAACTATAATGTAAATTAAAGTAATCATCATCTGAGCGATCGTAATTTTGAACACTTGAATCCACTTTCAATAAAGTACCTGTAGGTAAAAACAAAGTGATTTCTACTTCTTGATCACGATATTTATTCTTTAAATCGCTTAATAGATAATTATCTAAAATTAATTGGTTTCCTACTATTTTGTAGCCATATTTAATTTCTTCTGCTCGTTTTTTGGCTTCGAATAATGATTTTCCTTTCGCTTCTTTTTCAATTTGAATGTAAGGAATTTTTTCATCCGTCTTTTCTATCTTGAAACTTACTTGATTAGAATAGATTACATCTAAATTTGTTGAATCTTGAGTTATCGTAAATTCATTACGATCATCAAGGTTTTTCGCATAATAATCATTATATTTAAATTTAATGGAAAGGGTGTCATTTGGCTGCAAATTAATGTTTTGTTTCTGAACAACTCTCCCGTCAATCGCAAAAGCGGAGGCTTGTTTTACACCAATAGAAATCGACAATGCAATTGATATTAACCAAAGCGCTAGCAACGTATATTTCGCAATGTTACCAATAGATTTCATGATTGGTGCTAATAATTTGAAACCTAATAATGTTAGGAAAAAGAATGGAATTCCCACTGCAAAGAACATCAATAATCCAAAAGCCCAAATAGGATAATCCGTAAAGTTTCCAGCTTCAATAAATCCCTGCCAAGGGAAGTCAATAAAAGCGTTAGATCCCAATGTAAAAACTCCAATTAGCAATAAAATAAGTACTGTAAATCCAGTTATGATTAAAATCACACCAAGAAATTTTGCGAAAACTTTGAAAACACCCAAGATAAAATCTCCTAAAGAACTCCCAAATTTTCCAGCTCCAGTTTTTATCTGATTTCCAAATTTATCGTAATCGGCATTTTTGAATTTGTCAGAAACATTTTCAAATTCTTCTCTCACTTTTTTTTCGATGTTCGAAATTGTAACTGGCTCTCCATTCATTTCCAGTTTTTCAGATGTGGTTACTGCTTCAGGAACTACAATCCAAAGGATGATGTAAGCAAGAATTCCAGTACCAAATCCCCAAACTAACAAAATCAATGCAATACGAATCCACACCGTTTCGATTCCAAAATAATGACCTAATCCGGCTGCAACGCCACCAATCATTCCTTTTTCTTTATCTCTATATAGTTTTTTTGTTTGACGAGTGTCATTACCGTATGTGGAAGTATTTTGATTTTCTTCTTCAATAATGTAATCTTCAGGTTGCCCCATCACAGCAATAACTTCATCTAGATCTTTCAAGCCTATTACATGTTTGTCGCTTTTTTGTTTTTCGGTCAATAATTCCGAAACACGCATTTCAATATCTTTAATGATTTCCTCTTGTCCTGATGATTTAGATAAAGAACGTTTTATTGCGTCAAAATAACGCGTCATTTTCAGGTATGCATCTTCATCTATATGAAAGAACATTCCGCCTAAGTTAATATTTACAGTCTTGTTCATGGCTATTATTTTTGGTTTGTTATTAGGTTTACAGCATCTGAGAGTTCGGTCCAAGTGCCATTAAGTTCGTTTAAAAATGTTTGTCCTATTTCGGTCAGTCCATAATATTTCCTTGGGGGACCGGATACCGATTCTTCCCAACGATAGTTGAGTAATCCGTCATTTTTCAAGCGGGTAAGTAGCGGATAAATTGTTCCTTCCACGACTAATAATTTTGCGTTTTTCAAAGTGTCTAATATTTCCGATGTGTATGCCTCTTTTTCTTTTAATACGGATAAGATGCAAAACTCGAGAACACCTTTGCGCATCTGGGCTTTTGTGTTTTCAATGTTCATAATTCGTTTTTTTTGATTTTTGTGTTGATTAAACTATTCATTTTTTGATTGATGATTTATTTTTTTGTATTTGAAATAAAAATATCTCCGGTATTTACCGTTCCGTATTTTATATTTTGCTTAGTATTTCCTAAAAGTATGCTGAAATCTGAGAAATAAGAAGGTAAACCTTCGGCATTGGCTCCGCTTGTGTTGCGTACTTCAAAATGCAGGTGTGGCATAAAGGCACTTCCGGAAGTTCCAATTTCACCAATTTTTTGGCCTTGCTTCACTTTGTCTCCTGTTTTTAATGTGGAACTGTTTTGTTTCATGTGTCCGTAAACAGTAAATAATTTATCTCCATGTTGAATGATTACATAATTTCCAAATAATTCCATTTGATTATTTTTTAATTCGCCCATATCAAATTGTTTATTATCAAGTTTTGATTTCTCTACCGCTACGATTGTTCCATTGGCAACAGCTAGTATATCAGTTCCAAATGAAAACCAGTCATTATCCTGAAGGCCATCAGTCTTAAACATTTTTCCGTTAGCATCCACTTTTACGAAATCATAAGCATACCGCATGAAATTTGTCGAAAACCCAAAGTTCTTAATTGGTGCAAATTCATAATCAAACCTGCGATGATGCGCGTTATAATCATGGCCGTCATAAACCAAAGTTGTATTTTTCACAGGAAGGATAAAGTCAACTGCTTGTTTATAATTTTTCGGAATTACAGTGTGTTCAATTGAAATGCTATTATTAAACGTAAAAGTATATACCAGTTTTTCTGTAATGTCATTAGGAATTACGGGAAAAGGATTAAAGATGTTAATTATTCCAACTCCGTTTAATTCTTTATTAGGAATCATGTTAATGCTTGGCGCTGTACCATTATTGTCTAAAAATTTTTCTTTCAGCAACTGGTTGTTTTTATCGTAAATGCGCAAAAGGACTTTAGTTAGTTTCAAGGTGTCGGCTGTTTTGTTTTCAATGACGAAATCAAAATTAATCACAGTTTGGCTGTCTACAAACTCTTTTAGCGGAACAGCAGGCTTATGTTCGATTTTTATTGTCTCCTGAGCCCATACACGAGAATTTATGTTAATTAGAACTATTAAAATCAGTATGTTAGATATTTTTTTCATTTTTTAAATTCTTAAAATTATTTAATAAAAGGAATCGTTATTGGATATTTATATTTTTCTCCATTTGATGTTTTAATAGCCGCGTAAATAATTAAGAAAAATTCAGCTACTTTCAATAGAAGAAAAAGAAAAACAGCCACTAGACCTACCGTAATAATTCCGATATTATCTCCTATATTAAAATTGTTGATAATGTAATCATTATCATTTGCAATTGCATTAAAAGGAATGTTACTGAAGACCGTAAATATAAAAATGGGAACGGCTACCATGATAAGAAGCAAAGAATACAATAACAAACTCAATTGAAAATTAAGAACTTGTTTTCCGTGAAAATCTATAAATTCCGATTTGTCTTTTTTTGAAGTCCAAATCAAAATTGGAAAAATATAATTTCCAAATGGGAAAAAATATTGAGTTAAGGCACTCAAATGTGTAAATGTAGCGGTGTTCTTTTCGGTAGTTGTTTCCATTTTTTTTAATTGTTGATTTTGATTGATTTGCCAGTTCGTCTTTTAGACTCTTGTGATGATTGAAAATTCCAGGTTCTTAATAATTTAGGTCACCTAGTAATTTCTTATACAAATATATGTCTAAAAGACAGTATCTTGTTTCGCATAGTACCAAATATTAACAAATATTTAACAAAATATTTTTATATGTACGCATAGTATTTTTTCGTATTTTAGCAAAAAAACCACTACTGATGAGACTTACAGCTTCTAAACTTAATAAATTTCTATTGTTCAAATTACCATCCGCATTTATATGCGGCGTGAGAGTAAAAGAAATAGATCAAAATAAATGTGTAGTATCCGTAAAGCATCGCTGGATTAATCAAAACCCATTCAATTCCATTTATTTTGCGGTACAAGCCATGGCCGCAGAATTATCTACAGGGGCTTTGGTGATGTTTCAAATTCAAAAAAGCGGTAAGAAAATCTCGATGTTGGTAGCCAATAATAAAGGGAATTTTACCAAAAAGGCTACAGGAAGAATTACTTTTACGTGTAATGATGGGCACCTTATTGAGAAAGCGATTCAAGAAACGATTGCTACTGGAGAAGGACAAACCTTCTGGATGAAATCTATTGGCACCGATGAAAAAGGAATCCAAGTTTCTGAAATGGATTTTGAATGGAGCGTTAGAGCAAAATAAAAAAAGCAATTATACTGGATATATATTATAAAAAACGCCTCTAAATTTAGAGGCGTTTTGCTTACATAAGGTTTAACGGATTATGCTTTAGAAGCACATTTTTTTCCATCCGATTTACATTTGGCTTGGCATTTTTCGATTTCTATGGCGGTCATTTTGTTAGCTTTTGAATCTGTTTTAACACAACATGATTCTTTTTTTGCTTTTTCTTTGACCACCGGTTTGGTATCTTGAGCACTAACAATACTTGTGAATAAAGCCATTGCTAAAATTAGTCCTATTTTTTTCATCTTTATTAAAGTTAGAATTGTTTATTTTTATTGAGATTCTTTCATCAAATATAAATAGAATAACTGATATCCATTTTAAAATTATGACTAATATTTCGTCAAAGTGTACGCTTTTATCAATGGACTTAGTTTTTTACTTTATGAGTATTTTTTTGTTGAACACTCCTTTCGTCGTTTTGATTTTTACAATATAAACTCCTGCAGGCATATTTTTAATTGGAATTTGAATGTTATTTTGTTTTTGATCTGCCACATTCCAATTGGTAATCGATTGCCCCAAAATATTGAAAAGATAAACGGTGCTTATTGTTGCGTCTATAAAATTGTTCTTGATGTTTAAAATTTTATTATTGTTTGTATAGTAAGCCATAATTCCTCCAGTCAATGCGTTATCGTCAACTTTAAGTGATTTATTTGTAAATCGCAGAGAGAACCTGTTGCTGTAATCACCAATGGCAAGAGCAATTGTAAAACTATTTTCTCTAATGTTGTGATACGTTCCAGTTAGGTTGTCATATAAATAAATTTCAATATCGGAAGATACATTTTCGAGAGCATCAATTTTCACAATAACCTTTCCTTCATTAGCAATTATAAGTCCTAATGGAATTATTTGAGTATCGTCAAAATTTGGAACCCCTTGAATAACATATTGACTATTGCTAATTTCCCAAAACATGTCATCTCCATCTAAATCAAACATTGGCGCATCATAACCAATATCAAATTGATTGGTAGTATTTGGATCTGCTCCAACTAATAGTTGTCTGTGTGCACCTTTTGAAGAATCAAAGCCTAATCTAATTTTTGCTCTTGTATCTGAATCTTTTGTTTTAGTTGCTGTACTTGTTTTCATAAAAAGTGAGTTTCCGGTACTTTCCTTCATAAATGCACGTTGGCTATTTTTAAAGATTATGGGGCCCCCTTGAACAGTAGTGGGAATTCCATTTCCCGTTGCAATATCTGAATCGATATAGCCGTCAATAAAGAAACCTTGTGCGACCGGTACATATTGTTGAGGTATTTTTGAACCAGTCGATCCATTATTTACTGTAAGCGGATCGTTCGCAATACCTTTAACACCTCCCATTAAGCTGTAAGTTGCATAACCTCCTTGATATTCAGCAAGTAAATGATTATTTGTTAAACCGAAATGATCCCAAAAATAGAGTGCCCCGCTAAAAGCATTGCCATCTGTTCTTCTGCAGCCTATACAATCTTTTAAATTGTCTTTTATAAATTCATTGGCATCAAGTGCTGAAGGATATGGATTTCCTACTAAATAAGTTTGTTCTACAGTTAATCCTAATGTGATTGTTCCTGAGTTAGGTTTGCCTGCAAAAACATAGTTTTGTAAATCGGTGATGGCGGCAGTTCCACCTGTTCCTTTCATCGTAAATCCTTCTCCGATATTTAAGGTTCCGGTATTAGCTAAATATTTCCATAGATTATAATTATCTAAATTTGAATTTGCACCAGGAGTTAAGGAACTGTATGACCATATCCAGCGGTTGCTTATTTTTATAGGATTTGATAAGATTCCATCTGCATAACTCACACCATCTCCAAAAGCAATAATTTCTTGATTAAAATTTGAGATAGAGATAACATTTGTTATATCTGTACCATCCCTTAAAATACCACCGATAGAATAGTGAGTTGCATCAGCACCAGAACTCACAGGAGAAGACCAATAATTGTAATTAAAACTATTTCTTTGACCTTGTTGATCTCGCAAAAGTACTCCTGAACCGGCGATAGGATTTGCTGTTATTGCTTCTTGAACTAATTGAGCTTCTCCGGTTAAACGCAAATCACCACTTGTCAGTGTGACAAGATTTTTAACGGTTAATTCAAATCCATCAATTACGCTAATTCCTTTAGCCCCGCCAGTGTTATTGGTGGTTAAATTATAAAACGTTTCATTGTTTTTTATACTACTATTTATGTTTTGTATTTGACTAGCAGTCGCGCCATTAAAGGTAACAGTTCCAGTTCCAGGAGTGAAAGTTCCGCTGTTTCTCCAGTCACGACTAATTTGTAATTCAGAATTATTGGTGGAAACCACAGTAACTGAACCATTACTATTTATTATCATGTCTCTGGCACTTGCAATCCCACCGTATAATCCCGCATACGGAGAAGTTTTATCAATGACAGGCAATCTATTACCATTGGCTGCAGTTGGAAGAATGTTAGCGTCTACGGTAAATGATGGTAATCCCTGTTCCCAGTTTTTGCAATCAAACCAGTCAGTGCTCGCAAGTCCTGTCCACCAGCCGGCTCTACCCGTAATAACTTGTACATTTGCCGCGCCGGTTATTCCTCCAGCGAATGGTGTACAATTTTTATCATTTAAGGCCGTAATTGTGTAGGTAGCATTTGCTTTAACATTAGCGACAGTAAAGTTGTAAGGACTTGTCATTATTCCAGTTACGGTTGTTGTGATTGATCCGTTACTGTATGTTACGGTCCAAGGAGCCACACCTGTCAAAGCAACGCTAAATGTAGCAGTTCCATCATAACAAATAGTTTGGTCAGGAAATATATTTGCTGTTGGACGTTTATTAACAATTACCGTTACTAAAGTTGTTCCTTCATCGCCATAACTGGTGCAGCCATTAAGAAAGGAGGTCACCGCATAAGTAGTTGTTACAGGCGGAGTAACGGTAACATTAGTTGTATTGCTAACGCTTATAATTGCTCCTGTATTTTGGTTTAACCATTGGGAGGTTAACTGCGGATCCGGTGCTTGTGGGATTTTAACGTTGTCGATAGCCCATGTGCTGCCGATATTAGGTATTTTAGTACCTCCGGCATTTACTGTTCCAAAAAAGAAAAATCCTATCTTAATGTTCGAATAGCCCATATAAGCGTTCAAATCAAGAGATATGGAGTTAGCAGGATTTGAATTCTTAAACGGATTTTTAATACTTGTGTTCCCATTAAAAGTGGCCAAGGTTACGGCATATGTTAATCCACCATCTAAAGAAATTTTTACCTGAGCATAGTCATTCACATCATCTAATTTATAAGCCTGATCGAATGTTAAATTTGCTGATGTTAATCCAATAAGATCAAATGCTGGTGTCTGCATTACTGAAGTCCTATTACCCCTTGTAATAGCAAATTTCCCATCGCCAGAATCATATTCATCCCCCGCATTACCATTTGTTTCACTAAATTCATTGTTGACACCATTATCACCGCTGGCAGGAAAAATTTTATCATCTACTAGCCAACCTGGTGGGTTAGCTTGATTGAATAAACCTCCAGAAGCTAGATTTTGACTGCTTGAAAAGCCGCTGCTAGAGGTTAATAGTGTGGATTCTCCTTCACATATTGTAGAAGGAATTGCACTTACTGGTGATGGTTTAATATTTGGAATAATAAATAAAGTAGAGATTCCAGAGTTTACAATTGTACAAGAGCTATTTTGAATTACTGCCCTAAAGATGGTGGTCGCAGTTATTCCAGTATAAGTATAGGTTAAACTTCCTGCATTACCTTGTGGAGTCCAAGTGCCTCCTGCATTGGTAGAGGTTTCCCATCGCACGACAGTACCTACCTTTCCATTCAAGGTAATGACTCCATTAGAAAAATGACAATCAGTTAGTCTTGTGGTTCCATTGCCCACATTACTAGAGTTTGAGGTTGAAGCGATAGTGGTTGTACCACCTATAGTCAACGCATTCACTGTTACGTCAACCGTAAAAGCTGCTGCTGTACAAGTGTTTGCAGTAGGAGTAACAGTATAACGAATAATTCCTGCTGTTGTCCCTGTATTAGTTAAAGATTGGGCAATTGTATTTCCCGAACTATTACTAAATCCGGTAATCGTTCCACCATTTGGCGTAGAAATAATAGCTGAGGTCCAGGTATATGTTGTACCGCTAACATTTGAGTTTAGTGGTACATTAGTTGCTGAACCACTACAAATCGTTTGAGCTATCGCAGAGCCTGTTGGTTTTGGGTTGACGGTAACATCAACTATAAAGGGTGATCCTGGGCAGGAGTTCGCCGTAGGAGTAACTGTATAGCGAATACTTCCTGCAGTTGTTCCGCTATTTGTTAAAGTCTGTGCAATTGAAGCTCCTGAACCGCTACCAAACCCGCTTATTGATCCACCAGTTGGGGTAGTTTGACTTGCAGCGGTCCAAGTAAATGTTGTGCCTCCCGTACTTGGGTTTAATATTACATCGGTTGTTGAACCACTACAAATTGTTTGAGCAGTTGCAGAGCCCATAGGATTAGGATTAACAGTTATGCTTCCAGTCAATGAACTATTAACACAACTACCGGCCGTTGATATGGTATAATTAAATGTTCCAGCTACCGCGGAAAAACCACTAATTGTGTAAACGCTAGCAGCAGCATCGTATGACCCACTAAAATTAGCCGGTCCTGGATTCCATGCAATGGTAGGAGTGGAGCCTCCATTACTTATGGTATATTTGATTGGAATAATTGGAGAATTTATACATTTTGTTTGATTATCTGATCCAGTACCTAAGTTCAGGCTGATCGTTGCATCTGCATTAACTGTGATGGTTCCACTTGCAGAAGCGTTACTACAAAGTCCTTGTGTTGTTATCGTATAACTAAAAGTTCCAACTGCAGAAGGAGTACCACTGATTGTAAAAACTCTAGTTCCGGAATTGTATGAACCGGTAACACCAGCTGGTAGTGCACCAGCCGTAATGGAAGCATTAGTTCCACCACCTCCAATAGCGTAACTAATATTGAGTACAGTATTGACACAATTTGTTGGATTGCCTGAACCTGAAGCCGATGATAACACAATGGTTGAATTGGGATTAACGGTAACATCAACGATGAAGGCTGCGCCTGAACAAGAGTTTGCAGTAGGAATAACAGTATATCTAATAATTCCTGCCGTTGTGCCAGTATTGCTTAAAGTTTGCGCAATTGTATTTTGAGTACCATTGCTAACTCCAGATATCGAGCCGCCCGTTGGAGCAGTTTGAATGGCTGCTATCCAAGCATACGTTGTGCCAGTAACAGTCGAGGTTAGCGCTACACTTGTTGTTGAACCACTGCAAATGGTTTGAGCAGTGGTAGAACCTACCGGCGCGGGATCTACTGTTACGTCAACTGTAAAAGCTGTTCCTACACAGGAGTTTGCAGTAGGAGTAATCGTATAGCGGATAGTTCCTGTAGCTGTTCCTGTATTGGTTAAAGATTGGGCAATAATATTTCCCGAACTATCGCTAAATCCAGTAATCGTACCACCCGTTGGAGGAGTTTGAATAGCTGCTGTCCAAGTAAATGTTGTGCCTATAACAGTTGAGTTTAACGCCACATTTGTTGCAGAACCACTACATATAGTTTGTGTCGTGGCAGATCCTATTGGTTTTGGATTGATTGTTAATGTTACTGCTGCAGATTGTATCGACGTGCAAGTATAACCTGAAGGCCCATAAATCACCACATCATAATTGCCAGCTGTGGCCACTGTTGCAGTTGAAACCGTAAAAGTAGGTGCTGTTGCACCTGCTATGATTCCTCCATTTTTTCTCCATTGATAAGTTAAAGGGTCACCGCCAGCATTTGCAGTTACTGAGAAACTGACATTAGGAGTGTCTTCACAAACCGTTTTTGAAATAGGCTGAGAGGTTATGATAATGGATTGATCAACATTCAACGTCACTTGGTTAGAAGTAATAGCTGCGCAAGGTGCGATCCCGCTAACAATTGCATAATAAGGCCCGTCATCAGTTAAAGCAGCTTGTGCAAAATTTAAAATATTAGTTGTAGCGCCAGTTATATTAGCCGAATTTGCAACGGCTACTCCGCTACCTACAGTTCCTTTATACCATTGAAAAGTTAATCCGTCTCCGCTAGCTACTATGCCAAAGGTTGCAGGGTTGGAAACACAAACACCTACATTAGATGGCTGAGTATTGATAGTTACTTGTCGGTTTATAATCAGAATCGAATTGTTTGATGTTACCGGAGTACAAGGACTCGTTCCCGTAATTACTACATTATAATTATTGGCAGCATCAGTAGTTTGTAAATTAGATAGGGTTAAAGTAGGTGAGGTTGCACCAGCTATGTTGGCTCCGTTTACCAAATTAGTGCTGCCTTTTCTCCATTGGTATGCTAAGCCTGCACCTGTTGCATTTACGCTTAAAGCGGCTGTACCACCTGAACATAAATTTTGGGTTGCTGCAGGTTGGGTTATAATTGAGACCGCTTGGTTAACGACCACTGTTGCATTATTTGAAGTCAATGGTGTGCATGGTGCAGTTCCCGTAATTATCACGTTGTAATCAGAAGCCGCATCACCGCTAACTATTGGATTTATAGTTAATGTAGCTGTTGTAGCACCTGAAATAGTACCTCCATCAGTTAAATTAGTAGTTCCTTTTCTCCATTGATACGTTAAACCTGTTCCTGTGGCAAGTACATTAAGACTTGCTGCTGTTCCTGAACAAACGATTTGTGTTGTTGTAGGTTGAGTACCAATGGCCACAATTTGATTTACCAAAAGGGCCGAAATATTTGAAGTAACTGCCGAGCAAGGTGCCGCACCACTTACCACCACAGTATAGTTTGCAGCATCAGCGATGGTAACATTTGTAATCGTTAATGTCGATGAGGTTGCACCAGTTATTGTGCCTCCATCTACTAGATTAGATGTGCCTTTTTTCCATTGGTAATTTAAACCTGTTCCGGTTGCGATCACGCTAAAAGTGGCTGTACTACCTGAACATAAAGTTTGTGTTGATGAAGGTTCGTTTGTTATTGCGACTGCTTGGTTTATCACCAATGCTGCATTATTTGAGGTCAAAGGATTACAAGGAGCTGTTCCGGTAATGACTACATTATAATCAGAAGCGGCATCACCGCTAACCGTTGGATTTATCGTTAAAGTAGCCGAATTAGCACCTGTAATGGAACCTCCATTTGATAGGGGAGTAGTTCCTTTTCTCCATTGATACGATATACCTGTTCCTGTCGCTACTACATTAAAACTTGCTGATGTCCCTGAACAAACGGTTTGTGTTGCGGCTGGTTGAGTCCCAATGGCTACTATTTGGTTTACTGAGATGGCCGATACATCTGAAGTAATTGCTGAACAAGGAGCTGCTCCGCTGACAACTACAGTATAGTTTGCCGCATCAGAAGTGGCAATATTTGTCAAAGTTAAAGTTGATGAAGTTGCACCAGAAACTGTACCATTATCTACTAGATTAGTTGCCCCTTTTTTCCATTGGTAAGTTAAACCAGTACCTGTTGCAGTTATGCTAAAGGTGGCCGTACTTCCTGAACATAAAGTTTGCGTTATTGCTGGTTGGGCAGTTATCGCGACAACTTGGTTAACGACCAGTGCTGCATTATTTGAAGTCAAAGGGTTACATGGAGCCGTTCCTGTAATGACTACATTATAATCAGAAGCTGCGTCTGCAGTAACTGTTGGATTGATAGTTAAAGTTGCCGAAGTAGCTCCTGTAATGGTCCCTCCATTTGATAAATTAGTAGTTCCTTTTCTCCATTGATACGTTAAACCAGCTCCTGTTGCTACTACATTCAAACTTGCTGATGTTCCCGAACAAACGGATTGAGTTGTTGCAGGTTGAGTCCCAATGGCAATTATTTGGTTTACCAAAAGGGTCGAAATATTTGAAGTAACTGCCGAGCAGGGAGCAGCGCCACTAACTATTACTGTATAATCTGCCGAATCTGCTGCTGTTATATTTGTTAAAGTTAATGTTGATGAGGTTGCTCCAGATACGTTGCCTATGTTTCCTAAATTTGTTCCTCCTTTTTTCCATTGATAGGTTAAGCCGGAGCCAGTTGCGCTAACACTAAAAGTAGCTGTACTTCCCGAACATAAGGTTTGGGCTGTTACTGGTTGAGAAGTTATGGTGACCTTTTGGTTTACGGTTAGATTAATTGTAGCCGTTCCAGCTACATTGGGGCATCCACCACCGGTAGGCGTATTAGTAGTAATCGTTAAAATGTCACTACCAATTGTTATAGCAGGAGTGTAAGTTGCACTTACTAAAATCGGATTGGTTGTAGAAGTAACAATATTTGAAAAAGTCCCATTTTGAGCAGTCCAAGTTCCGGAGGTTGCATTTCCCGTTAAGGTTCCAACAACCGAAATTGAACCATCTGAACAGACAGATTGTGTAGCTGACGGCACAGTCACTCCATTGAAGCTATTGACATTAACAACTAGATTACTTGAAGGTCCACTATTTCCACAGGGATTATAAGCTGTTACAGTAATATTATTATTTCCTAATGTAGCATTTGTAGCCACACTGACCGTTATTTGAGAAGTTCCTGCGCCCGACGTTATTGAAAACCCTGTTGGTAAATTCCATACATATGTTTCTCCACCTGACATATTAACTGGTATGTTATATACTAATCCAGTGGCTGGAGGACAGATTGCAATGGGGCCAGAAGGTTTATTGTCCTTATTATTTCCATTTCCCACAGTTGGAGCCGCAGTATATACTGTCATAGTAATACTATTACTTGTCGCTGTTGATCCGCAAGTAGCACTTGAAGTCATAAACACAGTTATCACTGAGCCTGCAGCCAGAGAGCTAGTGGTATAAGTTGAACTTGTAGCCCCTGTTATAACGGATCCATTATTTTTCCACTGATATACGGGAGTTGGCCCACCATTTACTGGCGTTGCCGTAAATGTAACGCTTGCTGCAGCGGTTGAACAAATTGATGTGGATGTAGATGTAATAGTCACAGAGGGTACTATAACGGTGTTAACATTGATCGTTCCAGTCGCTGTGGTCTGATTGCAAGTTCCTGTAGTTGTCACCGTGTAAGGAAAGGAGCCACTAACTGTAGGTGTTCCGTTTATTGTGTATGTTCCGCCACTATAATTGCCATTTACTCCGGTTGGTAAGCCTGTTACGGTTGCTCCAGTTCCCCCACCAGTGATAGCATAAGTAATCGTACTGATTGTGGTATTAATACACCGGGTTTGATTGTTTGAGCCTCCTGCTGAGGAAAGAGCGATTGCTGCATTTGGACTTACTGTAATTGTTCCAGTTGCTGTTGCTTGAACACAAGCACCTGCGGTCGTTACCGTATAGGGAAAAGAGCCACTCGCTGTGGGTGTACCATTTATTGTAAATATCCCCCCACTATAATTAGTTGTCAGTCCTGCAGGTAAGCCAGTAACGGTTGCACCAGTTGCTCCACCGCTAACTGCAAATGTGATATTGGTAATCGCGACGTTAATACATTTTGTTTGGTCATTTGAACCTGCTCCAGATGTTAAATTGATTGCTGCATTAGGAGTAACAATAATGGTTCCCGTGGCTGTTTTTTGGGCGCAAGTCCCAGTAGTTGTTATTGTATAAGGAAAAGATCCGCTTGCTGTGGGTGTACCGCTTATTGTAAATGTACCGCTATTAAATACACCTATTATACCTGCCGGTAAGCCCGTTACTCCAGCCCCAGTTCCTCCACCACTTACGGCAAATGTGATGGTAGTTATTGCTGTATTAATGCATCTCGTTTGATTATTCGTGCCTGCGGCGGAAGTTAAAGCGATTGCTGCATCTGGACTGACTGTAAGTGTTCCGCTTGATGTTGCTTGAACACAAGATCCTGTGGTTGTCACTGTATAAGGAAAAGTTCCACTAACTGTAGGAGTTCCGGCAATTGTGAAGGTGCTTGCACTAAAGCTTCCTGATAGTCCGGCAGGGAGTCCTGATACAGTAGCTCCGGTTCCTCCACCACTTATATTATAGCTAATATTTGTTAGTGCAGTATTGGCACATAAGGTCTGATTATTTGTGTTAGCTCCTGAAGTCAAGCTGATGGCTGCATCTGGATTTATCGTAATTGTTCCTGTAGCTGTTGTCTGCGTACAGGTGCCTGTAGTGGTCACAGTATAACCAAAAGATCCAATTGCTGTAGGTAATCCACTTATGTTAAAGTTTCCTCCACTAAAAGTACCATTTACTCCTGCAGGTAGTCCTGTTACAATTGCTCCAGTTCCTCCACCACTTATCGCAAATGAAATAGTACTTAGCGGAACGTTTATACATCTGGTTTGATTATTAGTACCTGCTCCTGATGTCAAACTAATTGTTGCTATAGGATTGACCGTTATTACACCAGTTGCTGTTGTTTGGACGCAGGTACCAGTTGTTGTAACTGTGTATGTAAAAGAGCCACTTGTTGTGGGTGTGCCGCTAATTATAACTACTCCTCCACTAAAACTGCCTGTTAAACCTGCGGGCAGACCAGTCACGACTGCTCCAGTTCCTCCACCGCTAATTGTAAATGTAATAGACGAAAGTAGCGAATTAGCGCATAAGGTTTGACTGTTGCTGCCGACTCCAGACGTTAAACTGATTGCAGCATTTGGATTGACTGTTACTTGAATAGCGTTACTAGTTACCATCGAAGGTGAGGGGCATGTGGCAGAAGAAGTAACGTCCAAAGTAATGTTATCATTATTCGAAAGTGCGTTTGAAGTAAATGAGGCGCTGTTTGCTCCAACTGGGATTCCATTTATACGCCATTGATAGGTGGGGTTTAGCCCTCCATTATTTAAATTGTCAACATTAAATGTGACAGCAGTTCCAATACAAAATGTTGTTTGTGTAGCTGAGATAGTAACCGATGGAACAAGCAAAGTATTTACAGTCATCGTTAATATATTGCTTGTGGCGGTAGGAGGTGAGGGACAATTCGAAGTGGAAGTCATAACCACTTTTACCTGATTTCCATTTGTTAAGGCAGAAGTTATATAAGTTGCGCTATTAGTTCCAACTGGAGTTGCACCAACGTACCATTGATAGGAGGGAGTTGTACCGCCATTAACTGGGGTTGCTGTAAAGGTAACGGAAGTTCCTGCACAAATAGTGCTTCCAGTGTTGGCTGCGATTGAGACTGCTGGAACTAAAATTGGATTAACCGTAACAGTTGAGGTATCAATATAAGGGGAAGGACATCCTACCGCTATGATATTGTAAGTGGTTGTTGAAGATGGAGTGACGATAAAAGTAACATCCGCTCCATTTCCTGTTTTAGTTGCAATAATAGAAGTGCCAATTCTTAATTGATAATCTTGCAAGTTTACACTACCAGTCAAAATTATTGAAGCACTTTGTCCGCTACAAATTAGATCATCCGATACGTTTCTTTCAGCGCAATCTTGCCCAAAACAATAAAGACTACTTAGAAACAATAAAATTATAAGAAAGTATTTTTTTTTCATGACACCTACGATTTAGAATCAAACAATTAATGATCTATAAAATTCACTAAGTTGATACTAAGTCAATTTTATAAATAAAATAATATTTATAGTAGGTGCATTATTTCCATTAAAAAGAATAGAAGCGGATTTAATAATTTTATGGTTTAATTCGTTAAAATTATTTTTCTAATGTAAAATATAGATTTGGGCTTATCTACCTTAAAGTTAGGTGATTAAAATTTAATTTTAGATTTTTAAAATCTATTTTCGATTAAAGTATTTTTTCTATCGATGAAATACTTTTTTTAAGAATAATTAGTTTCTTTTTTCGGACATTTTATTTACGCTAAATATGTATAACAAAAAAACTGCCTTAAGGGCAGTTTTTTACTTGTAAAAGGTTTGTTTTAATACTTATGGGATAATTATTTTCTTGCTAAAACCTCCTTGTGACGTTTGAACTTTGGCAATGTATATACCTGAACTTAAATTTAAAATAGGTAGTTGAATATTTTGCTCATTTTGATTTTCAATTTCCCATGTGGCAATTGACTGCCCATTCATATTATATAAAGTTACTTTTTGAACACTTGTGATTAATGATTTATTACTGATCTCTAAAACATTTTTTTTCTGAAGATGTGTCATTTTTACATCATCCGTTTCTTTGTCTTCCTCTGTGTCTTTTGTGTCTTTTTCTTTTTTAATTTTTTCTTTAAAACATAATGAAAAACGATCATTATTCTCACCACTTAAAATCAAAACTTCATATTGTTTTTTTCGAATGTCGTTATAGGTGTTGTTTTCCGAATCATAAATAAATATTTTTTCATTTTTGTCAAAGTTTTCTAAACCATCAAGCATGAATTTTACTTTTCCGTCAGTATCAGCTTTCACACCAATAGGATAGGAGCTGTTTCTATCAAAGAAGCCTTCTCCTTGAATTACTAATTGATCCTCACCATTCAAAAAATACATGTCGTTAGGAAAGTAATCGAAATTATATCCGTCATAGCCATTATCAATTTCTGAAGTTGCTTTCTCATCCATGAATCCTAATAATACTTGGCGGTGATAATTATTATTGGAATTATAACCCAAACGAATTCTTTTGTAAGTGTCTTTTTGTATTATATCATTATTATTGTTATTCCAAATTTTGTCTTTCGTAGCAGTAGATTTAAACATCATATTAGAGACACCCACTTCATCTTCTTTATGAAATCCTCTTTGGCTATTTTTATAAGTAATAGGGCCTCCTGAACCAATATTTCCATATACAAAAAAGCTTTGTCCAACGGGAATAAATTGATTTGGAATACCTCGAGTACTAGACCCTAAGCCACTTATGAAATCGACCCCTACTGAGGTTGAAGGAACTCCACCTGTTAAATTTCTTTCCGCATAACCACCTTGATAATCTCTTAGAATATGGGTGTCGTTAGTGGTATACTGTTCCCAAAAATATAAAGTACCATCCATAGAACTTAAATTATCATTTATGAATGCATTAGCATCCATGGCCGAAGGATAGGGATTTCCGGTTAAAAGCAACTGATCAGCACTTACACTATTTGAAGCAATTGTTCCATTATTTGGTTTTCCTACGAAAGTATAGTTTTGGGTACCGGATAGCGATCCACTTCCTTTTAACGTAAATCCTTGCCCTACTCGAAGCAAACCTGTTTCCCCAATTTGTGACCAGTTAGCATAAGCATTGGCGGAATTGTCAAATTTATAAATCCAATATCTAGCTAGGCTAATAGGGGAGCTCGCGGAACCATCATAACCACCAATCCAATTTATAGTTTGTGGGGTTGTAGTACTTCCGTCTTTCATAACACTTGTAACCGTATAATCAATATTGTTGGCACTTGTGTTTATCGGACTCACTGGAGAACTCCAATAATTATAGTTGTATTTGTTTGATTGTCCTTGTTGGTCTCTCTCTATTGATCCAGCACTTAAAACATCTAGAATACTGCCGTCGGTTTGTACTAATTGTGATTTTCCGACTAAATCTATTTTACCATTTAATTTTAAATAGTGTGATATTTCTATCTTATTATCATTATTTGCTCCTAGGGTGTTACTCCCAACTATTAATCCTAATACAGTTTTGTTGCCAATAGTGGTAATATTATTATCAGTTTTAACAATATTCCAATCAACAAAAGTGGAGTTATCAACGCCCTTTGTATTCGGAATACTCCATACATTGCCATATGTCCATGTACTAGTGTTTTCCCATGCATTATTTGTTGAAGAAGTGTAAGGTAGCGGAGCTGTTTCAGGCTGTGCTGTACCAATACCAATTAATCTACCGTTGCGTGTGTTGGCTGTTTTGTCTATTAAATATCCCCCGATAAGGTCACTTTGTTGAATCATTTGATAATATCCAGCTAGATTTCCCCAAGTTAATCCTGAAACGGTTAGTGGTACAGTTGATCCAAAAACATTGGTGCTATTATTTTCAATTTTTTGATTCATCATCTGATGCGTTTGCGCTTCTGTCAAAGCCACATTCCAAACTCGAAGTTCTTGCATCCAGCCAGTAAAATAATTAGTTGGAAGATAGGGATAAGTGGTACCTTGAATCATTGCGCCCAAAATACATTTTGAACTTGAATTTGCAGTTGGATTAGATCCAGTTACAGCAGCATGAACAATCACGCCATCAATATAAAGTTTATAAGATGTTCCGTCAAATGTAACGGCTACATGATACCATCTTCCTGTAGTGACAGGAAAAGTAGACGGTATAGAATTACCATTGTTCCAATTAAATGAAATCGTGTTATTAACCAACCTTAAATCATAACCGTCCATTAAAGTGATCGAATTTCTCTTAGAAAAAATAGTTTGAATATTTCCATTTGTAGCTCCTGGTTTAATCCATGTTTCGATACTAAATGCTCCACTGTTTAAATTAAAATTGTTACTGAAATTAACGTTATCATCTATTCCATCAAAATCCAATTTATTGCAAAGACCAATGCTAATCTGCACATCGTCAGTAACCTCAGGGCATCCTCCACTACTTGAGATTGTCCATCGGAGCGTATAAACTCCAGTATTTGGACTGTAAAATTCCGATGCGGGGCTTGTTGAGTTGGAGAAAATTTCTCCACCACCAGAAGGGCCGCTAACAATTGACCAGCTTCCGCTTGTTCCACTTGTAGCAGCTAATTTTACTGATTCCAATCCACAAGAAGGAGTTAAATCCGCACCTGCAAGTGTTGACGTGCAAGAGCTTGTATTTATCGCTACTTTTATTGATCCGTCAATTGGTAAATGGCAAGAGGAGTTATCATATCCTTGGAAAAAATATTTTGTAAATGAAGAACCGGATATTGCACCTGTCCCAATTATTGTTCCTTTTTCTAAAGAAACCAACGGATTGCAACCAGCATTTATTAAAACACTGCAGTCATTTGTAACATTGAGGGTAAAGCTTAAATCGGCATAGACATATTCTGGATGACCAGATGTGATAGGTAATGTACCTAAATTCCAAATAATTTTGTTTGTTGCTGAATCATAATAGGGAGCTGTACCTGGGCTAAAACCGTGAAAGGTGTGGTAAGTAATAGTTCCTCCTGTATTGAAAATTGCGGTTGTTGGAATGGGAATTGTGATTATGGTATTATTCGTGGCTTCGGTTCCTTCATTTGTAATATTGAGAGAATAGTTAATGGTTTGGCCAGGTAATGCATTTAAAATAGGAGGGTTTGTAACATTGTTAATCGAATTTACACTTATTAGCCCTTTTGGCTCGGGGATATAGGCATCTACTGACATTGCAAATCCAAATATGGTAAATACGTCAGAAGAGGATCCGAATCTAAAAGTAGTGGCGGTTTGGTTATTAGCAATCACTGAATTTAGAGAGTTTGGGATTGTAAACATACTAAAGTCAACTCCTGTATTGTTTTGTAAAATTGGATTGCTTTTTCCTACAACCGGTACTGGGAATATAGACGAATTGAAGAAGTTGTTAGTTGAATTTCCTGAGTGATTTAACGTTAAGTAATTAGTATTATTATATGTTTTGTTGGGATCAGCGGTAAGTTTTTGTACGGCTAGATAATCACCGGTTAATGCAATATCTCCTTCAGCAGCCATAACACCCAATTTCATATTTACCGGTCCGGACCCTACTGTGGTAAATCCCGAAACAGGAATGTTTCCATATTCACCCCCACCTGAAAGTTGTCCGTTTACAAAGGCGTATCCGTCAAAAACAGTTACAGCTCGGCTCTTCATTAACGGATTTTCATAAATAACAACCATTACCCAACCTCCTGATAATCCTGGATTAGCATTCGTTCCTTCTGTTAACGCGATGTCGGCAACAGTATAAGCTCCAGGACCATATGTTTTTACATAGTCAGTTATTTCTTGGTAACCGATAAAAATTCCGCTTTGAGAAGCTCCAGGAAATCGGATATCCGAATTAACTCCATTAGGCTTTGCCGTTATAGTTGTATAAGCGGCAGCGCCTGGTCCCTTTATAGAAATTACTTTTTTGTCATAATTTTTCGTGACGGAGTTTTTTGTCACTGAAAACGTCTCATTTGCATCATCTGATTTTCCAGTCCAATATAATCCTGCATAAAGGATGGTTGAACAAGATTGGTTAGCGCTATTTTCTCCTGAATTAGATATTTCAAGAGTAGCCATAGAAGAATTTAAAGTAGAAGAATTACCATCAATATCAACATATTTCATTGACTTGCCTTCGTTATCAGTATTCGTTCCGTAAGTAACAAGAGTTAAGTTGGTGTTGCCTACCATGGTAAAATCACCCTTGACATTATAAATAGTTTTGGCAGGTGTGGCAGCAGAAGTTCTTTGGGAAAAATTAACTTGAGGAGATGTTAGGGTTTGTGCATTAATTACAACATTGGGTACAAGCAACATCAAAATTAATGTGAATAATATAATTAATTTTCGATTTCTTAAAGTAATTTTCTTCATGATTTTCTTCTGTTTAATGTTGTGTTTTCTTTAATATCAAAAAATAAAATATTCTTTTAACAGGTTTAAATTTAAATGTTTTGTTTTTTTTAATAGATTAAAAACGTAAAAAATCGATGAAATGCATAAAAAATAAAATTATGTAAGTTTAATAATATATAATGATAATTATTTTGTGAATACTTTAACGTGGGTGTTTTTTAATTTAATTACATATACTTTGTGGTAAACAAGGTCAATTTTTAGTAACGTAAGCAAATAATAAAAAAATATAATTTGGGATGTTCAAAACGAAATTTGCTATAAAAAATAGATAAGAAGGTAAGATTTAGAAATTGTTTTTAAAATTTCCTTTTTTGATTATTGATTTCAAATTGATAATTCAATCAACGAATTCTACTAATAAACAAAACGATATTGCATT
Source organism: Flavobacterium sp. CG_9.10 (assembly GCF_015752245.1). Taxonomy (NCBI): domain Bacteria; kingdom Pseudomonadati; phylum Bacteroidota; class Flavobacteriia; order Flavobacteriales; family Flavobacteriaceae; genus Flavobacterium; species Flavobacterium sp. CG_9.10. The sequence continues at coordinate 89,855 of NZ_JADOVD010000007.1, forward strand.
TTTAAAAATATTTTTAAATATCTTTATACTAAATATTTAAGATAAAAAACATGAAAACATACGAATTATTTTCGCCAAAAACATTGGGTTCCGTCAGTTTGAAAAACAGAATTGTAATGGCACCTATGACGCGATGCAGAGCAATTGACAATATTCCTAACGAACTGATGGCAGAATATTATACACAACGTTCAAATGCAGGATTGATAATAACGGAAGGAACATCTCCATCACCCAACGGTCTTGGATATGCAAGGATTCCGGGTGTTTTTAGTGAGAAACAGGTGGAAGGTTGGAAAAAAACGACAAAGAGTGTCCATAAAAACGGCGGAAAAATAATTGTTCAACTCATGCATTCTGGACGAATCAGTCATCCGCTTAATATGCATAAAGATACCCAGATACTTGCTCCCTCTGCAGTAAAAGCAGCTGGACAAATGTGGACCGATTTAAAAGGATTACAGGACTTTGTCACTCCAAAGGAAATGACAGTTCAAGAGATTCTCCATGCCAGAACTGAATATGTTGCCGCTGCCGAAAATGGGCTATTTGCTGGCTTTGACGGCGTAGAATTACATGGAGCGAATGGCTATCTTTTAGAAGAATTCCTGTCGCCTATCAGTAATATTCGTCAAGACAATTACGGTGGAAGTATCGAAAACAGGTGTCGTTTTGTACTTGAAGTGGTTGCTGCCGTTGCAAATGCCATTGGAAAAGAAAAAACAGGCATTCGTTTATCTCCCTATGGAGCGGCTAGTGATATGCCGCATTATCCTGAAATTGATGCTACTTATGATTATTTGTCTAAAGAGTTAAACAAATTAGATATTGCCTATATTCATCTTGTAGATCACTCCGCTATGGGTGCTCCAGCTGTTCCTTTGGAAATAAAAAAATTGATTCGAAACAATTTTAAAAACACAATTATCCATTGTGGCGGCTACGATAAAGAAAGTGCGGAAACGGTTATTGAAAGTGGGCTTGCAGACCTGGTAGCTTTTGGGCGACCATTTATTAATAATCCAGATCTTGTTGAAAGATTTAAAAACAATTGGCCTTTATCGCAGGATCTCAACATGGATTTATTTTACACAGCCGATGAAAAAGGATATACTGATTATCCATTTTATAAAATTGATTAAATAGCACGTTTACTTTTTTAAAAAATAGATATAGAAACCTTCAGATAAAAGTTGAAATGAAAGACATCACCCAATTGTTAAATTTATTAGGTAAGGACAAAGAGTTCTTATTGAATCATGTGTGTAAAACAGTTTTAAAAGACCAGATTCATTTGCCTAATCCGGCACACGTAGATGCTAATTTTTTGCAGAGTAATCGCAATGGGCAAACAATCCGAAGTTTAGCGCAACTGTATCAACACGGAAGGCTTTCAAATACAGGTTATCTTTCAATTTTGCCCGTAGATCAAGGTGTGGAACATACTGCCGGAAGTTCTTTTTCTCCAAACCCCATTTATTTTGATCCGGAAAACATTGTAAAATTAGCCATTGAAGCGGGCTGCAATGCCGTGGCTTCTACCATGGGAGGACTAGCAATGTTGTCTAGAAAATATGCGCACAAAATTCCATTTGTGGTCAAATTAAATCACAACGAATTAATGACTTACCCCAATAAATATGATCAAATTATGTTTGGTAGCGTTAAAGATGCTTGGAATATGGGGGCAATTGCTGTGGGGGCGACCGTTTATTTTGGCTCTGCCGAATCCGACAGACAAATCATCGAAATTGCAAAAGCTTTTGAAGAGGCACATAATTTAGGAATGGTGACAATTCTTTGGTGCTACACCAGAAATGACGGCTTTACCAAAGATGGAATCGATTACAGTACGGCTGCTGATATTACCGGACAAGCCAATTATTTAGGCGTTTCCATTCAAGCAGATATTATCAAACAAAAAATGCCAACAAATAATGGTGGATTTACGGCAGTAAAATTTGCCAAAACAAATCCTGCGATGTATACTCAATTAGCTAGCGATCATCCTATAGATTTATGCCGATATCAAGTACTGAACTGTTATTCTGGGCGTATTAGCCTAATTAACTCAGGAGGAGAGTCAAAAGGAGAAAGCGATTTGGCGGAAGCCATAAAAACAGCGGTAATAAACAAACGTGCTGGTGGAGCAGGTATGATTATGGGACGAAAAGCGTTCCAACGACCTTTTAGTGAAGGGGTGGAACTGATAAATGCGGTACAGGAAATATACTTGGCCAAAGAAATTTCTATTGCCTAGTTTTTATATAGACTCGAAAATTGGATTAATATTAAAAGAAGGCTTTGAGTTAAATTCTCAAAGTTTTTTTTTGTTGCAGTAAGAACAACATCTGAATTATGAACCTTTAGTACTTCGGAATAAATATAGTTTTTGAATTCATTTAAAAATTAAATTTAGATGCCAAAATTCATAAAAAAAATTCAATTTTAGAAAAGTATTGACATAGATTTTTATTTACATTTATTTGTAAGATTCTTACAATTAAAGTGTTACATTTGAAACATAGTGCTTGATAATCATCATGCAAAAAAATATTATAAACCGTTTACGAAATTCAACTAAAGATGAGAAGAGGTTTACTAGTTGCGATTTTATTATTCTTTGCCATACAATTTCAGTTAAAAGCACAGGAAATAACAGTTATTCTGCATCCATTGGTTGGAGCGACTATTGATAAAATAGAAATGGATAAATACCAGATTTTTACTGACTATAGGAATCCCGATATAGAATATTTCATTGTGAATACACATAATGAAATAATCAATTTAATTGGTATGAAGGAACAACAAGTCATTTTTAGAATAGAAATTGGTACTGCCTATTTTTCAGTTCAAAGAGAAAACATTGAAAAATTGAACAAATATTATACCTCATTACCTAAGAATGATTCAACTTCATTAATCATTAATAGAAAATTTCATATAAATAATGAAGCTTTAAATGTGAATCAAAAAATTGTTACTCCTGAATTAATTAAAAGTATTAAGGAGAGCAAAAGGCAAAAGCAATCGCAAGAGCAAACGAAGGAAAACGAAATAAATAGGTCAAAAGGATTCAGAAATAAATAAAAGTATGGCCTGCTCATTATAAAATAATTGCATATCACAATTATTTAAATCTTTTGTAATATATTAGCTATAGATATAAAAATCATGCAGCATCTACCTGAATGTCAACTTATAATGGCCAAATTAAAAAAAGATTTGCCACCGCATATTCACTATCATACCATTGAACATACTATGGATGTATATGACCGTGCCCAATTTATTGCAAAAGAGGAAGGTGTTTCTCACTCGGATATAAAATTACTCCTTATCGCTGCTATTTACCATGATGCCGGATATCTAAAACAAAACGAAGATCATGAGCTGATTTCATGTCAAATGGTGAGAGAATATTTACCACAATTTAGTTACAGTGTTGATGACATTGAGAGAATCTGTACTCTTATTATGGCAACAAAAATTCCACATAAGCCTAAGACACATTTGGAAGAAATAATTTGTGATGCCGATTTGGATTATCTGGGCAGAGATGATTTTTTTACAATAGGAGAAAAGCTTTATCTTGAATTTTTAGAATTAGGGAAAATATTTACTCGGAACGAATGGAATACGATTCAGGTTAATTTCCTTCAGCAGCATCATTTTTTTACATCAACATCCATTAGTTTAAGACAAACTATAAAAGATAAAAATCTGAATATTTTAATTCAAAAAACTAGTATTGATGAAAAAAATAGTTTCCCACAATGATATCTCTGATATGCTATATACGGTTACCGGTATTCTTTTTTGTGGTTTTGCACTAAAAGGTTTTTTGGTACCAAATCAGTTCTTCGATGGAGGAATAACTGGTATATCATTGTTACTTCACGAATTATACCATTGGAATATTGGGTATATTATTGTACTTGCTAATATTCCGCTTATCATTTTGGGGGCTTTTCAGATCAACAAAAAGTTTGCTATTCGAACATTTGCGGCAGTTATTGGCTTGGCACTTTGTTTGCACTTTCTTCCCTATCCTCAAGTTACCTCAGATAAATTGCTTGTATCTATTTTTGGAGGTATATTTATGGGCCTTGGCGTGGGTTTGGCAATGAGAGGGGGATGTGCTTTGGATGGAATCGAAGTTTTGGCTTTATACACGGTAAAACGAATCAGTTTTACCATAAGCGAGATTATACTTGGAATAAACATTATTATTTTCTTAGTCGCTGCCATAAAACTCGGACTTCCTGTAGCGCTCTATTCTATATTGACCTATTACACAGCCTCTCGTACCATAAATTTTGTTGTTGAGGGAATTGAAGAGTATACAGGGGTTACTATAATTTCAGGAAATAGTGAAATAATAAAGGAAAAATTGGTGATGGGTCTAGGGCGAGGAATAACTATTTACAAAGGAGAACGAGGATTTTTAAAAGAAAATTTTAGCCAAAGCCATCCCGTTGACATTGTATTTACCGTTGTCACCAGAATGGAATTAAGGCGATTAAAAAACATGGTTCATGGCATTGATCCCAAAGCTTTTATATTTACCAGCATCATAAAAGAAGCAGCGGGAGGTATACTGAAACGCAGGGCAAGGCATTAGGGTGTTTATCTTAACTCTAATTCCTTATTCTTGAACAGTGATGTTATAACTATTTCAAATGAAAAAACCCTTAAACAATTGTTGTTTAAGGGTTTGTAAGTAGCAGAACGGGATTTGCACCCGTGACCTCAGGGTTATAAATCCCAGATTTGTGATTTTTTAAATATATAAAACGTTGGTAATTAAATATTAGTTTTATTGGTAATCTTGTTTTGACTAGTCTTAAGATCATTTCGTCACTCTTTTTCGTCACTCCTTTATTTGTGGAAATAGTAAGGCTAAAAAGTTTGTTAAAACAAGTTTTAGCTAGAGTTGTGATGAAAATTAATTATTAAAAATTGAAATATAATTTTCTTCAATTTCTTTTATCTCAATTTCAGATAGGACATTAAACTCTTTTTCTAGAGCTCTTTTTGAAAGTATCCCATTATTTTGTTCTAAAGATCGAATGAGTAATGCAACTGTTTTGTCTGGCATTTGAAAGATATCATCCAAATATTTTTTCATAGCATCGTATTTCTGTAGATAGTTTACCTCATTAGGAATTACATTTACAATAGTATCATTAACACAATCAAATAAGAATTCTGCTTGTTTAGTTGCGTCAAAATAACGGTAATAATCAATTGTTTCGTTCAAAACGGCTACATTATTAGATTCTGTCGTTCTCCATTCTATAAAGTCCAATAATGGATGTGAATAAGATTCTAATACTATTCTATAATCGTCAATATGATTTAAAATAGAAGCAGACACCGGGAAGATTATTCCTTGTTGTGCAAATTGCATTTTGGTTAAAATATGATGTATTATATATCGGTGTATTCTTCCGTTGCCATCTACAAAAGGATGAATAAAAACAAATCCAAAAGCTATTTTTGCAGCTGCCAAAACAGCATTAAAGCCAGTTTCTTCAATGTTTTTATAGGTTGCAATTAATCCGTCCATCAATTTTTCAATATCTTGCCATTTTGCTGAAATATGTTCTGGCATTGGTTCTCCACTAACTCGGTCATGTTCCCCCACAAAGCCCCCTTCGTCCCTATAACCCATTTTTAGGAAACGACTATTTTCTATCACTATTTGTTGTAATCGCAATAGTTCTTCTTTCTCTAATGGTTTTGAACCTGCTTGACCTATGGCTTTTCCCCACCTAATTGCTCTATTATTAGAGGGGGTTTCTCCTTCTATGGTAAAAGATGCTTTGGAATCTTTTAGCAACAAAAATGCTGATGCTCGTTGTAGTACGTCTTTGTGAATTGCGTTTAAATAACTATTTTTTTTATTGGAAAGATCATCAGCTATATAATCATTCAATTTTGGAGTTTTAAATATTAGCGGACAAAAATCAACAGTACCAGGTAAGTTGTTTTTTATACGATGTCGGCTGGAATTTGTACTTATAGGCAAAGCAAATTGTTTATCCTCATCAATTAGGATAACGAAATTTCCTTTATTTAAATCTGGAATTGGAAGTGACTTCCCCATAAGCCATTCGTATAAGAACCAGACTTTACGGCTGTATTGTCCTTGCGGTTCTATTTGTACCAATGAAGTTATTGTTTCTTCTGATAGTTGTTCAAATAGTTTTTTAAAAAACAATAAATTTATTCCTTCGTATTTTAAAGCAAATATCAATTGTTTATACAGTGAGTCTTCCGGTTCGTGACGTGAAGTAAGCACCTGCCAATGATTAGTTGTGTATTGACGTTTTTTAGGACTAATTAATGATAAACGATTTGGGAATGGCACAGCCAGAGTTAAAGCCTCTATTAAGGCACCATAACCTACCAGTATTCCTTCTTCAGGTGCTTTACGACCGTGAAAAACACTTATTTTTAGTGAAAATTGATTAGTAATCATGTGTATTGGTGAAAATTGATTATTCAAAAATAAGTGAAAAATACTTATATCCGGTGAAAAGAACTTTTTTTTTATCAATTTAGAGAAAAAACACTTATTGTTATGGATTTAATTATGTGAAATGAATATAACTAAAATTTTAGCAACCGTTTAGATAATTGCGATTCAGTTCTGAATGATAAATTATATAAAAAACTGTAAAAATCTTAATTGTAAAATTGAATTATTCTTGATACAATTCAGATTTGGAAATAGTCTTGTTTAGTTTGAATGAAATAATTTTATCAAAACTGTTTTATTTATGTAAAATATTAAGTTCAAGTAAGTCTATCCAAATAATAAATCCTTTCTTTCAAAAAAGGGTCTGAGTTTAAAAAACATAATACTCTTAAAAAGGCTGAATAGTAATATTCCTGACGTATGAAAGGTGTATTGTTCACGTTATTAACGTGATAACTCGTTCTTTTTTTTAAATTCGTCACTCCAATTCGTCATGGAGTGACGAATTTATTTAAATGAAAAAACCCTTAAACAATTGCTGTTTAAGGGTTTGTTTTCGTAGCGAGGACGGGATTTGAACCCGTGACCTCAGGGTTATGAATCCTGCGCTCTAACCGACTGAGCTACCTCGCCAAATGTTCAAAGAATAACCATCCCTGAACGCGGGTGCAAATATAAAAATAATATTAGAGCATACAAGCATAAATCAAAGAAAAAAAAATATTTTTAAAAACGCTTTTTTTTCGAATTTATATTCTATATATTTCAGAAAAATTAAATGTAGCTCATGGATCAAAAAGTACGTTACGAAATCGAGTTCCCCATAAATTCGTCACCCCAATTGTTATATCAGTATATTTCAACACCGTCTGGTTTGTCTGAATGGTTTGCTGATAATGTGAATTCGCGTGGTGAATTTTTTACTTTTATTTGGAATGACTCCGAAGAAAAAGCTAGACTTGCTTCTAAGAAATCAGGTGAGAAAGTAAAATTCAAATGGGTCGATGAAAATAATAAGGATACGGAATACTTTTTTGAGTTGCATATTTTGGTAGATGAGTTAACTAAAGATGTTTCCTTAATGGTGGTTGACTTTGCTGAAAAAGATGAGGTGGACGAAGCTACTCAACTATGGGAAAATCAAGTTTCAGACCTTAAACATCTAATAGGTTCTGTGTAGTATAATCCTATTTTATAACTTATATTTGCCCTAAACAAAATTTAGGGCTTTTTTTATGATTAATTTTAATGGAATTATAGTGTCACAAGATGCTAATATATTAACACAAAACCGCGCTTTCTTATATGGTGATGCTGTTTTCGAAACGGTTAAAATAATAGATAATAAAATTCTATTCTTAGAAGATCATTATTTTAGACTGATGTCTTCTATGCGAGTGATCCGAATGGAAATACCGATGAATTTCACGATGGAATATTTCGAGGAGCAAATTCTATCCTTGGCAAAGAATAATTCATTATTGGATTCGTCACGTGCCAGAATAACTGTTTATAGAAATGATGGAGGGTATTATTTACCGCTCAGTAATAGTGTTTCTTTTTTGATTCATGCAGTAGCTTTAGAAAACACCTATTATTCAATTGAAGATAAGGAATATGAAGTAGATCTGTACAAAGATTTTTACGTGACCAAGCAATTACTCTCTTCTATAAAAACAACCAATAAAATCATTAACATAACGGGAAGTATTTATGCTAGTGAGAATGGCTTGGATAATTGTATTCTATTGAATGACAGTAAGAATGTCATTGAGGCATTACAAGGAAATATTTTTATGCTGATTGGAAATAAACTAATTACCCCGCCGGTTTCAGAGGGTTGTCTGAACGGCGTAATGAGAAAACAGATTTTAGGATTGGCCAAAAAAATAGATTACATAGTAGTCGTTGAAGAGGTAATTTCTCCATTTGACCTTCAAAAAGCGGATGAATTATTTATTACTAATGTGATAAAAGGGATACAGCCTATCACTAAATATCGCAAGAAAAACTTTACTACGAAAGTAGCAAATCAATTACTGCAATTGCTTAATGAAGCAATCAGTGTAAATTAATTCAAATAAGGGTTTTCGGGAGCATTTGACCAAATAAGGTATTCTCCTCCTAATTCTCTTATTTGTTCTTTCCAAAAATGAGTGGCTGATTTACCAATGATTTTATTTTCATAGTTATTTTCAGCAATGATCCATGAATTTTCTTGCATTTCAGATTCTAGTTGGTTTTCATCCCAACCTGTGTAACCAAGGAAAAAGCGAATGTTATCTTTAGTGACCTGACCGTTGTTAATCAGTTTTTTTGTAGATTCAAAATCACCGCCCCAATAGATTCCATTTGAAATTTCAATACTGTTTGGAATCAAATCTGGAATATTGTGTATGAAATATAGATTGTCTTGTTCTACCGGACCACCATTATAGATTTTAAACCTCGCGTAAATTTCGGGGATTAAATCATTAATTGTATATTTCAATGGCTTATTGATAATAAAACCAACAGATCCTTCTTTATTATGATCTGCTAATAAAATTACGGATCTATTAAATGATAGATCGCCAACTATGGAAGGCTCTGCTATAAGGAGATTTCCTTTTCTTAATTTTTCTGAGATCATGACGTTGTCTTTTACTATATTAAATTTAAGAATAATATTGTGAAATTACCAAATAAACTCGATAAAGTGCATAAAAAAACCTTCCATAGGAAGGTTTTATTATATTGGAAAACTTAAACTAGTTTACTGCTCCTTCTAATTCTGCACCAGCTTTAAATTTCACCACATTTTTAGCAGCGATTTGAATAGTTTTTCCTGTTTGAGGATTTCTACCGTCTCTAGCAGCTCTAGCTGAAACTGACCAAGATCCGAAACCTACTAAAGATACTCTTCCACCTTTTTTCAAGGTACCACCTACATTTCCTAAAAATGACTCTAAAGCTAATTTTGCAGCAGCTTTTGTAATTCCTGCTTCAGCAGCCATAGCATCGATTAATTCTGATTTGTTCATAATAAATAGTTATTAATTGTTGGTTAAAAAAAATTGTTAATACACAAATTTAGTAGGAAATACGTTCCTTGCAAGTGTTTTCTCTATTTTTAGTTCGTTTTGTTGATAACTTATTTTTTTTGTTCATAAAGCAACATTATTAGTGCTTAAATCATCGATAAACTCCCATTTTACTGACGTTAATAGGCTTTTGCATTTTCGGTAAAAGCGATTCCGTTTAGTAATTCGGCAGTTGTCATCCTTTTTTTTCCAGGAAATTGCAAATTTAACACTTGGATGAATCCGTTTTTTACAGCAACTTTCATTTCTTTTTTGGTACAAATTATATGGCCTACGTCATAGGAATGATCTTCTGAAATTATTTTTGCTTCATATATTTTCACATTCCACTCTTCATTTTTATCGCCAAAGAAACACCAGGCAGCCGGATATGGACTCAAACCTCTTATTAAATTATTAATTTCGGAAGCTGATTTTGTCCAATCTATTTTGCAGTTTTCCTTATTTAGTTTGTATGCGGTTTTTATATCGGAATCGTCTTTCTGAATAATGGTCGTTACATTTCCTTTTTCAATCATTTCCAAAGTTTCGATAACGGTTTTGCTTCCTAGATTCATTAATCGGTCATGCAATTCTCCAGCATTTTCACTTTCCCCAATTTCAATTTCCGAACTTAGAATCATGGCTCCCGTATCAATTTTATCGTCAATGAAAAAAGTGGTCACGCCAGTTTTTGTTTCTCCATTTATAATTGCCCAATTGATGGGTGCGGCACCGCGATAATTGGGTAGGAGTGAAGCGTGAAGATTGAAAGTCCCCAGTGAAGGCATTTCCCAAACTACTTTTGGTAACATTCTAAAAGCAACTACTATTTGTAAATTGGCATTCAAAGCTTTTAATTCGGCTAAAAAAGTTTCGTCTTTAAGATTTGTAGGTTGCAGTAAAGCCAAGTTGTTTGCTAATGCATATTCTTTTACAGCAGAGTATTTTATTTTTTGTCCACGACCGGCAGGTTTGTCTGCCGCTGTGATAACGCCAACAACTTCATAGTTGTTTTTGATTATGGTATCCAGAATTCCAACTGCAAATTCAGGTGTTCCCATGAAAACAATTCGTAATTTTTCCATTATGATCTTAAAGTATATTTATTGTTTGGTTTTACAAGTATGGTGTTATTATCTAATAAATGTTGCAATACAAAGATAATATCGTCCGGCTTATTTTTAGTTTTATCTTGTATTTCTCTGGAATTTAAATTTTCAGTTTGTAATAAAGTTATTATTGCTGCAGAAAGCGAATTAATATCTGGTTTGCGTTGTTTTTTTGTTATACAATAGGAACAAATACCACAATCCGTAGTTACTTTTTCGCCAAAATAATTCAAAATCAATTTACTTTTGCAAACTTTTTTCTCATTGATATAATGGAGTACAGCCTTGAGTTGTTCCTTTTTTAATAGGTTTTGATTTTCTAAATATTTAGAAACTCTATTAATGGTTCTTTCATCTTCGCGAACTTCGTTGAAAATTAAAGTGGCATCATTATTTTTCGAATGATATTCTATAATGTCTTTTTCCTTTAATTTTTTTAAAACCGCTTGTATTTCTGCAACAGCATGATTCGATTTTTTTGCAATCAAATCTAAATTAAATGCCGTCTGCATCTCATAAATTCCGGGATAGGTTCGCAATATTGCCAAAATTATTTCTTCGTCATTAGGATTCAAACTCATGTACCTAATTACTTCTTTGGACGGAATTAGAAACTGAAGCGTAATTTTTTCAGAAAATTCTTGAGATAGACTAACAATGCCTTGCCTGTCCAGAAATTGCATAGCATTGTATGTTTTCAACGTAGGAAAGCCATATTTTAAACAAAAATGATTCAAATTGAAAGTGAACTGTTCATTGATTCCTTCTCCATATGCGATTTGGAAATAATTACAGAGCTTGACATACATTTGATTCAAAAACTGTTTGTCAGGCAGAATATTTATAAATTGATTTTCAGTTTGCAAGATATCCGAAGGACTTGTTAATAAAATAGCATATGCTTTTTCACCATTTCTTCCCGCTCGTCCCGCTTCTTGGTAATAATTTTCTAAATTTTCGGGCAGTTGAATATGAATCACCGTTTTTACATTGGCTTTGTCAATTCCCATTCCAAATGCATTTGTGGCAACAATGACCTGTACTTCATCGTTCATCCACAACTGCATATTTTTATCTTTTTCTTTGGACGTAAGTCCGCCGTGATAGTAAGTGGACTTGAATCCTAAAGACTGTAATTGGGATGAAATGTCCAAACATGATTTCCTGTTTCGTACATAAATTATAGAAGGTTCCGGATTTTTCTTCAGTATTTGTTCTATTCTGAAAAGTTTGTCCTCTACTTCAAAAACCATATAAGCGATATTTTCCCTTGCAAATGATTTTTGGAAAACTTGAGGATCATGTAATCCTAATTCGTTGATGATGTCTTCTTTAACTTTTGGCGTAGCTGTTGCGGTCAAAGCCAAAAAAGGGACTTTTGGGAAATGTTTTTTTAGCGAGGAAATCTTCAGATAAGCAGGTCTAAAATCGTGTCCCCATTGTGAAACACAATGTGCTTCATCGATTGTAATTAAGTTGATAGGAAGGTTTTTTATTCGTTCCAATATCCAATCCGATTGTAATCGTTCCGGTGATAAATAAAGAAATTTATAATTTCCGAATTGGCAATTGTCCAAAAGGTCAATCATTTCCTCCGATTTTATACCGCCAGTAAGCGCTATGGCTTTTATATCCCGCTTTTGCAAATTGGCGACTTGGTCTTTCATTAGGGCAACCAAAGGTGAAATAACTAAGCAAATTCCGTCGTTCATCATCGCAGGAATCTGAAAACAGACTGATTTTCCGCCACCAGTTGGCATTAAAGCAAAAGTATCTTGGCCACTTAAAACGGAATTAATAATTTCGTTTTGCAGCGACCTAAATTTATCATGTTTCCAATATTTTTGAAGAATAGCTACTGCTTCTTGCATAGATTACGGGTTTCGTTTCGTCGAAAACATTCCAAATTTAAAAATCCAAAATTTAAAAATTATCTGGAAATTTCATCTAAGATAAACAGAATTCTGTTATCTACGGTATCTTTTGGCACTTCTATGAGTTCGTAGCCGTAATTTTGATAGGTTTCAGCAAGATGAGAATAGATGATTTTAGCTTGTTCGAAGTTCTCATAACGTTCACCATCGCTAATGTATATGTCTTCCCAAGGCGGAAGAATGAAAATTTTTGAATAGATATGTTCTTTGCAGGCATCATCAAAAAAATCAGGATAGGTATCGCCGATGTAGTGCATATAAGCCAAAACATCTGGAATTCCCCGGTCGATAAATACAACGTCGTGAGGTTCTTTTGAAGCATTTTGAAATTGCTTTTTTCTTCCTTCAAGCAGTAGTTCGCTGAATAGTAGCGGTTGTTCAAGAAATAATTGTTCGATTCCTTGTTTTTTTGCTTCCAAAGTTACTTCCCGAGAGATTTCGGGATAACAACAATGTCCGTTCGCAATTAATCCGTCTATGATAGTACTTTTGCCTGTTCCAGGACCGCCAATGATAACTATGATTTCTTTCTGCACTTTTAAAAAATAAGGCGCAAATTTACTTAAACTTATTGGGATTTAAAAAAATGATTCGTGTTAAAATGATATTAGACAAAAAATCATAATTCATAATTCATAATTTACTTTTGAAACCGTATATTTGCCTTTATTTTTAAAAGAAAATGGATAAAGAGACTGAAGAATTTTACGATAGATTAAAAGTGGAGTTGGATTTAGCTAATACTTGGCCGGCTTTGTACTTATTTAAATTTATTGTGCCTACTGAAAATGATAACGTGGAACGTGTTGAATCAGCTTTTGATTGTATGGGTGCAGTTATTAAAACAACAAGGTCCAAGACTGGTAAATTTACCAGTATATCTGTTGATGTTACTGTGAAAGACTCACAAGAAATAGTTGATAAATACCTGGAAGTTTCTATAATTAAAGGTATTGTTTCCCTTTAAATACAAGATAGTTTTTAGATGATACATTCGAATGATTGTTAATCTTTGGAGCTAAGTGTCATGCAAAATCAAAAAAATATACATTCGAATATGAATTCAAAATATATTAAGGAAAACTCGAACGATGTTGTTCACCATTTGGAATATAATGCGGAACGATCGCATTTAATTATTCCAGAATACGGACGTCATTTGCAAAAACTAATTGATCAGGCAACTAAAATTAAAGATGATGTCGAGCGAAACAAGGCGGCAAAATACATTATTCAAGTAATGGGAAGTTTGAATCCTCATTTACGGGATGTTCCTGATTTTCAGCACAAGTTATGGGATCAAATTTTTATCATGTCTGATTTTAAATTGGTTGCCGATTCTCCATATCCAATACCATCTCGTGAAGTGTTACAACTAAAACCAGATGTATTAAAATATCCTCAAAATTTCCCAAAATACAGATATTACGGCAACAACATAAAATATATGATTGATGTAGCCAATAAATGGGAAGATGGTGAAATGAAAAATGCATTAGTGAAAGTTATCGCTAATCATATGAAAAAATCCTATTTGAGTTGGAACAAAGACACGGTAAAAGATGATGTTATTTTCGAACATTTGTATGAGCTATCCGATGGGAAATTGAATTTAATTCAGAGTACTGAGGAACTATTGAACACTACTGATTTATTACGAACAAATAAACGGGTGTCAAACAAAATTTTGCCTGTTGGACAACCAAAAATTCTTAGTAACAAGAATTTAAAAACTGGAAAGACCAATCCGGTACACAAAAACCAAAACAGAAAACCTTTGTAAGTCAGTTTTAAATTAGGAGTTATAAGTTATGAATTTTTTTTGCATTAACTTTTAGCTCGTAACTTTTTAACTCATAACTAATAATTTATAACTCATAACTGTAAAAAATGGGAATTTTTAAAATAGAAGGTGGCATTCATCTTAAAGGAGAAATCACACCACAAGGAGCTAAAAATGAAGCATTACAAATTTTGTGTGCTGTTCTTTTGACTTCTGAAAAAGTAACAATCAACAATATTCCTGATATTATTGATATCAACAAATTGATTACGCTTTTAGGAAATTTAGGAGTAAAAATTCAGAAAAATGGATCAGGATCATATACTTTTCAAGCCGACGATGTAAATGTTCAATATTTAGAAACCGAAGCTTTTAAGCAAGAAGGTGGATCTCTTCGTGGATCCATTATGATTGTTGGGCCACTTTTAGCTCGTTTTGGCAGAGGATATATTCCAAAACCTGGAGGAGATAAAATAGGTCGTCGAAGATTAGATACCCATTTTGAAGGTTTTATTAATCTGGGAGCGAAATTTCGTTACAATAGAGAAGATCATTTTTATGGCGTTGAAGCTGCAGATGGATTGACAGGAGCTGATATGCTGCTAGATGAAGCATCTGTAACCGGAACAGCTAATATTGTGATGGCTGCCGTTTTGGCAAAAGGAAAAACAACAATTTATAATGCAGCATGCGAACCTTATTTACAACAATTGTGTAAAATGTTAAACTCCATGGGAGCTAATATTACTGGTGTTGGGTCTAATTTATTGACTATTGAAGGAGTGGATAGTTTGGGCGGTTGTGAGCATAGAATTCTTCCTGATATGATTGAAATTGGTTCATGGATTGGATTAGCTGCCATGACTAGAAGTGAAATAACAATTAAAAATGTAAGTTGGGAAAATCTTGGTGTTATTCCAAATACATTCAGAAAATTAGGGATTACGCTAGAACGCAGAGGAGATGATATTTATATCCCTGCTCATGTTGATGGTTACGAAGTGAAAACCGATATTGATGGTTCTATTCTTACTATATCAGATGCACCTTGGCCTGGATTTACTCCGGATTTATTGAGTATCGTTTTAGTAGTTGCCACACAAGCCAGAGGAGATGTATTGATTCATCAAAAAATGTTTGAAAGCAGATTATTCTTTGTCGATAAGTTAATCGACATGGGAGCAAAAATCATGTTGTGTGATCCGCATAGAGCGGTTGTTATGGGACATGATTTCAAATCACAATTGAAAGCAACCACAATGTCTTCACCAGATATTCGTGCGGGAATTTCATTATTGATTGCAGCGCTTTCGGCAAAAGGAACTAGCACTATTCAAAATATTGAACAAATAGATAGAGGATACGAGCGTATTGACGAACGATTGAGAGCTATTGGAGCCAATATTATTCGAGCATAAACTCATTATTATACTAAGGTCGTTTAAGTAATCCTAATAGATTTTGAATACATAGATTCAATTAGGTTTATTTAAACGATTTTATTTTTTTTTAATTTTTAAAAAGAATCATGTCAAACGAACAAACTGCAATACAGGCCACTTATTTTAGTATCGTTGGAAATATAAGTTTGGCAATCATAAAGGGCTTAGCTGGTTTTTTCGGAAATTCGTATGCTCTCGTTGCAGATGCAATCGAATCTACGACTGATATTTTTGCATCATTTTTGGTCTTATTTGGAATTAAGTATTCAAATAGACCAGCGGATAAAAATCATCCTTATGGACATGGTCGAGCAGAACCGTTAATCACTTTTTTGGTGGTAGGTTTTTTAATTACTTCAGCTACAATCATTGCTTATGAAAGTATTGGCAATATTAGAACGCCACATGATTTGCCACATTCGTGGACACTTTATGTACTTGCGGCGATAATCATATGGAAAGAGTATTCTTTTCGCGTGGTTATTAAAAGAAGTATTGAGACCAATAGTTCTTCGCTTAAAGCTGATGCTTGGCATCATAGAAGCGATGCTATAACATCTGTAGCTGCATTTATTGGAATTTCTATTGCTCTAATTATGGGCAAAGGGTACGAATCTGCTGATGATTGGGCTGCACTTTTTGCGTCTGGATTTATACTATTCAATGCCTATTTAATTTTTAGACCTGCCCTGGGAGAAATCATGGACGAGCATTTGTATGATGATCTCATTGAAAAGATAAGACAAGTGTCGCTCCAAGTGGAAGGGATTATTGATACCGAAAAATGTTTCATCAGAAAAGCTGGTATGCAATATCATGTTGATTTACACGCAATTGTCAATGGAAATATTACTGTAAAAGAAGGGCATGATTTAGCTCATCAACTAAAAGATACTTTGAGAGAAAAATTACCTGAATTGGGCCACGTTTTGATTCATGTGGAACCTAGTGAAGAACATTAAAGTAGACCTAGAAAGGAAAGTTAATAGAGGCTGTGTTTCGTAAAAAAAGGAGCAGATTTTTAAAATCTGCTCCTTTTTTTATTAAAACTTAACCAAAAACTACTCCAAAATATTTAAAAATTTAAGACCAAAAACTACTCCATCGCCTTTATAACCGTTTTGGTAAGAACGAACATAATCAACTCTAAACAGTTTGAATTTTCCAAAACCTAGATTGTCCAATCCAACAGTTACTTCCGTGTATGGTTTGTTATTTGGGGTAGAAAGTGCATGAGCACCCAGAATCAAAGTGGATTTTAGCTTATTCAACAAAGGGATTTTATTCATGATATACCCTTTGTCGTTGTATTCGCCATGCGCTTCAAAATAGCTGTCATTGGTACTGTTTGAATAATAAGGCAGTAAGTTGAAAACATTCAAATAACGTTCGGTTTGACCTATGTGCGTTTGGTTTCCGTTGAAATGTTTGTAGTCTATAAAAGCAATATTATCCGCATTCAGAAACTTTCCTGCTTTAAGATTCAACCCTAAAACTCCTTTATTTCCCAATGTGAAATCATAGGTTAATCGTGTGTTGAAATGGTCAAACTCGTATTTCTTGTCATTAGCTGCAAATGCTTTTTCATACCCTAAATAAAGGGTAGGATATTTTTCATTTCTAATATTAAATTTTCCGTCTGGACGAGAAGAATACTTGTTTCCAAAATTGATTTTTGCAAGTAAATTAGCTTTCGTTAAATGGTGTTTTTCAAAAGCCGGACTAGTAAAATCATTCGGAGCTAAAGGGTTATTCGAAGTATATAAATCAGACTTGTTAAAATAAGAAAAATCAGTATTGTTAAATAAAGGTTTGCGTTGCTGATATTCTATTTTTCCTCCTAGGTTCACTCCATTTGCAATGTCTTGACTGTACCCTAATCCTACAGATTCTAAATTATACAATTTCATATAATTATTTTTGAATGCTAATGAACTTATTGTGTTTATAGCTTTGCTGATGGGAGCATTCGGATTGAATTGCTTGATGGAACTTCCGCCTGTCAAATCGAAAGTTGCGTAATTCATTTTGTTGAATCGATGAATGAATTGTCCCGTTATACGCAAGCGATCTTCCGCAAAACCGTAATTTAGTTTAGTACTTATTGAGGTGTATTTTCCTTGGTATTCTTGGTTTTTCCAGTTGGTATATCGAAACCCAGAATCAAAATTATAACCTTGTACGGTATTAAAACTTAGTGACCCTATGTTTAATAAACCCTCATAACTAAGACTGTATTTGTCTGTACTGTTCTTATAAGTATAACCGCTGAGTAATTTCATTAGTTTAAACTTATTCTCTTTTGCATCTATTGAATCTAGATATTTTTCAGAATGTCTAACCTTGTAAATACTGTCTTTTCTAATATAATCCGTACTTTCTTCGATTGTTAATGGAATGGGTCTGTTGGTATTCCAGAAAAGGCTGTCTTTTTTATTGGCATTTATTTCGATGCGTGTAATTTCATTTGTAAAAGTTTTTTTAGCAAAAGAATTTATAAATTCATAATTACTATATACATAATTGAATTTTCCATTAAATTTTATACCAAAAGCACCTGCAGTAAAATCGAGACTTTGCGTATTTTTTGCCCAAATTCTACTGTTTTTATTGTAACTGAAATTTTGTTTCAGGTTCATAACATCAATGAACTCTTGATGCATTCGATACCCTTTTATATCCAAATCTACCGCGTAAATAGCCCAGGAATCGTCAACTATGTAAATGTAGCCTTCAAAAACCGGTTCGTTATCACGTTTGGGACTTACTTTTATTTTATTTATAATTTGGGTATTTTCATCAACAAACGTTCCTTCTAATTTAAATTTGTAATAGTTAAAAGCATTATCAGCAATGGGGGAAATCATATTAATACCAAACTTTATGTTGTTTTCATAAAAGTCATAGAACGACGAACGTGCAGTATTATAACTGTAACCTTTATCATTTCCGCTTACTTTTGAAGCGGTAACTACTTCTTTTAAATTATTTGGTTTTTCAAAAGTGATTTTAGAAAATGTTTCCGACAATGAAATAATTCCTGTTCCAGTTGAATCTAAAGCGCCATCTAAATCGCCAATTTTTTGACCAAATATTTTTTTAGGGGCATTTTTTAATTTGAAGATTCCTCTGGAATAAAAATCGGCTGTAAAACGAGCTGTATTTTCCGTATTTTCTTTTTTGCCGGCAATCGCATTTTTTATGATGGCATTAGCAAGATTATTTTTGGTGTTAATTACAACTTCGTTTAGCGAGAAACTTTCCTCTAGCATTTTTACGTCCAAAGTATAAGGTAAAGTTCCTCCTGTAATGGCTCGTTTTTGGGTTTTAAATCCCAAATACTGAAAGACTATCTTGTTTTTACCAACTGATTTTATATTTAGTTGGTAGTTTCCTTGCTCATTAGAGGTGGTACCATTATAGGTATTTTCTTCAAATACACTGACAAAGGGTAATGGATTTCCTTTATCGTCAGTGATGATTCCTTTGATTTGGGCATTGGAATAAAGAGATAAGAATAATAATAGGAACAAGTAAGCATTCTTCATAAAAAATATTTTCTTAGTAAGACGCTTAATTGTAGGTAATGTTACATGATTGTTCTGTTGAAACTATAAAAAAGACTGTATGGCCAATTCATAACTTTTTAATCCGAAACCTAGAATAACACCTTTTGCATTTCCGGAGATATACGATTGATGTCTGAAACTTTCACGCGAAAAAGTATTTGAGATATGAACTTCAACAACCGGTGTGGTAATGGCTTTTATGGCATCGCCAATACCTACAGATGTATGTGTATAAGCGCCAGCATTAAGGATTATCCCATCAAATGAAAAACCAAATTCCTGAATTTTATCAATTAACTCCCCTTCTATATTGCTTTGGTAATATGTAAATTCAATGGTTGGAAATTTTATTTGTAAAGTAGTAAAATACTCTTCAAAAGTTTGATTTCCATATACCTCTGGTTCACGTTTCCCTAAAAGATTAAGATTTGGTCCGTTAATGATACTGATTTTCATTGTAGTGTTTTTTGTAAAAATAAAAAAACCGTTCCATATATTGGAACGGTTTTAGAAATAAATATTTTATTTCTTAGAACTTAATACCTGCGGAAATTTGAACAACAGAGTTTTTTACTTCAGCATCTTTTGAAGCATCCGTTAATCCTAAACCGTATCGTCCTTGAATAAAAAGATTCTTAGTAATATTTAGGCCTAAACCTCCAACTACCGCAAAATCAAAAGTGTTTGCATCTTTTACGTCAAAATTGTTTCTTTCGCTCAATAAAAATGAAGCTTGTGGACCTACTTCAAGGCTGACGAATTTATTCAGATTGATTTTTGCTAAAACCGGAATCGATAAATAGCCTAATTCATTTCTAAATTCTTCAACTGCATTTTTGTAAGTCGCTCCTTGAGTAGAATATAATAATTCAGGTTGTATAGCGAAACTGTCTACAAGTTTTATTTCTGCAATTAAACCGGCATGATAACTTGTGATTGCTGAAGTATTGTAATTAGTGCTATTTACTGTGATATCAGATCCTGTTTGATTCGCGTAATTCACTCCCCCTTTAATTCCAAATTTAACTAACTGTGCCTGCATTTGAAATGAAGCGGCTACGAGTACAATGGCAACTAAGATTGTCTTTTTCATAAAATGGTATTTTAATTTTTATTAATTATTTAAACTTAAAACTCGGTATTTGAACAATTATTGCTCATTATTATTATTAAACAAATTGTTGTTATAAATTTATAAAAAGAACAAAAATAAAGATTTCGGTAGAGTCCTGAGTAGTATTTTTTTTATTAATACTATGTAAAAATACCAATTTTTAGGATTGTTTTTTTATGTTAATACATTTTTCGTGCCAAAAAACAATGATTAAATCTTACTATTTAATGTTAAAGGTGTATTTGAACTTAATAGTTTGATAATTAACTAGTTTGTGTTTTATATAACATATTTTAGAAGTAAAATTTTTTACATTTGACCCTACATTTTAAATAAAAGATCATGAAAAAAATTACTTTAACAATTGTTACGATATTTCTATTTGGTTATGTAAATGCACAACAAAAATCGGAAATGTCTTTTGGAATTAAAGGAGGCTTAAATATTGCTTCAATTTCTAATATTGACCAAGACGGTGTTAATTCAAAATCTTTAATAGGGTTTCATGCAGGATTTTTTGCTGAATTTATGATAAGTGACAATTTCGCACTGCAACCTGAATTACTTTATTCTGCTCAAGGAGTTAAATTAGACTCTTTTGGTGACGATGGGGATTTGAAATTAGACTATATAGTTATTCCGGTAATGGCCAAATATTATGTAGCAGATACTTTTAGTCTTGAATTTGGACCTCAAATTGGATTTCTAGTATCGGCCGAAGCAAAATCCGGTGGAGTATCTGAGGATGTTAAGAATGATTTTGAATCTACGGATGTAGGATTGGGTTTTGGTGCCAATTATGATTTCGCTGAAAAATTTATGCTTGGTGCTCGTTATAATTTAGGTTTAACACGATTACAAAAAGATGTGTTTCCAGGAGAATCAGAGTGGAAAAATTCTGTTTTTCAAATTTCTTTGGGTTACAAATTCTAACGATCAAGTAAAATATTATTTTAAACCTTCTGTCACAACGGAAGGTTTTTTTATGGGTAAAACAATTTTTTAATAGATTTTGATTTTTAACATTTATTATTATTTTTGTAGTAAAAATTTTAAATTTTAATTATAATCAAAATGAAAAAAATAATTTTAGCAGTAGTTGCATTTTTAGTTTTTACAAATGGATATTCTCAAAAGGAAGGTGGATTCAGAGTTGGTTTAGATTTTGGATTTGTTCCATCAAATGGAGGAGCTGGATTATTGTTCTCTATTGAGCCAAAATATAATATAAAAGACAACATGAATGTGGGTTTGCGAATAGGAGCTGCCGCGATAGTTAGAGATGTATATGATTCGGGTAGTACTACAAGTGCTAAGGTTTCTGCTAATGGTTCTTATGTTGCTACTTATGATTACTACTTTAATAGATCTGAAAAATCTTTCGTACCTTATTTTGGAGGTGGTTTGGGCTATTATAGTATAGCAAATGTTGAGTTTGATACCGCAAATAGCGCAGATAATACTGCAATAGCTGCAAGCGGTAAAATGGGAGTATTAGTGAGAGGTGGTTTTGAGTTGGGAAAATTTAGAATGGGTTTAGAATATAATATCGTTCCCGAATCTACTTTGCAAGATATAAATGGTAATAATAAAGGAACAGTACCTAACTCCTATCTTGGTATTCATGTAGGTTTTTACATTGGTGGTGGAAAATGGGGTAAATAAAATTTATTCTTAGGACTATTTATCTCTTATTTTTGAATTCAATTATAAAATATTTTAAAACATCTTATTTAGGCTAACGTCTGTACAGAAATTTAAAATAGGACACGGATAACACCGATTAAGGAGATTTATACTGATTTTTAAGTTGATATTAAAAAGTTAAACACGAATTTCACAAATTTGCACAAATTGATTCGTGCAAATTTGTGAAATTCGTGTTTAATATCCTATCCAATTTTTGTGTTCACACGGTAGCTTATTTAGGAGGTTTTTTTATGTCTAAAAAAGTCTTTACTTTGTCTACATGAATTGGAATTTATACATTAAAAGCTATCAGTCGTACTTGAAAATCGAACGTGGTTTGTCAAAGAATACTATCGAAAATTATACCTTCGATATTGACCGATTGTGTCAATTTCTTGATGAAAATGGAATTATTGTTTCGCCTATAGAAATAGGTGAAGAGACGTTGCAGCAATTTATTTATAGCGTTTCAAAACAGGTAAACCCGCGTTCACAAGCCAGAATTATTTCCGGATTAAAAAGTTTTTTCAGCTATTTAATATTTGAAGATTATCGGACCAATAATCCTTTAGAATTGATTGAAACACCAAAAACAGGACGAAAGCTGCCGGATGTATTGTCTACGGAAGAAATTGATGCACTGATCGCTGCAATTGACTTAACATCAAATGAAGGAGAACGTAATCGCGCTATGCTGGAAACACTTTACGGTTGTGGGCTTCGAGTTTCGGAATTAGCGGCGTTAAAAATTTCAGATTTGTTTTTTGAAGAGGGATTTGTTAAAATTACAGGAAAAGGAAATAAGCAACGTTTTGTACCTATTGGGGATTTGACGCAAAAATACATCCAAATTTATAGAAATAATAATAGAACACATCTTAGTATTCAAAAAGGATTTGAAGATACATTGTTTTTGAATAGAAGGGGGAAACAGTTGACTAGAGCAATGATTTTTACAATCATTAAAGATTTAGCGGTCAAAATAAATTTGAATAAAAATATAAGCCCACACACTTTACGACATTCGTTCGCTACTCATCTGCTGGAAAATGGAGCTGATTTGCGTTCCATTCAGTTAATGCTTGGACACGAGTCAATAACGACTACCGAGATTTATGTTCATCTTGATAGAAAATTTTTGACAGATGTAATTAACACTTTTCATCCCAGAAAGAATCCCCTCGCAGTCTCCCCAAAGGGTAGGGGGTAAAGCAAAAAAAAAATGATTAGCCTTACCGCTAATCATTTTTTTTTAAAGTATGAATCGTCTCCTTCGGGGAAGGTTAGTATGGGATTACTTAGCAATATTAACTGCTCTTGTTTCTCTAATTACAGTTACCTTCACTTGACCTGGATAAGTCATTTCAGTTTGTATTTTTTGAGATATTTCAAAAGATAAAGTAGCAGCATTGTCATCAGAAACTTTTTCGCTTTCAACGATTACGCGAAGTTCTCTACCAGCTTGAATAGCATAAGCATTTTTTACACCGCTAAATCCGTAGGCTACTTCTTCTAAGTCTTTTAAACGTTGGATGTAAGAATCTAAGACTTGTCTTCTTGCGCCTGGTCTTGCACCTGAAATCGCATCACAAACCTGAATAATCGGTGATAATAAAGATTTCATCTCTATCTCATCATGGTGAGCTCCAATAGCATTACAAACTTCCTCTTTTTCACCATATTTTTCAGCCCATTGCATTCCTAGTAAAGCGTGAGGTAAATCACTTTCAGCATCTGGAACTTTACCTATATCGTGCAATAAACCAGCTCTCTTGGCTAATTTTACATTAAGACCTAATTCTGCTGCCATGATTCCACAAAGTTTAGAAACTTCACGGGAGTGTTGCAATAAATTTTGTCCATAAGAAGAACGGTATTTCATACGACCTACGACTTTAATCAATTCAGGATGCAATCCATGAATTCCTAAATCGATAACGGTACGTTTACCAACTTCTATAATTTCATCGTCAATTTGTTTAGCTGTTTTAGCAACAACCTCTTCAATACGTGCTGGGTGGATACGTCCGTCTGTTACTAGTTTATGTAGTGCCAAACGTGCAATTTCTCTACGAACTGGGTCAAAACAAGAAAGAATAATTGCTTCAGGTGTATCATCTACAATGATTTCTACTCCAGTTGCAGCTTCTAATGCTCTAATATTTCTACCTTCACGACCAATAATTCTACCTTTAACATCATCTGATTCAATGTTGAACACCGAAACACAGTTTTCAACTGCTTCTTCAGTTCCAACTCTTTGAATAGTATTGATGATGATTTTCTTCGCTTCTTGTTGTGCTGTTAATTTCGCTTCTTCAATAGTATCTTGAATATGCGACATCGCTTTGGTCTTTGCTTCTGCTTTTAAACCTTCTACCAGTTGATTTTTAGCTTCTTCAGCAGACAAACCAGAGATAACTTCCAGTTGTTGCAATTGACTTTTGTGTAGTTTATCAACCTCTGTTTGTCTTTTGTCAAGAATTTCTATTTTAGAGTTGTATTCTAAAGTTTTTGATTCGAAATCATCATTGACTTTTTTAGCTTTTGATAATTCATTAGAAATTTGAGATTCTTTGTCTCTAATTCTTTTTTCGATTTCAGCTACTTTCTTATCACGAGACAATATAACTTGCTCGTGCTCTGATTTTAATTCAATAAATTTTTCTTTTGCTTGCAGTATTTTATCTTTTTTTATGTTTTCTGCTTCAAGATTAGCATCTTTTAAAATTGATGAAGCTTCTTTTTTAGCGTTTTTGATTAAATTAGAAATATTGCTTTTTTCAATTATTTTGGCTATTCCAAAACCTCCTACAATACCTATAATTCCTGAAATGATGATCGTTACTATGTCCATGTTTGTTAAAATTTATATATAAAAAAAGCCTACATTAGTGAGATTGAATAAACTCTGAATGACAAGTTTTGAGCTAACTCACTGTTCAAGTTTCCTCGCCGAAGCGTGGCATGCTTTAGAAGTGATGATTTGCTCATTCTAAAATGTTAGTGTTGAGTTTACCAAATGTGAACTAATGTAGGCAGTATCTTAGTCTTTGTAAAGAACGTTTAATTGTCGAGATATTGATCTAAAATCGCATTGATTTTTTTAATTCTTTCAATGGTTGCTTCGCCATCAATTGAATTGTCAATTTGTTTTTGTTCTGATTGTGATGCAAATTGTAAAGCGCACATGGCTAATACATCTTGCTTATCACGTACAGCATAATTTTCTTCAAACTGCTTTATCATCACATCAATTTTCTTTGAAGCGCTTCTAAGGCCTTCTTCCTGAGACAAATCAACCGTCAATGGATAGACTCTGTCTGCAATTGATATTTTAATTTTAAGCTTTTCGTCCATATCTTTTATTAATCTGATAGCTGTGCTATACAGTAGTCGATTTCGCGAATTAATGAATTTATTTTAAGCTTTGTATCTCTTTTGTTTTCGTCACTGCCTAGTAATGCGTTGGCCATTTTGAGTGTTTCACACTGCGTTTTTAGCGCTTCAATCTCTTGTGATTGTGTTTGTATGAACTGTGCAGCTTTTGTTAATTCAACTTTTAAATCTTGACTGTTTTTCTCTAAACTTTTCATTTTTATGAAAAGTTTTTCAACCTTATTTTCAAGAGTATCAATTATTTCTGCAATTACACTCATTATATTCCTAATTCATTACTTAATCTTACAAAGTTAGTATTCCTTTTTATTTTTGCAATATTTTATTGATTTTTTTACGTTAAAAAAATCAATTATATGTAATTCAGTATGTTGTGATTTGATTTTTTTCTGATTTTTATTAACTGCTTTTTTTTACCTTAGCAAAAATCTATTCAATGAAATTTTTTATTTATTTATTTTTCTTCAGCAGCGCTCTTTTTGCTCAAACAGATTACCCAAAAGACTATTTCAGTCCACCTCTAGATATTCCCATGCAACTTTCAGGTAATTTTGGGGAATTGAGACCCAATCATTTTCATGCAGGTTTTGATTTAAAAACAATGCAAAAGGAAGGGTTAACTGTTCACGCTATTGCAGATGGGTATATTTCTCGAATTAAAATATCAACTTTCGGGAATGGAAAAGCAATTTATATCACGCATCCTAATGGTTATACTTCTGTTTATGGACATTTACAAAGAGCCAATGAAGCGATAGAAAGTTATATAAAGAAAACCCATTACAAGGAACGCGCATTTGAAATTGAAATGTTTCTGAAACCGGATGATTTGCCTGTCAAGAAAGGCCAGGTGATTGCTTTTTCTGGTAATACGGGTGGTTCTGAAGGACCACATTTGCATTTTGAAATTCGAGATACTAAAACGGAAAAAGTTGTAAATCCCATGTTTTTTGGTTTTGATAAAAATTTCAAAGACACTAAAAAGCCTGTTATTTCAAATCTTTATGTTTATCCAGTAGACAATAAAACTACGGTTAATCATTCAAAGCGTCCAGTGTTACTGAATTTATCGTTGCAAAAAGACGGAACTTATTTGTCTGAGAAGGTAGTTTCTAATGGGAAAATAGGGTTGGGGATTGCAACTTTTGATTATGACGATGTTTCGTTCAATAAAAATGGAGTATATAAGGTACAGTCTTTTTTAAATGGGAAACCAAATTTCGGCTATCAATTTGAAAGCTATTCTTTTGATGAAATGCGTTATGTAAATGCGCTCATTGATTATTCAAAGTATAAAAAAACAGACCAGAGGGTTCAGAAATTATTCATGAAAAATAAATTTGGACTTAGTGTCATCAAAACCGACGAAAATAATGGAATAGTTACAGTGCTTCCAAATTTAAAGTCCGTTTGTCGCATTGAAGTTTCTGATTTTTATGGAAATAAAAGTACTATTTCTATCCCTATTCAATATGATCTTTTAACAACCATTATTGAGGAAGAACCAATTGTTTCAAATTATTTTGTGAAGGCAAATAAAGACAGCAATTTTGCTAAAGATAATATATCAGTTTACTTTCCTGCTGGAACTTTTTATGATGATTTCAATTTAAATTTTGATGTAAAAAAGGATACGTTATTTCTTCATGAAGATATTGTTCCGGCTCATAGTAATTTTACCATTTCGATTGAAGATAAAAAATACACAGAGGCTCAGAGAAGCAAACTATTTATTGGTATGATTGAAGGAAAAAAAATAAGCTATTTCCCTACCTTTCGAAAGGATAGTTTGTTTACCGCAAAATCCAAAACATTAGGTCAGTATGCATTGGTTCTAGATACGATTGCGCCAAAAATCTCGATCACTAAATCAATTGAGGGAAAATGGGTAAGTGATCAAAAGTCGCTTCAACTGATTATTAGTGATAGTTTATCTGGCATAAAATCCTATAATGGTTACTTGAATGGAAACTGGATATTATTGGAGTATGATAATAAAACAAAAAAAATAACCCATAATTTTAAAGATGGAATTGTGGCTGAAGGGTCCAATGATTTAAAAGTGGTTGTAATTGATAATGTAGGAAATTCGACTACCTTTACAACTCGTTTTTTTAGAAGTCAAAAAAAATAAATCCCATATCATTTGAGTACGAATAGATTAATACTTGTTTTGCTTTTTATCTGTGTGGGGTTTTCCCTGACTGCACAAACTGCTCGAATAAAAGGAATTATTTTGGATTCCAATAATAAACCAATTGATAACGTAAATGTTGTTTGTCTAAGCAAAGCAACACAATCCAATACGAATGGATTCTTTGCTTTAGCAGTTCCCGCTAATCAGAAATTGATTGTCATTTTTACTCATATTTCGTTGAAGAAGACGACTCTTTCAGTTCAATTAAAACCAAATGAAGACTACGTGTTCAACTTGGTCATGAATGATCGCGAAGAACAAATGGGAGAAGTTATCGTGGTTTCTAAAAACAAGAAAAGAGTTCAGGGAATTACTACTATAGAACCAGAAGTTATCAGGAGAATACCTGGAGCAAATGCAGGAATTGAAAATATTTTAAAAACCTTGCCGGGTGTAAATTCTAATAATGAGCTGAGTACGCAATATGCGGTTCGTGGTGGAAATTACGACGAAAACTTAGTATATGTAAACGAGATTGAAGTGTATCGGACCTTTCTTATACGTTCCGGACAACAAGAAGGATTAAGTTTTACAAATACCGACTTGGTACAAAATATTGATTTTTCAGCAGGTGGTTTTCAAGCAAAATTTGGAGACAAACTATCGTCAGTTTTGGATATTACCTACAGGAAACCGACAAAATTTGGTGCTACTCTTGAGGCTAGTCTTCTTGGCGGAAGCCTTGCAATAGATGCTGCTTCCAAAAATAAAAAATGGACTGCTATTACTGGAGTTAGGTATCGTAACAATAGTCTTTTGGTTAAAAGTCAGGAGACGCAAACTAATTTTACTCCTTCGTTTGTTGATATTCAAACCAATGTAAACTATCAGGCGTCAGATAAATGGCAATGGAGTTTTCTTGGTAATATTTCGCAAAATAAATACCAATATCAGCCTTTGACTCGTCAAACTAATTTTGGAACACTGGATAAACCTATGGCACTTTTAGTTTATTATGAAGGGAAGGAGAATGATAAATACGATACTTATTTTGGAGCAATAAAGTCTGTTTTTAAAGTAAATGACAGCTTTTCATTAAAATTTATCGGATCCGTTTTTCATACCTTGGAACAGGAACATTTTGATATTTTTGCACAATATCGATTAGGGGATGTTGATTCGAATATTGGATCGGAAACCTATGGTAATGTTAATTATTCTAAAGGAATTGGGTCACAACTTAATCATGCCCGAAATGATTTAGATGCACTGATAGTGAATACCGAGGTGAAAGGGATTTATGATTGGAAACAAAACCAATTGGAGTGGGGAATCAAATATACACGAGAATCCATTAGAGATCGAGTTGTAGAGTGGGAAGTGATTGATTCAGCAGGTTTTTCTGTCAACCCTCCAATTAAAATTTTGCCAAAAAATGACCAGCCGTATTCTTCTTATACAGGGCCTCTTGTTCCATATCAAAATGTGAGAGCTACCAATTTTAATACAATTAATAGATTTTCAGGTTATGCGCAGTGGAGTCGTAAAGATAAAAATGGTGCCAGTGAAGTTTGGTATAATGCTGGAATACGAATGCATAATTGGGAGGTTTTGGGAGATAACTTAAACGGAAAATCTCAAGTGACTTTTAGTCCAAGAGCACAATTTGCCATAAAGCCGGACTGGAAGAAGGACATGGTTTTTAGGCTTTCGGGTGGATTGTATCATCAACCACCATTTTATCGGGAATTGCGAGATGCCGATGGAGTAGTGCAGCCCGATGTTAAAGCACAGCAGTCTGTACATATTGTTTTGAGTAATGATTACAGTTTCAAAATGTGGAATCGTCCTTTTAAATTGGTCTCTGAACTATATTATAAATCGTTGACGGATGTGAATACCTATACAATTGATAATGTTCGCATACGATATGCTGCTACCAATAATGCGAAAGCCTATGCGCAGGGATTAGACGTGCGATTGAATGGGGAGTTTGTTCCGGGAACCGAGTCTTGGTTAAGTTTTGGCTATCTAAAAACAGAAGAGAATAGCGCTGATAAAGGATATATTGCAAGACCAACAGATCAAAGACTGAAATTTGGACTTCTGTTTCAAGATTTTATGCCGAATATTCCAAGTGTGAAAATATATCTAAATTTGGTTTATAATACCGGTTTGCCAGGAGGTTCACCATCATATGCAGATCCTTATTTGTATCAAAACAGATTAAAGGATTACCGCAGAGCCGATGTCGGATTTTCCAAAGTACTTATTAATGATAAAACTAATGTTAATAGAAGTTGGTTGAAAAGTTTCAAAGAATTAGAAATAGGGTTAGAAATTTTTAATCTTTTTAATAATCAGAACGCAATTACAAATACTTGGGTTCGCGATGTATATTCGAAAAATCAATATGCAATTCCTAATTATATGACAACCAGAGTTTTTAATGTAAAATTGAACGCGCGCTTATAAATCAGGGGAAATACCTGAGTTTTAATATTAGTTTAAAGCTTTTCTGTTTTATAAATCATTCAAAGAATACCAAAAGCATTTTTAAAAATGATTACATTTGAATTTATTTTTAATACTATACCATCATGAAAAAATTACATATCGCCTTATTGGGAATAACTGTTTTGCTTTTAGCAAGTTGTAAAGAAGACTCAGAAAAACCAAAAGTAACTTACGATGGTTCGAATAAAGAAAAAACAACGGTGAAAACCGATGCTGCTTCAATTGCAATTGCTGATTTACCTATCCAAATGCAAGGAACCGATTATTTGATTCATCCAGTTGGGGATTTAAGTATTCGCGAAAAAGGGATTAAAACAAGATACGGATCTTCAAGCGTGAATGATTTGAGTTTTACCATATCTAATTATGGAGAAAATGAAATTACCGGGTTTTTGCAGAATTTAAAGTTTCAACGAATCGATTCGGATTCCATTAAAGCATTAACTGATAAACCGGTTTTAATTCAAACTGCGACCTATTTAAAATCAGTTTCTGATAGAACCAAAAACCAAATTATGGTCTACACAATGGTTGATATGGATACCAATAAAGATGGAAAATTAGACACCGGTGATATCAAAGCATTGTATATTAGTCAAATAAGTGGAGATAAGTTTACTAAAATATCACCTAGTTTTCAGGAATTAATAGATTGGAATTTGATTGAATCTAAAAACTGTTTGTATTTTAGAACGGTTGAGGATACTAATAAAAATGGACAATTTGACAAAATGGATGTCGTTCATTACAATTATATCGATTTGTCTAAAAAAGAATGGAAAGTTATAAGTTATGAGCCAGTTTAATTTTTATAATTTAAATTCAAATATTAAATTAAGATATCACTCTCCAAGTCTGATTTTTCGATGGTAAAATCGAATCCAAGTTGTTTTACCAATTGAATAACAAGATTCTTATACCAGTTTTCAGATTTTGGATGGATATAGATTTTTTCGATTAATTGGTTGATGTCAATATTGATTTTTAAACCCTCATTAATTTTGATGTTGTTTTCGGCGATATCTGTAATAATCCGAACTTCACGCTCATATTGAAAACTTTTTCGTTTAAATAGGAATGGAAAAAACATATCATCAAACGGAATATACTCCTTTTTGTAATCGATATAATTGACTTCACCAATGTACTGATCAAAATTTGTTTCGGGATTAAGCGCATTTTGAAGTCTTCCAATCGTAGATTGAATTGCTAAACCCTCACTGTTTTGAGTGAATATCTGCCACATCGCAAAGGATTCATATTCATTGATGTGCCAGCTGCTGATAGCCACTTTTTCCCGATGACTTTTATAATAATTCAAAAAGTCAGGATTGTCAATGGAAAGTTTCCTGATTTCTTCGAATGTGGGTTCGCTAAAAGTGCCTTCGTATTGATCCTCAAATTTATCAGAGCGCGACATGAATAATTTCTCAGACATCAATAAATCCAAAAATTTTGACAAATCGAGGTATTTCCAAACTATTGTATTTGGATCTTCGGGTAGCTTTATATTTGGATTATTGAGGAACATTTTATTTAATTAAAAAATTAAAAGAGTGAGAAATCTTAAATCAAAAATCTGCAATCTTAAATCATCATTCAAAAGATTGCAGGGTTACTAATTTATTATACGTACCATTCAATGCAATTAGTTCATCATGTTTGCCTTGTTCCACAATTTTTCCTTTTTGCATTACCACAATTAAATCTGCTTTTTGAATTGTCGAAAGACGGTGCGCAATAACAATGGAAGTTCTGTTTTGCATCATGTTTTCCAACGCTACTTGTACAAATTTTTCGCTTTCAGTGTCCAATGCTGATGTGGCTTCATCCAAAATCATGATTGGTGGATTTTTCAAAACCGCACGAGCAATCGATAACCTTTGTTTTTGTCCTCCGGAAAGTTTGTTTCCGCTGTCGCCAATATTAGTATGAATTCCTTTTGGAAAATCTTTAACGAATTCATAGGCATTGGCAATTTTCAAGGCTTCGATGATTTCCTCATCCGTTGAGTTTTGTTTTCCTAATGAAATGTTGGCTTTTATAGTGTCATTAAATAAAATACTGTCTTGTGTTACTAATCCCATCAAATCTCGAAGAGCGTGCAGGTTCATGTCTTTTATATCTATTCCATCGATACTTATTGTTCCTTCATTTACATCATAAAAACGAGTCAGTAAATTGGCAATGGTACTTTTTCCACTTCCAGATTGACCTACAAGTGCAACAGTTTGTCCTTTTTTAACTTCCAATGAAAAATGCTTTAACACATTCTCATCTTCGTATTTAAAGTTGATATCTTTGATAACGATGCTGGTGTCAAAAGTATTTTTTTCAATGGCATTTTCTTTTGAAGTGATTTCATTTTCAACTTCCAAAACTTCAAAAACACGTTCCGCAGCGGCTAAACCATTTTTCACTGCATAAGAGGCTTTAGAAATGGCTTTGGCAGGGGTAAGAATATTGAAAGCCAATGTTAGATAAACGATAAAAGCAGCTCCTTCAAGGGTTTTGTCTATAAGTACTAAATTCCCTCCATACCAAAGCAAGGCGGCAATGGTCGCAATTCCTAGAAACTCACTTAATGGCGTTGCCAAATTATTTTTGTCGCCTATACTGTTTGATAGATTCAACAAACGAGTAACTGAATCGTTAAATCTTGCTTTGAAATTAGTTTCTGCATTGTAACTTTTTATAACTTTCAAACCGCCTAAACTTTCATCTACGATGGAAATAAGGAAGCCGCTTTCTCTTTGTGCTTCCATAGATTTTTCCCTTAAATTCTTAGCTATTTTTGAAATGATTAAGCCAGAAATCGGAATGAAAACTAAAACAAATAAGGTTAGTTTTACGCTGATAAAAAACATGGTAACTATCGCAAAAACTATAGTTAAAGGTTCTTTTACGACTAGTTCCAAAACGGAAAAAAAAGAGTTTTGGACTTCATTGACATCGCCAAGCATACGAGCCATAATATCCCCTTTTCTTTTTTCGGAATAATAGGATATGGGCAATTCAATTATTTTGTTATACATTGACTTTCGTAAATCTCGTAAAACCCCATTTTTGAGGTGCATGATATGATGCGAGGCCAGATAATTGAATAAATTTTTGAACAAAAAAGTGATAATAACCAAAGAAACCACTAATAAAAGCGCATACTGAGGACTATTGTCTTTAGTTAATTCTGAAATTTTGTAATACAAAAAATCAGTTGCAAATTCTTTTATATTGCCAATTCCCGAGTATATAGGCTCTTTCTCTACTATTTTGGTTTTGCCAAAAAGGACCTGCAGTACAGGCAGTAGTGTTAACATGGAAATGGTACTAAATAAGGCGTACAAAATGTTGTATACCACATTCCAAATGATGTGAGTTTTATACGGTTTTGTAAAGGGAATTAATTTTATTAAATTTTTGTCCATTAGTTCAATTGCATTGCAATAATAATATTTTTTATTTTCTCGTTCAAAACGCTTTCCACTTCCTTGAAATCTTCCACAGAATCCAATTCGGTATTTACACTGATGTAAAATTTAATTTTTGGCTCGGTGCCGCTTGGTCTGGCACAAATTTTAGAACCATCTTCCGTGTAATAAATTAAAACATTCGATTTTGGAATATCCATTTTGGTTTCTGAACCGTCCAATAAATTCTTAGCCACAGAGGATTGATAATCTTCCAGCATAATTACTCTTTGTCCGTTAATTTCTTTCAATGGATTTTCTCTCATGTCAATCATCATCTGATTGATTTCCTGCAAACCATCCATTCCTTTTTTGGTCAATGAAACTAAATGTTCTTTGTAGAATCCGTTATCAACATATAATTTAAGCAATTCTTTATAAACAGTGCTTCCTTTTGCTTTTGCCTGAGCGGCAACTTCACAAATCAATAAAGTAGCGGCAACTGCGTCTTTATCACGAACCGCATCGCCTACCATATATCCAAAACTTTCTTCGCCACCACCAATGAATTCCAACTCCGGGAAATCCTTAATCATTTTGGCAATCCATTTAAACCCGGTTAATCCTACTTTACATTCTACGTCGTAATTCGTGGCTAATTCCATCATCATTGGAGTAGAAACGATGGTAGAACCCACAAATTGTTTTCCGTTAATTTTTCCCGCTTTTTTCCATTGTTCCAGTAAAAAAGCAGTCATCAAAATCATCGTTTGGTTTCCGTTCAACAAAGTCATTTGTCCTTCGTTATTTCGAACAGCAACACCCAAACGATCGCAATCAGGATCTGTCCCAATAACAATATCCGAATTCATTTTGTCAGCCAATGCTGTTGCCATTGACAATGCTTCCGGTTCTTCAGGGTTTGGAGATTTTACCGTTGGGAAATCACCATTTGGAACTCTTTGTTCTTCAACAATATGCACATTCGTGTACCCAGCTTGCGCTAAAGTATCAGGAACTAAAGTGATAGAAGTTCCGTGCAAAGAAGTGAAAACAATGTTTAGATTTTCTTTGGCTTCAGCCGAAGTATCAAAACTTGCATTTGCAATCGAGGATTTTATAAACGCTTTGTCAATATCGGTATCAATATAATGTATCAAATCTTCATTGGCAGAAAACTTGATTTCATTGTAATTTAAATGTTCAATGGTATCAATAATGGCTTCGTCTTCCGGAGGAACAATTTGCCCACCATCTTCCCAATACACTTTGTAACCATTGTATTCAGGCGGATTGTGAGAAGCAGTAAGTACAATTCCGGCTTGACAACCTAAATGTTTAACGGCAAATGACAACTCGGGCGTAGGTCTCAAATCCGAAAACAGATAAACCGCAATCCCATTTGCAGTAAAAACATCAGCAACTACTTTTGCCAAGGATTTACTATTATGACGACAGTCGTAAGCGATTGCCACCTTTAATTCTTTATTTGGAAAAACTTTGTGCATGTAATTTGAAAGACCTTGCGTGCTTTTTCCAAGCGTATATTTATTGATTCGATTGTTCCCAACGCCCATAACACCGCGCATTCCGCCGGTTCCAAATTCTAGATTTTTATAAAAACTTTCTTCCAGTTCTGCAGGAGAAGTGGTCATCAATTCTTTGATAGCTATATGAGTTTCATTATCAAATGTTGGTGTAAGCCATTCGTTTACTGCGTCCAAAATGTTTTGTTTGATATCCATTTTATAGATTTTTTTAGTTTCTAAATTTTTACTTTAAAATTTCAAAATAGTTATCTTGTTTAACAATTTTGATGTTTTTTAGGAGCTGTTTCCTGCTTTGCGTTTCAATCTTTTTCTCGGTAAAAACCTCAAAAAAGGATTTCCACTGCAAATAAAATTCACTGAACTCCTATTGAAATAAAAGCTATGTGAAGTAATCAGGGCTAGCGATTTGTTGTAACGAAAAAATATTTTATTTATATTTCGATTCTTGCCCGAGTAATCTTTGTGAATCAATCTGCAAGAACTATAAATATATGCCTTATTTCTTGAGGATTATAAAAAATTCACCTCACTAGAAACTTTGTATCGCTCCTCATTGTTTTTTGTTCGCAAAATTATCTCGCCAAGAAATCCTGCCAAAAATAATTGAGTCCCTAAAACCATAGTGGTAAGCGCAATATAAAACCAAGGATTGCTGGTTACTAAATTATAGCGCATATCATTATACATATGGTATAGTTTTGAAATGCCAATATATCCTGCAAGCATAAAACCAATGATAAACATCAAAGAACCCATGGCACCAAATAAGTGCATCGGTCTTTTTCCAAAACGGGAAAGAAACCAAATAGTAATTAAATCAAGAAAACCATTGATGAAACGTTCCATTCCAAATTTAGTTTCACCATATTTTCTCGCTTGGTGCTGTACTACTTTTTCGCCTATTTTTCCAAAACCAGCATTTTTTGCCAAAACTGGAATGTATCGGTGCATTTCACCCGATACTTCAATGTTTTTTACCACAACATTTTTATAAGCTTTGAGTCCGCAATTAAAATCATTCAATTCCACACCCGAGGTTTTTCTCGCTGCCCAATTGAACAATTTAGAAGGCAGGTTTTTCGCAACCACAGAATCGTAGCGTTTCTTTTTCCATCCGGAAACCAAATCAAATTTGCCATTGACAATCATTTCATATAATCCAGGAATCTCTTCCGGACTATCCTGCAAATCGGCATCCATGGTGATGATAACATCGCCTTTTGCTTTTGCAAAACCAGCATGTAAAGCCTGTGACTTTCCGAAATTTTTCATGAAACGAACCCCTTTAACTTGTGGGTTTTCTTGAGCAAATCCTTCGATAATATTCCAGGAATCATCCGTGCTTCCATCATCTAGGAAGATAATTTCATAAGTGTAATTATTCACCTGCATCACTTTTATGATCCATGTGTACAATTCTTTAAGCGATTCCTCTTCGTTGAGAAGCGGTATGAGTATTGATAAATTCATTAATTTAGAAGCTTTGAGGATTTTCGTTTTTTAGAATTGCACCAATAATTAGTGAATAAATTAAACCAAAGAAAGAATACATCGCTATGGTAACTGGAAAAACAAATAGAGGGTTCATGAATTTTTTCATCAAAGAAATCCCGCTTTCTAATTGCTCGGCAGTCATTGATGGGTTTTGTTGTAGCATGGCTTCTTTTGTAATACTTGCCATTTCGTTTATAAAATCAGGAAATATAAGATTAAAAATTACGTTGAAGAGCGCATAGATAATTCCAGCTATAAAAGTGATTGAAACCCCAGTTTTTAGACATTCGCTAAAAGAAATAAAACCATTATTTATATTTTTCTTGTAATTATTGCATCCTATATATATAAATAGGATTGGCAATATTAAATAATTAGCAAGATTTACAATCAATCCTACACTTGTTCCAACTAATGATTTCATTCCGATTATATACATAATCACGAATTCTAAAATCATAACTACACCAAACAAAACTCCATATAAAATTCCGGATTTTGCCGGCGATATATTATTTTCCATAAAGACTTTATTAATTAATCCACAAATATAACAATTCCCAATATATAGCGGTATAAAAATCGCTTTTTACAATTATATAAAAAAAGTCAGGCAAAGATTTGATTATTGGAAAAAAATTGTAAATTTGCAAACTCAAAATAATAATGTAAAACAAAAAGTTATAATGAGTTTATACCTTTTCTGTTAGAGGAAAAGCTTCAAGACAAGTTATAATTAACAAATAAAAAAGATTAACAAGATGAAAAAAGGAATTCACCCAGAAAATTACAGATTAGTTGCATTTAAAGACATGTCAAATGACGAAGTTTTTATTACTAAATCTACTGCAGATACAAGAGAAACATTAACAGTTGACGGTGTTGAATACCCAGTTGTGAAAATGGAGATCTCTAGAACTTCTCACCCTTTTTACACAGGTAAATCTAAACTTATTGATACTGCAGGACGTATTGATAAATTCAAAACTAAATACGCTAAACACGTTAAATAATTTTAACTCGTTTTTTAAAATATTGCCTTCCTCCCGAAACTTCGGGATGAAGGCTTTTTTATTTTTATCTACTTGAAAACTTTGTAACTTTGTTGCCAATAGTATTAAAACGGTAACTAGTTTAAATTAATTTCGATTCAACAAATAACCGAATCAACAAATAAACAATTTTATGAATTATATCCTTTTTGACGGACCTTCTAGAAATGCACTTTTACCTTTTACTTTCACGCGTCCTGTTGCTGATATTCTAATTGGAATTATGACGATTCGTCAAAAATGGGAAATGCGTTTAGGTTCTACTACAACTACATTGACAGAGGAATATTTATCCGAAAAATTTCCAATGGTAGAATTAGAAGAAAATGTAATGATAAATGCTTCCTTTCTTCCTAATGATGTTTTGGTGGAAATGGTGAGTAATCTGGAACCGAATCAGGCTATTTTCAAAGGAGATGAAGTAATTGCTTTTTATACCAATGATGAGCAGGAAGAAGTAGATTTTGATACTTATGAAATTTTAGAATATCAAGACGAATGTTTAAAGGTAGAAAATACTTGGGATATTTTTTCCAAGAATGATGCGGCAATTCGAGAAGATTATGAATATTTAACAGAAGATAGAAGATCACAGCCCATCCCAAAAAGTGTCAACGTCATCGCTCCCGAAAATATATTTGTTGAAGAAGGAGCAAAATTAGAATTCGTTACTTTAAATGCTTCTGCGGGTCCTATATATATAGGTAGAGATTCCGAAATCATGGAAGGTTCTGTAATTCGAGGTCCTTTTGCCTTGTGCGACAATGCCGTCGTAAAAATGGCTAGTAAAGTTTACGGAGCAACAACTGTAGGTCCGCATTCCAGAATTGGTGGTGAAGTAAATAATTCAGTGCTGTTTGGGTATTCTAATAAAGGACATGATGGATTTTTAGGTAATTCTGTTCTTGGCGAATGGTGTAACATTGGTGCGGACAGTAATAATTCGAACTTGAAAAATAACTACGAAGAAGTGAAATTGTGGAGTTATGAAACCGAAGGATTCGCTAAAACGGGACTTCAGTTTTGTGGATTAATGATGGGAGACCATAGTAAATGCGGTATCAACACGATGTTCAATACCGGAACAGTGGTAGGAGTGAGCGCGAATATTTTTGGAAGTGGATTTCCCCGTAATTTTGTGCCGAGTTTTTCTTGGGGCGGAGCTTCGGGTTTTACGACATATATAACTAAAAAAGCTTTTGAAACGGCTCGATTAGTAATGAGCCGCAGAAACGTTGACTTTGATGAAAGAGAAGCTGCCATTTTGGAACATGTTTTTGAGGAATCAAAAAAATGGAGAAAAGAATAGCAGTAGGATTTAAAATGAATTTCTAAACAATCCGCACCATTTTGTCATTTCGACAAAGGAGAAATCTAACTAGGGATTTCTCCTTTGTCGAAATGACAATTTTAGTTTTATAGATTCCTAAAAACTTTCTAATCTGCAAATTGTCTAATTATGTATTTAAACTATCTTTGCAACTTCAAAAAAAGGTTTAATTGTATAATGAGAACTTTAAACTTTTAAACCTTAAACTTTAAATAAAAATAATGATTACAGTTAACGATATATCCGTGCAATTTGGTGGAACAACGCTTTTTAGTGATGTTTCTTTTGCCATAAATGAGAATGATAAAATTGCCCTTATGGGTAAAAATGGAGCAGGGAAATCAACACTTCTTAAAATTATTGCAGGTCAAAGCAAACCCTCAACAGGTAATATTTCGGCACCAAAAGATGCTGTTGTAGCTTATTTGCCTCAGCATTTATTGACTACTGATGGCGCAACGGTGATGGAAGAAACTTCGAAGGCCTTTGGTGAAATTTTTGGTATGAAAGCGGAGATTGATGAAATCAATGAACAATTGACTATTCGTACGGATTATGAAAGTGATGCGTACATGAAGTTAATCGAAAGAGTTTCCGATTTAAGCGAGAAATTCTACGCGATTGAGGAAGTGAATTACGAGGCCGAAGTTGAGAAAATATTAGTTGGTTTGGGTTTTGTACGGGAAGATTTTAATCGTCAAACTACGGAATTTTCAGGAGGTTGGAGAATGCGAATTGAACTGGCCAAAATCCTTTTGCAAAAGCCAGATTTGATTTTGCTGGATGAACCTACCAACCACATGGATATTGAAAGTATTCAATGGTTAGAGGATTTCTTGATTAATTCAGCCAAAGCGGTTGTGGTTATTTCTCACGATAGAGCTTTTGTCGATAATATTACCAATCGTACGATTGAAGTGACAATGGGAAGAATCTACGATTACAAAGCAAAGTATTCTCATTATTTGGAACTTAGAAAAGACAGACGTATTCATCAGCAAAAAGCATACGATGAACAACAGCGGATGATTGCCGATAATAGAACTTTTATAGACCGTTTTAAAGGGACATTTTCTAAAACAGATGCCGTTCAATCTCGAGTTAAGATGTTAGAGAAACTGGTTATAGTGCAGGTTGACGAAGTAGATACATCGGCATTAAAATTAAAATTTCCTCCTGCTGTTCGTTCGGGACAATACCCTGTAATTGTTAAAGATTTGTCTAAATCATACGGAGATCATGTTGTTTTCAAGGATGCCAATATCGTTATTGAAAGAGGCGAAAAAGTAGCTTTCGTAGGTAAAAATGGGGAAGGAAAATCGACGATGATTAAAGCAATCATGAAAGAGATTGAAATTAATGGTGGTAGTTTAGAAATTGGACACAATGCACAAATTGGTTATTTTGCCCAAAATCAAGCCTCGCTATTAAATGAAAATGCCACTATTTTTGAAACGATTGATGATATTGCTGTTGGAGATGTTCGAACAAAAATCAAAGATATTTTGGGAGCTTTTATGTTTCAAGGTGATGATGTGACTAAAAAAGTAAAAGTGCTTTCAGGTGGAGAAAAAACACGTTTGGCAATGATAAAATTATTGTTGGAACCCGTGAATTTATTGATTTTGGATGAGCCTTCAAATCATTTGGATATGAAAACCAAAGATATTATCAAAGATGCCTTGCGTGATTTTGACGGAACTTTAATACTAGTTTCTCACGATAGAGATTTCCTTGATGGATTGGCTACAAAAGTTTTTGAATTTGGAAACAAAAGAGTAGTGGAACATTTTGAAGATATTACCGGTTTCTTGGCTCACAAGAAAATGGATAGCATGAAAGAGATCGAGAAATAGTGTTCAGATAACAGATTTCTGATAACCGTTTGTAGATATACAAAAAGGCATAAGTGAATTCTTATGCCTTTTGTGTTTCATAAAGTAGGATAATTAAACTTCCTTTAGTATGTCTTTTCGCTTGAAATATAGAGCGATATAGGCCAAAATACCACAAACTAAACCTATCACAATCATATTCCAAATAGATCCATAAGTTTGTGAAAGTGTACCATTTTCGATAATTAAAATCCGGAAAGCTTTCAAGAAATGGGTTAACGGAATGCAATTGGCTATGCCTTGGACCCAAACTGGCATTTGACTTAATGGCCATGTAAAACCACTTAAAATAAAACTAGGTGTAGCAATTACCATTAAAATCTCGGTTGCTTTTAGCTGGTTCGGAACTAGAATGCTGACTAAAATTCCGATGAAGCAAACAGAAATTACAAATATTCCTGCCACAAACGTAAGCGGAAGCAGATTGTCATAGAAAGGAATCCTGAACCATAAAGTAAATAACCAATATAATAGCCACAGTCCGAAACTCATAATCAAATAGGGAATAATTTTCACGCTCATTAATTTTAGTAACGAGGGGCATTTTTCAACTAATTCTTTGAAGGTGTCATTCTCATATTCTGACGCAAAAGCCAACGCTAAGCCCAGTAATAAAACTTGTTGCAAAACAGCTGCTAATACGCCAGGCCAAAGAAAATACATGTAGTTCGTGCTTCGATTGTACTTTTTTATGAATGTTGTTTTAAACGGTTCGTATTGTGTTGCAACCAAATTTTCCGGTATTCCTTGTTTGCGCAGTGTTTCAATTTGGACTCCAGCTTTTAATGTTCCTAAGCAAACTTGCAAAGCCGTAGAAGCATAATTGGCAGTTAAAACATTTGAGGTATTTACGATCGTAACAATTTCAGGATATTTTTTTGTCAACACCATTTTTTCGAATCCCTTTGGAATAATCACCACGCATGCCGCTTCTTTTTCTATGGCGATTTGGGAAAGATTATTTTGGTCGTATAGTAATGAAGTGATATTAAGTACTTCATTATCGTCAAACATTTGCAGTGCTTTTGAGCTCATTTCGGTGCGATCTTCATCGACCACAATAATAGGCAAATCGGTTACTTTTCCCTTGCCATAAACATAGCCTAACAAAATACCATAAAGCAATGGTGCTCCAATAAAAAGCAATCGTAGTACTTTATTCTGCCAAAAGAGTTTGAATTCTCTTTTGAGAAGTGACAGGAAGTTTTGCATAATTTATAGGGATAAAGTTACTGTGGTTTTTGTAATCAGGTCTTTTGCTTCTTCGCCATTCGAAGGGGTTATTTTTATTTCAAACAAACTTTCCTGCATTTCATAATCAGGATAAGCAGTTGCAATATTTCCGTAAGCTCCTAATTGTTTTACGGTGGTGACAATTCCTTTTATATCTTTCTTTTTATAGGGAACATGAACTGTTATTTCCTGCCCTTTTTTTACTTTATCCAATTGGCTTTCCACAACGGTAAAACGGAAGTAAATACTATCAGTTATATATCCGTTAAATAAGGTATAACCCGGTAATGCCAGCTCTCCTAAGTTTAGAGTAATGGTTTCGATACTCATATCTTGGGGAGCAATAATGTAGCGCTCTTTGTCAGCAGTTTCTACTTCCTGCAATGCGCCAATAGCCTTGTCTTGTTGGCCAAGAGCCATCGTTTGCTGCTCGATTCGTCCGCCTTTTTTTGCTTCGTCTAATTCTGCTTGCACAGCTGAATATTGTGCCTGTGCTCCTTGATATTTCGCAAATGTTTCATCGTAGGTTTGTTGTGAAACCAAGGAATCTTTGAGCATATTACTTAATCGTTTTATAGATTTTTGCGCAAATTCATATTGTTCTTTCAGACCTTGTTTTTTGGCTTCAAGTTGTTTGATCTGGTTTACAGTTGCTCCTTTTACAGCCATATTGTACTGTGCTTTTGCAGAAGTAACTGCGCCTTCTGCCTGATTTTTTTTTGCGTCAACTTCCGGAATATCAAGGATGGCAAGTGTATCTCCTTTTTTTACCAAATCGCCTTCTTTTACAAATATTTTTAGAATTTTCCCAGGAATCTTACTGACGACTGCAATTTGTTCCTTTTCTACCTTTCCTTGAATTTGACCCTCGTTTTTTGATTTTCCACAACCAATAAATAAAGTTGAGATTGCCACTAAAGTGATAATTTTTTTCATAGCTTCTTGCTTTTAATTTGAAATATGTTTTGCTAATTCACCTGTTGCTATAATGGTTTCAATAGCTGCTAATCGCTGCTCTATTAGTGTGTTTATTTTGTTTAACGACGCCTTATAAGAATCATTTTCGGCTTCTAAACGCTCAGAGATATTTATCAGGCCTTCATTATATTGTTTTATGGCTAAGTTCAAATTGTTACTGGCGATTTTCTCTTGTTGTGATGCTATTTCTATTTTTTGATTCAAAACAGTATAGTTTACTAGGTTGTTTTCCAGAAGCAATTGTAATTTTTCTTTGGTATCATCAATTTGGTTTTGTACTTGTTCAATATTTATCTTGGCTTCATGCACTTTGTGTTTTCTCTCAAAGCCGGCAAATACTTCCCATTTCATTCCTGCTCCAATCATCCAGTTTGGACTTATTGTCAATTCATTTAGCCCTAAATACAGCGCTGCATTTATGCCGGTGATTATAGGAGTTGTCGTATTCGCGTTAAATAAACTGGAGTGGGTTACTCCTCCAAAAGCGCCTAAAGTGGGTAGATAAGTACCTTTTTCTTTCTTTAACAAATATTCGTACGCCAATTTGAATGATTCTAAGGCTTTGATTTCCTGTTTGTTTTCCGTACTTAATTTTTCATCCGTAATCAAATAAGGAACCAAATTATATTGAACATTATTTATTTCAGAATCCGTATAGCCGGTAAGATAGCGGAT
Organism: Flavobacterium sp. CG_9.10; assembly: GCF_015752245.1. NCBI lineage: Bacteria > Pseudomonadati > Bacteroidota > Flavobacteriia > Flavobacteriales > Flavobacteriaceae > Flavobacterium > Flavobacterium sp. CG_9.10. The sequence continues at coordinate 133,717 of NZ_JADOVD010000007.1, forward strand.
TTTTCTATAGACTAATTTGCGTTTTCCTTCCAACTCAATTCTTTTTGAGCCCAATTCTAATGAAGCTAATTTTATTTTATCTCTGTCATAAGGAATAGCAAGACCTTGTTCGATAGCTTTTGAAACTCTTTTGGTTTCCGTTTGCAATCTTTTATCACTGTCATTTATAAGTTTTTCCACTTCATTTAATAAAGCAATTTGGTCAAAAGCATTAATGACATCTTTTATGATGACGTCTTTTTCTGATTCTTTGAGGTATTCCGTTCCTATGGCTTTTTGTTTCAGCGCCTTGGCACCGTTAGGAATTTGCATGCCGCTAAATAGAACGGTTTTTGCCATCAAACTTCCATTAAAAATGTTTCCATAGTTATCGAAAGTTGATTTGCCTTCAAACAGTGGATTATTAACGATGGGGACAGTCGTAGCGGGAAGATCTATCGTAGTTTTATTATCATAATAAGAATAAATAGCACTCGCTTCAACAGTTGGGATGTATTTATTCCAAACGCTCTTTTCCTGAAGGTTTAGTTTTTCGATTTCGAGTTCTTTATTCTTGATAGAACTGTTCTTTTCAATTGCTTTTTGAACTGCTTCTTGTAAGGATTTTGAAACTTCTATTTGAGCATAACTGGTCGCAATTGAAGATAGCAGAAGGATGGAAAGGGCTAAATATTTTTTCATGTTATTTTTTTGTTTCTAAATTATCATAAATCTGTTGAAAAGTCTCTTTTACTATTTGAAGCCTTTCGGGTTCAATGTCTTTTACTGCCTCTTTAAGAGTTTGATTGACTACGGTTAATACTTCTTTTTCAATTGATTTTCCCTTGGGTGTGAGAAAAATTAATTTCAATCGTTTGTCATTGGTATCAGGATGTCGTTCTACTAGGTTTTCTTTTTCTAAATTATCAATTAAGCGAGTTATCCCAGGTTTATCTGTGGAGGTTTGATTTGCTAAGGTTTGTTGTGTACAACCGTCATTTTTCCATAAAACGCCCAAAATTGTCCATTGTTCTCTAGTTAATAGGATATTATTTTTTCTAAAATTAGCCAGTAATGCTCTATTGAAAGCAGAGTGAGTTCTTCCTGATAAAATAGTATACAGATTTTCAATAGAAAAAATAGTTTCCATAATAAGGTTGTTTAAACAACTACAAAGGTATTGAGATTTTCTTTATAATTGTTGGTTTTATGTTTTTTATTTTAAATGAACAACTGAATTAGACTTTAAAGGTCTAATTTCATTGAATCATCCTGAATTTTTAACAGGGTTATTCATGTAACTAGTGGTTTATCAGTACGATTCTATTTCAAAGAGGTATGGTTACGTATTCTGATTTCAATTACAAAAGTTTTGAAGTATTTAATAAACAATTTAAGTACATAAATATTTCTTGAATAATTGTGTAATTTTTTGCATATCCAATCAGGCCGACTAGGCAGCAAGGTTTATCGTTGGTTAAAAGGAAGTAACAAAATGTGTTATTGATTTTGTTTTATGCATTTTAAAAAAAAGCGACTGTATTTTAGGATACAGTCGCTTTTTTTATAGTCTTATTCCAGGAGGTAGTAGCTCTTTATAAACAGGGTTTTTTTTGAAAAATACTACTATTTTAGGAAGAATTGGAACGACTTTAAATTTTCGTTCAATGGCAATTCCCATAATGTTTTTGAGGAAATTGGTGATGAATTCTTCGTCTTCAAATGAATCAGGAGTGTTGATTTTTGTTAAAAATATCTTTTTTTCCTGAAAAGAATATTCCACTGACACTAATCCTTCTTCTACTGTAGTTTCAAATTGTCTTGCAAAAGCATTGTCTTTAATTTCCATCGTCATATCCGTTTCCATATATTAATTGTGATTTATTGGTGTTTCTACCATAATTATTTAATCTGTAAGGCATCTTTTGCATTTAAACCCTGGTATAAAATCAAGTTGTCTTTAGCCAAGAAAAGATTTACTTTGTTGTGAGTACTGGATATTTAATATGAAGTATTGGTGTTGCTTTCGAAAATTTTTAAATAAAAACATTTTGCGATAAGCCCAAAGTAATTTATTTTTTTAAAACCTTTCTTTAAAGAATCTTTACAAAGGTATTGATTTGATTTTCAATATCAAATGATTTTGAGGCGTATCTTGACGTAACTCCTTCTTTGTCAGTAAATTTCAATAGTCGCGGCATTAAGTTAACCAAAATCAGTTTTGCGTTTTAACTGAGTTTTATAGTCATAAATTATTGATAATATAAAGTGAAAATTCAAACAGGTTTGAATAAAAAAATTAATTTTATAAAAAAATCTAGATAGTAAATTGGAATGCTGTTATAAAATCGTTAAAAGCTATTATGAGTAAAATACCTGTTTATTTAATGCCAGGATTAGCGGCCAGTACTGCAATTTTTGAGCGAATTGTTCTTCCGTCAGCTACTTTTGAGGTTCATCTGTTGGAGTGGGAAATTCCGTTGAATAACGAATCTTTAGCCGATTATGCCAAGAGAATTGCACAGAAAATAAAACAACCGAATCCAGTTTTAATTGGAGTTTCGTTTGGCGGTATTCTAGTCCAGGAAATGGCTCGCTATATTGAGGCCAGAAAAGTAATTATTATTTCGAGTGTAAAAAGTAACTTGGAATTTCCTAGAAGATTGAAAATAGCCAAAACTACGAAAGCGTACAAACTGATTCCGATGAGTTTGCTTTTAAACATAGAGAATTTGGCTAAGTTTTCTTTTGGTGAAAAAATCAATAAGAGGTTGAAGTTGTACGAAAAATTTCTTTCGGTTCGTGATATAGTTTATTTGGAATGGGCGGTTGAAAAAGTTATTCTTTGGGATAGAATCATTGTTGATGAGAATGTAATTCATATACATGGCGATATGGATGATGTTTTTCCAATAAAATATATTAAGAATTGCATCGTTGTAAAAGGCGGTACCCATGTCATGATTTTGAATAAATACAAGTGGTTGAATGAAAATTTACCTGCTATTATTTTAGATTCAAAAAAGTATACGGACTGATTATTGTAAGGTTATAAAAAGATAAAAAAAGAAAAGATGATATTGATAAAAAAAATTGGAATAATTAGCACTGTGATTTTTGCGAGTGGACTATTAATTTTTGCAACGACATATGATTCAAAAGATAAAATCAATAAACAAGGAATTTCTAATTACTTTCCTGAGAAACTTGACTTTGCCGGTGAAGAAACACCTTTGAAATTGTCGGATGTTAGAGAGCGTCTCGATAGAGAATTGCTGATAAATATCAATTCGCAAGCATCGACTATTCTGAATATAAAAAGAGCCAATCGTGCTTTTCCAGTTATTGAACCGATTCTCAAAAAAAATGGTATTCCGGATGATTTTAAATATTTGGCAGTTATAGAAAGTGGTTTGGTTAACGCCGTTTCTCCCGCAGGAGCGCGAGGAGTGTGGCAATTTATGCCAGAAACAGCCAAAGAGAAAGGAATGGAAGTTACGGATAATGTTGATGAGCGCTATCATCTTGAAAAATCGACAGAAGCAGCTTGTAGCTATTTTTTGAAAGCCAAAGCGAAATTTGGAAGTTGGACAATGGCTGCGGCTTCTTATAACGGAGGAATGACCGGTGTGCAAAAGCAAATTGATATTCAAAAAGTAACTAACTATTATGATTTACTTCTTACGGAGGAAACGTCGCGATATGTTTTTAGGATTCTTACTTTGAAAGAAATAATGAAAAACCCTGTAAAATATGGATTCACAGTACTTCCTGGGGAGATGTATGAAATTTTGCCTACCAAAAAAATTGAAATCGACAGTTCAATAACGGATTTGGCTGCTTTTGCAAAAGAACAAGGAATTAACTACAAGATTTTGAAATTGCACAATCCTTGGCTAAGAGAAAATAAATTACTAAACGATACCGGTAAAAAATATCAAATAGAAATTCCGTCGAAAGGGTATTGATTTGAAGTTAAAAAAAAGGGCCAAATGTATATCATTTGGCCCTTTTAAAAATTATATTTTTTTCATCTGATCTTTCATCATTGTGATTTGATCTTTCAACATATTCTGCTTGTCTAATTTTTTGGCTTCATTCAGTAGAGTAGTCGCTTCGAGCTTTCTTCGGCGCGTCATGGCAACTCCGGCTAAATTTAATTTGGCTACAGCCAAGTCCATATCCATTGATAATCCCAATTCAATTGCTTTTTTGAAATATTTTTCTGCTTGATTGATATTTGTTTGCGAAAGCATGATTCCGTGCAAGTAATTAAAGTATCCCTGTTGTTTTTGTACTAAAGCAGTTTCGGGATTTTTGATGTATGCTAGCCATTTTTTGGCGCCCTCAAAATCCTGTTTTCTTAATTTTAAGAAGGCAAGTAAGATAAATTCGTTTTTGAAGTAAAGAAAAATAGGAATTGCACTCAATAATATAAGGAATATACCGTTGCCGATATTTCCATCTGTAATTTGCCAAATCCCTGTCGCTATTATTAATCCAGCGATAATAAGTTTAATATTTCTGTGAAACATAGTGTGATTATTTTAAGATCACAAATATAGTAAAATGAATTGAAAATATTTTTACAAAACTGCTTGCGAGAAAAAAAAGTCTTTGTATATTTGCACTCGGTTTTAGAATAACAGTTATTCGAAATAGGAAGACATATAAATAAGATTTTAAAGATACAAAGCAATGAGCAAAAGAACGTTTCAACCATCGAAAAGAAAAAGAAGAAATAAGCACGGATTTATGGACAGAATGGCTTCTGCAAATGGAAGAAAAGTTCTAGCGCGTAGAAGAGCTAAAGGAAGACATAAATTGACTGTTTCTTGTGAACCAAGACACAAAAAATAATGTTTTTATAAACATAAATAAGGCGTTACTTTCTTTAGTATCGCCTTTTTTTATACCTAGTCGTTAAAAAAAAATTAAGGCTCGGATTTAAAGTCTTAAAGTTGAGTAACTTTAATCTTTGAAAAAAATAACTACACAACACAATACAACACTACAATGCCAAAAGATACATCCATAAAATCAGTTTTAATAATAGGTTCAGGTCCTATTGTTATTGGTCAAGCATGTGAATTTGATTATGCGGGATCACAATCTGCTCGTTCTATCCGTGAGGAAGGAATTGAAGTTATCCTAATCAATTCCAATCCGGCAACCATTATGACCGACCCATCCATGGCCGATCATATTTACTTGAAACCCCTAACTACTAAATCAATCATTGAAATTCTTAAAGCACATCCTCAAATCGATGCTGTTTTGCCTACAATGGGTGGACAAACGGCGCTGAACTTGTGTCTTGAAGCAGATGAAAAAGGAATTTGGGCTGATTTTGGAGTAAAATTAATCGGGGTTGATGTAAACGCAATTAATATTACCGAAGATAGAGAGCAGTTCAAACAATTGCTAAAAAAGATAGGTGTTCCATCTGCACCGGCTGAAATATGTACTTCTTACCTTAGAGGAAAAGAAATAGCGCAGGAATTTGGTTTTCCATTAGTAATACGTCCTTCGTTTACGCTTGGTGGTACCGGAGCTGCTATTGTGTATAAAAAGGAAGATTTTGACGAACTTTTAACCAGAGGTTTAGAAGCATCACCTATTCATGAGGTGTTGATTGACAAGGCTTTAATGGGTTGGAAGGAATATGAGTTGGAACTTTTGAGAGATAAAAACGATAATGTTGTGATTATCTGTTCTATCGAAAATATGGATCCAATGGGAATTCATACTGGAGATTCCATTACGGTTGCTCCGGCAATGACGTTATCCGATACGACTTTCCAAAGAATGCGTGATTATGCCATTTTGATGATGCGCAGCATCGGAAATTTTGCAGGAGGTTGTAATGTGCAGTTTGCTGTTTCGCCTGACGAGAAAGAAGATATTGTAGCGATTGAAATCAATCCTCGTGTTTCTCGTTCATCAGCCTTGGCATCAAAAGCAACGGGTTATCCTATTGCAAAGATTGCGTCAAAATTAGCGTTAGGTTACAACTTAGATGAATTGCAAAATCAAATTACCAAATCAACTTCGGCTTTATTCGAACCAACTTTGGATTATGTGATTGTAAAAATTCCACGTTGGAACTTTGATAAATTTGAAGGAGCTGACAGAACGTTAGGACTTCAAATGAAATCCGTTGGTGAAGTAATGGGAATTGGACGTTCGTTCCAGGAAGCTTTGCATAAAGCCACTCAATCATTGGAAATCAAAAGAAATGGTTTAGGTGCGGACGGAAAAGGATATAAAAATTACGAACAAATTATCGAGAAACTGACTTTTGCAAGTTGGGATCGTGTTTTTGTGATTTATGATGCAATCGCTCTTGGAATTCCATTGAGCCGTATTCATGAAATCACTAAAATCGATATGTGGTTCTTAAAACAATACGAAGAACTTTATACATTAGAAAAAGAAATTTCAAACTATAAAGTAGATTCTTTACCAAGAGAATTGTTATTGGAAGCGAAACAAAAAGGTTTTGCCGACAGACAAATTGCGCACATGATGGGTTGTTTAGAAAGCCAAGTGCATACGCTGCGAACTACAATGAACATCAATCGTGTGTTCAAATTAGTGGATACTTGTGCTGCTGAGTTCAAAGCGAAAACGCCCTATTACTATTCGACTTTTGAAGCTGAAATAGAAAAAGCGGACGGAACACGTTACGTGGACAACGAAAGTATTGTTACTGATAAAAAGAAAATAATTGTTCTTGGGTCAGGCCCAAATAGAATTGGACAAGGAATCGAATTTGATTACTCTTGTGTGCATGGTGTGCTTGCCGCCAAAGAATGTGGTTACGAAACCATCATGATCAACTGTAATCCAGAAACGGTTTCGACTGATTTTGATACAGCTGATAAATTGTATTTTGAACCGGTTTTCTGGGAACATATTTACGATATTATCCAACATGAAAAACCAGAAGGGGTTATCGTGCAATTAGGAGGACAAACAGCCTTGAAGTTAGCCGAAAAACTATCTAAATACGGTATTAAAATTATAGGAACGAGCTTTGATGCTTTGGATTTAGCCGAAGACAGAGGACGTTTCTCTGAGTTGTTAACCGAATTGAAAATTCCTTTCCCACAATTTGGAATTGCCGAAACTGCTGACGAAGCTTCTGCTTTAGCTGACACGTTGGACTTTCCTTTATTGATTCGTCCTTCTTATGTGTTGGGTGGTCAGGGAATGAAAATTGTAATCAACAAGCAAGAACTGGAAGAGCACGTGATCAATTTATTGAAAACGATTCCAGGGAATAAATTGCTTTTAGACCATTATTTGGATGGTGCGATTGAAGCCGAAGCCGATGCGATTTGCGATGGAGAAAATGTGTACATCATAGGAATTATGGAACATATCGAACCATGCGGAGTGCATTCTGGAGACAGTAACGCGACTTTACCACCATTTAACTTGGGTGAATTTGTGATGCAACAAATAAAAGACCATACCAAGAATATTGCGTTGGCTTTGAGAACCGTTGGTTTAATCAACATTCAGTTTGCGATAAAAGATGATATTGTTTATATTATTGAAGCAAATCCTAGAGCGTCTCGTACGGTTCCATTTATTGCAAAAGCTTACGGAGAACCATATGTGAACTATGCGACTAAAGTAATGTTAGGTCACAATAAAGTAACTGATTTTACCTTCAACCCACAATTGAAAGGATTTGCCATCAAGCAACCGGTTTTCTCTTTCAGCAAATTCCATAATGTGAACAAAGCATTAGGACCAGAAATGAAATCAACAGGAGAAAGTATCTTGTTTATTGATGACTTAAAAGACGATCAATTCTACGAATTGTACTCTAGAAGAAAAATGTATTTGAGTAAATAAAAACTTGAATTATTGATATTGAAAAAGCCCCGTTTGGGGCTTTTTTTGTGGGAAAGTGTTTTGTGTTAATGGCTCGTTATTGTTATTGCAAAGTCGGAGACATTTGCCTCAACGAATTCTAGATTTTGGCAATAGTTTAATATGTCAAATAAAAAATTGTTGAATTTCAGTTGTTTGTGTTTTTAAAGTCATCAATTATCAAATAACCATCAAATAAGAATTATGCCCAAAAAGGCACGTATTTTTTATATTTTCTTGAATTGCTTTCGGGATCATCTTCTTTGATAATTTTTGCAAGTAAAGCTTCTTTTATAATTCTAGACGCTATCGCAGCATTTTTATCTTCAATTTTAAATCTATCTCTTAGTGATTGGTTAGTCATTTTATCATTTGAAACATATCTCAAACAACAATGTTGATAACAAGCTCTTACTTTATCTTTTTTATCCATTTGATTTAGAGTTTTATAAGAATACATAATTACTCTGGTATGCTTCTCTTGAATAAGTATTTCTGGAGCAGGAAGTTGATAAATTTCATTATAAGATATTACTTTATCAATTCCACTTCCTTTTTCTTCACATATTCCTAATCTTCTCATTAAATCTGCAAGGGTATCGTTTCTAGACTGGTATTCATCAATAAACCTCTCTGGAGTAATTAACGGAATTCCGGGATTTGTAATTTCTATCCTATCTGAGAATATTTCAACCATAGGAAATCCTTTTTCTTCAAAATCTTGGTGGATTATTGCATTAGCTAATAATTCTCTCACAGCAATTTCTGGATACATTCTTTTATCATCTCGAAATGCTTTACCTATTTCTTCATTTGCTGGTAGTTGACTATTTACCCAATCAATTAATCCTTGATAACCTGATACATATCCTTTGCCTCCAATTTGCTCACGAATTGTTTCAATCTTATTATTGTTTTTGTAAACTATTACTCTGATTGCTTTTCTTTTTAAATCAGGGAAGTCTTCTAAGTTTTTAGCGAATAAAATGGCACCTAAATTTGTAATTGAGTATTTAGTAGTTTTCTTAATGATTAAGTTTTCTGAAATGAATTTATCGATTACTCCTTTTCTATTAGATGGATAAGGAAGTTTCAGTAAATCAAAATAAGTTTGAGTATCAAGTAAAGAAATGATTGTATCGTCATCAACATTTTCTTTAGCTAATTGCAACTCGAATTTATCTTTGGTTTTTCTATTCCAAATTTTCGCTTCTTTTTCTGGAAAATCTTTAAGTAACCTAGTATAACTACCAATCCTGATATAAGCTTGATTAAGGAACTTGACGGGACGATTAATAGACGCAGGAATAACAAACATACTAATTCTGATATTCTCTGAATAAAAAAATTCATAAGTTTTAAAATCAATACGAGGATCTAGACGTTGAATTATCCAATTTTCAAGTTCCTCTTTTCCTTGAGTTGCCGATTTTACTTTAAATGTTGTTCCCTTAATTGTATGGGTTTTGTCTTCGACTCCAAAAATTAAAAACCCATTTTGTTTATTATTTAAACAAGCACCATTTGCTAAGGCTGAAATTCTTTCTCCTATTTCTTCATTAGAATGAAAGTTCAACTTGAATTCAACCCATTCGGTTTCTTGAGAAAAGGTTACAAGCTCTTTTATTAATGATTTTAATTCGATTTCTTCCATATTGTCAAATAAGTGTCAAATAAGAAACCCTTTAATATAGGGCTTTGTTTACTGATCAGATGTAAATATACATTTTTTAATCAAATAAGATATTGCATTTTTCTCGATTTTAAAATCATTATTAACATAAAAAACAACTCCTACATCAACTCCTATAATTTTTCAAGTTAACTATAAAACTATTTGTATAAAAAAAACTGATTAAATTTCCCTAAGTTAATATTTATAGATTATTTCTTTGAAATAGCCTCTAATGAAATAAAAAATGCCCCAATCTAGGAACTTTTACATATCAAAATACTGAACTTATTTCTTCTTCAATTTCACCTTGAAAAAATCAATAGTTCTTGTCCATGATAAAGTGGCGGCTTTTTCATCGTATCTCGGCGTGGTATTGTTATGAAAACCATGATTCACTCCGGGATAGAAATAAGCAGTATGTTTTACTTTGTTCTTTTTAAGGATCGCTTCAAAAGCAGGCCAACCTTCATTTACTCTGCTGTCTAAACTGGCATAGTGTGCTAGGATAGGCGTTTTTATTTTCTCGGCCTCGGCTGCTGTGGGTTGTCCGCCGTAATAAGGAACTGCGGCACACAAATCTGGGATTTTGACCGCCATCATATTGGCAATCCAACCGCCAAAACAAAATCCTACCACACCAATATGTCCATTACAATCTTTGTGTGATTTTAGGTATTCATAAGCTGCAATAAAGTCTTCGAGCATTTCTTCACGGGTACGTTTTTTTTGTAATTCTCTTCCCGCATCATCATTTCCAGGATAACCGCCCAAAGGAGATAACGCATCGGGTGCCAAAGTAATGAATCCTTCCACGGCGGCTCTTCGTCCTACATCTTCAATATAAGGGTTCAGTCCGCGGTTTTCATGTACTACTATGATTCCCGGCAGTTTCTTTTTGGTTCCCGTGGGTTGAGATAAAAGTCCTTTGATTTTTCCTCCGCCTTTGGGAGAATCGTACGTGATGTATTCTGATTTCAGCCTTGGGTCTTCTGGCTTGATTAATATAGAATCAACGTAATTGGGTGTCATAAAACTAAGAAGCGAAGGAAGCGTGAGCGTTCCCACCGCAAACAACGATAATTTCTGTACGAACTGTCTCCTATCCAGTTTATTATGAGCGTAGTCATCGTATAAGTCAAATACTTCTTGACTGATGTCTTCTTTGGTTAGTTTTTTCATCGTTTTTAGTTTACTTCATTTGCTTTTAGAACTCTCAGAAAATTTCCTCCTAAAATCTTGGTGATATCTTTTTGGCTATAGCCTTTTTCTACCAAAGCTTTTGTAATCAGGGGATAGGTAGTAACATCATCTAATTCTTGAGGGGGAGATTCAATGCCATCAAAATCAGAACCGATACCTACATAATCGATACCAACTAATTTTATGATGTATTCTATATGTTGCATAACTGATGAAAAAGGCGTTCGTAGTGGCTCAACCTCATTTTTATACTTCATAAAAAGAAGTTCTTCTCTTGCCTCTTCTGTCATACCACTTTTTGTCATAGCGTCATTTTCGATAGCATGCTTTTCAATAAAGGCCTCTTTACTTTTCATGTAGTTGTTGTCTAAAAACCCGGAATAAAAATTTACCTGAATAACCCCTCCATTTTTGGCAACAGCTTTTATTTGTTCATCGTTTAAATTTCGTTGGTGTTGGCATAAGGTGTAAACAGAACTATGCGATGCAATTACTGGTTTTGTGGTGGTTTTCATTACATCCCAAAAAGTGGTTAATCCTACATGACTAATATCAACCATCATACCCAAGGCATTCATTCTCTGTATTACTTGTTTGCCAAAGTCAGTCAAGCCTTTATGATTCAAATCTTTGTTGAAAGTTTCGTCAAAGGCACTCGTTGCCCATGGTGTCGAATTATTCCAAGTCAATGTCATGTATCTTGCGCCACGATGATACAAAAGATCCAATTTATTTAAATCATTTTCAATTATGTGTCCGCCTTCAACGCCAAACATAGCCGCTATTTTGTGCTGTTTTACGACTTTATATAAGGCTCTGGTATTGGTTACTTTTACAATTTTATCGGGATTGCGTTTCGCAACTGCATCCAAAGCATCCATTTGTTGATTTGCGTAGGCAAAAGGATTTACTTTGTCTCCGTCGCAAAATACAGAAAACACCTGTACATCAAGTCCGCCTTGTCTCCATCGTGCCAAATCACTATGGGTCTTTCCTTTCAAGTCGGTATCAAAAACAAAACCTTTATCTACCGTTTTGGTTAGGATATCATTGTGCGAATCTATAAGAATGGCTCTGTCATGGATTTTTTGGTATGATTGAGCAATGATTTGCTGTGTCAATAGAATACTAATCAACATTATTTTTATTCTCATTTAGCCAATTTTTAAATTTTCAATTACTAAAGATACTTTTTTTGCCAATACAATAGCGCTAATAAAATTTTAGATGCAGCGTTACAGTTTTCTCTTTCAGCAAGTTCCATAATGCGAATAAAGCATTAGGACCAAAAATGAAATCAACAGGAGAAAGCATCTTATTTAATGATGACTTGAAAGACGACCAATTCTACGAATTGTATTCCAGAAGAAAAATGTATTTGAGTAAATAAAAACTTGAATTTTGTATATTAAAAAAGCCTCTTGATTGAGGCTTTTTTATGCGGTAATGTTTTCCGAATGATTTGTGTGTGGCATATAGTGGATCCACAATTCGCACCTATTCCTACTTTCCTTTAAAACAAATTTGCTCTACTTTGCTTAAATTGTGAGCGCGGAACATTATTTTTTGTTAAACACATATATGTCAATGATTTGTATAACAAAAAAAAGCCCGAATGTAAAATTCGGGCTTTTCTTCAACTTCTTGGTTAACAGTCTAAATCCTGATTAAAAATCTTGTCGACGTTTTTGTATTATTTTGATCATAAATATCAATCAAAATGTAGGTATCCTTTGTGATACCAGTTATTAAATACGAGTAAGGGTAGCTGTTTTTATTTTTTGCTGTTGTATCATCAATGATAAATGGAGTAGTATCCCCTTCTTTTGTAACAATCACCTTTAATAACGAAACTGATGACGTAATAGTTCCAGTAATCGTATATTGTCCATTGACAGCTTTTCCTTCTGATTGTGTAAATGCAATCGCTGGCGATGATGTTGGTTCATCTTTACTACAACTTACAATTGATAGTACAATAATTAAAAATGCGAGTATTCGTTTCTTTGTCATAAAATGTTTATTTAATTGAGATTAAATGCTTTACCTTTTGTTTTATTTTAAGGTTAGTTTATTCAAATCTAATCAATTATTAATAGGTCAAGTTAATATCTGTGAATTATGAAAATATTAAAAGTTTTTTTAATATATTTTAAAATTATTTGAATAAAAAAGCAAGTAAATTTATTTCGCCTGATTTTCTTCAAAACTTACCATCCAATTCACGCCAAATTTATCGGTGAACATGCCGAAATAAGCGTCCCAAAAAGTATCTTCCATCGGCATCCCCAAAGTTCCGTCAACTGAAAGTGTATTGTACAGCCGGTCAGCTTCTTCTTTATTTTCGGTATTAATGGAAAGCGAAAAATTATTCCCGAAAACAGTTGTGCGTCCAAAATATTCAATATAGTGATTGCCCATCAAGCTGGTCTCTTTACTTATGGGTAGTGAGATATGCATTATTTTTTCAGCATCTTCAGTAGAAATTTGGGTACTGTCATGCGAAGGCATGTCTTTATATTTTCCAAAATAAGAATACTCGCCGCCAAACACTGATTTGTAAAAATCAAAAGCTTCCTTACAATTTCCATCAAAGACTAAATCTAGATTTACTGTTGCCATTGTTCTCTATTTTTTAATATTTATTTATTTTAAATTTAGACTCGCTGTTAATTGTCCTTTTTTTCAAATATCTTTTATACCAGCTAATGGCTAAGTCCGCCACCTCCTGCAATTTTTCTGGTTCTTCAAAAAGATGCGTAGCTCCTGGGATAATTTTTATTTCTTTTACCGATTCTAATTTATCAAAGGCCATTTTGTTCATTCCAATAACCGGAACGTCAAGCCCGCCAACAATCAATAAGGTGGGAGCAGTCACCAAAGGCAATTCTGTAATCGCCATGTCAGGACGTCCACCTCTTGATACCACCGCTTTTATACTGTCTTTAAAATATGCCGCAGCTCTCAATGCAGATGCCGCGCCGGTACTGGCACCAAAATATCCTATTGGTAACCCTTTTGCATTTTTGTTTTCCATCAGCCATTCGGTCGTTTCTATCAATCGGCTGGTCAGTAAATCAATATTAAAGCGGTTTTCATAGATTTCGTCCTCTTTCTCAGTAAGTAAATCAAACAAAAAAGTGGCTATTTTATTTTGCTGCATCAATTCAGCGACCATTCTGTTTCGGGTACTAAACCTGCTGCTGCCACTTCCGTGAGAAAAAATAACCAATCCTATGGTGTTTTCTGGAATCACTAAATCACCCTTTAAAATCACAGAAGATAAAGCGATGTCTATTTCTAATTTATTCATGAATTGTACATTTTGAAATGAGCGAGATTAAATAGTTGCATTTTTATTCTGCGGGTTTAGGTAGCTGTAGCATTTGAATCACTTCCTCATCTTCTACTTGTGTGAACTCTTGATAAAATCCTCCCACTCCTCTAAACTGTTTTGAGGCAATAATATAAATAAATTCGTCTGCGCTGTCTTCGAATTTAGTCACGGTATCATAAGGAACAACAGGCACGGCCACGATAATTTTTGCCGGATTCTTTTTTCGCAACATTGCTATGCTTACTAAAAGGGTGTTTCCTGTCGCGATTCCATCATCCACTAAGATGATGTTTTTTCCATGGATATCCAGAGGTTCACGATTGCCCATATAAAGTTTGTACTTTTCCTTTAATAGTTTTCGTAGCCTAATTGTTTCCTGATCAATATACGCTTGATGAACATCAGGATGTTTATCTATAATCATGGAGTTCATTGATACGGCTCCAACAGCAAATTCTTTATTATACGGATGCCCTATTTTTTTCGAGAGTACAATATCCAATGGGAGATGTAAATTTTTGGCAATTATTAATCCAATGGGTACTCCACCTCGAGGAACAGCAAGAACTATGGCATTGCTATTCTTATATTTTTTTAACCTCTCTGAAAGTAGTACAGCAGCCTCAATTCGATCTTCAAACATCTCGTCATACATAACTGTAGGTTTTATATAATTAAAAATCAGTATAATAAAGGTACTGATTTTCAAGTAGTTTGGTTATTTTTTACGTTTTTTTATAAATGTTTTTGTAATTTAAAATTGAATTTAAGTTTGGAAAGATCTTCAGGAGTTTTTCATGTTGGTTGCTTCAAAAAAAGTGAATATTATGACTCATCAGGTTTAATTTTTTTAAAAAAAAGCGTCTTTCTTTTGAATTAGATTTTAACTAATTTTACTATGAACTAATTATAAAAAACAAATCTCTTTTGAAAAATATAAATGCTAAAGCAAAAGCGGATAAGAACACAGGTTTCGGAACTAACGCAAACAGTTATGGTGGTCGTTATGTGAACAAAAATGGTACAGCAAATGTGGAAAAACGAGGAATGCATATTTTGCACCGAATCAGTTGGTATCACACAATGATTGACATGGCTACATGGAAATTTATGCTTATTATTTTAAGTTTCTATGTTGGAATTAATTTTATTTTTGCGTCGATTTATTATGGAATCGGAATTGAGCATTTAAATGGAATTGCAAATAATGATAGTGAATGGGTCAAATTCGGGCAAGCTTATTTTTTTAGTGCACAAACCTTTACTACTGTTGGTTACGGGCATATTAGTCCTTCCGGTTTTTTGACCAGTGCGCTTTCTGCGGCTGAAGCACTTTTTGGACTATTGAGTTTTGCAATTGCTACGGGTTTATTTTTTGGTCGATTTAGTAAACCTACTGCCTTTTTGAAATTTTCAAACAACGCATTGATTGCGCCATATGGAGAAATTACGGGGTTGATGATTCGAACTACGCCTTTTAAAAATACTAATTTCACCGATGCTGAAGCCAAAGTAACGCTAGGAATGAGCGTAGAGGAAGATGGAAAATTAATTAACAAATTCTACTCTTTAGCTTTAGAAATGGAGAGAATTAATGCACTAACTTTAAGTTGGACTTTAGTACATCCCATTACAGAAGACAGTCCACTATTTGGTTATTCCAAAGAAGATTTTAGTAACACGAATGGAGAAATAGTTGTTTACATTAAAACCTTCGACGATATGTTTAGTAATACCGTGGCAACTCGTACTTCCTATACTTTTGCAGAAATAGTATTTGGGGCAAAGTTTGAACCCATGTACGGCAGAAGTGATGATAATTCTAAGACTATTCTGAATTTAGATAAATTAAATGCATTTAAAAGCGTCACTTTGGAATAATACTATAGTTTTTAAGTTATTTGAGATTTATAAGTAAATTTATTTTACATTTGTTTATTAAATTTAGGTAAACGATGAACAATGTAAAAAACGTATTCAGCATAAAAGATCTTGAAAACCTTTCAGGAATAAAAGCGCATACAATACGAATTTGGGAGAAAAGATATGACATACTTCAACCCATGCGAACAGATACCAATATTCGATTATATGATTTGGCCAGTTTACAAAAACTGTTGAATATTACTTTGTTGCATGATTATGGATACAAGATTTCGAAAATTGCAACCTATCCTCAGGATAAAATACCTTCGCTTGTTCGCGAAATAATTTCAAGCAAAACAGCCAAAAGTCACGCAATCAGTGCTTTCAAAATGGCAATGATGAACTTTGACCAGGAATTATTTTTTACCACCTACAATTGGTTAATTGCGGACAAATCATTTAAAGAAATATTTCATGAAGTCTTCATTCCTTTGATGAACGAACTGGGATTATTATGGCAGTCTGACACAATATCCCCCGCGCACGAGCATTTTATTAGCTACTTGATAAAACAAAAACTGCTGGTAAATACGGAAAAACTGCAAGTTTTAAAACCAACTAAATTAGATAAAGTTTTTGTCCTCTCGCTTCCATTAAATGAAATACATGAGTTGGGTTTGATGTATTTGCAATACGAAATTTTATTGCACGGTTATAAAGCAATCTATCTTGGCGAAAGTATGCCTATTGAAAATTTGAAAGATTTAAAGAAGCATTTTGATTCTATTGTTTTTGTTTCTTATTTGACGGTTCAGCCTGAAAAAGATGTGGTAAATGAATATGTTGCAAAAATGACTGTCGAACTATTAGATGATACTAACGAATTATGGTACATTGGCAGAATGGTTGAATTTATTAAAAGAGAAGAACTTTCGGAGAAAATTTCAATTTTCACTTCGATGACTGAATTAATAAATCATATTTAGTTATTTTGTTTAATCTTTTCGTATATTTGCTAAACAAATGAAAAAAACAATTACAATTATAGGTTCCGGATTTTCAGCTATGGCAGCATCGTGCTATTTAGCGCAAAGCGGACATGAGGTTACGGTTTACGAGAAAAATGGTAGCATTGGTGGTAGAGCTCGACAGTTAAAAAGAGACGGTTTCACTTTTGACATGGGTCCAAGTTGGTATTGGATGCCAGATGTCTTTGATCGTTTTTTTGCTGATTTTGGAAAGAAAACAACAGATTATTATGAGCTGATAAAATTGTCTCCGGCGTATAGCGTTTATTTTGGAATCAATGAATTTATTGCCATCGCAGATAATCTAGCAGAAATTGAGGCGACTTTTGAGTCAATTGAAAAAGGAAGTGGGAAAATTTTGAATAAATTTATCTCTGAAGCCAAAAGTAATTATGACATTGCCATAAAAGAGTTGGTTTATCGTCCGGGAGTTTCGCCTTTAGAATTAGTAACGGTAGAAACTACTATGAAAGTAGGACAGTTTTTTAGTAACATCAGTAGAGATGTTCGAAAGAAATTTAAAAATGAACGGTTAATTCAAATTTTGGAGTTTCCGGTATTGTTTCTGGGAGCCAAACCATCAGACACACCATCATTTTATAGTTTTATGAATTACGCCGATTTTGGTTTGGGAACTTGGCATCCAAAAACAGGAATGTTTGACGTAGTTCGAGCCATGGAAAGTTTAGCCAGAGAATTAGGGGTGACTTTTCACACAAATTCAAATATCGAAAAAATAATCGTCCAAAATAAAACGGCAAAGGCGATTGTAGTAGATGGTAAAATGATTACTTCTGACCTGATTTTGAGTGGAGCGGATTATCATCATACCGAAACATTACTAGATGAGCAACACCGAGCCTATTCAGAAAAGTATTGGGAAAGCAGGGTTTTCGCGCCTTCCTCATTACTATTTTATGTTGGCTTTAATAAAAAAATTGAAAACGTTTCACATCATGCCTTATTTTTTGATGTTGATTTTTATCAGCATGCCAAGGATATTTATGATGAACCACAATGGCCAAAAGAGCCTCTGTTTTATGCTAATTTCCCTTCGCTGACTGATAAAACAGCCGCGCCAGAAGGAATGGAATCTGGATTTTTTCTAATTCCGCTTGCTCCTGGAATCGAAGATACTGAGGCATTACGGGAGGAATATTTTGATAAAATAATTGATCGTTTTGAGGCTCTAACGCAACAAAGTATAAAAAATAACATTATATTTAAAGAATCTTTTTGTAAAAATGATTTTGTTTCAGAATACAATTCGTACAAAGGAAATGCCTACGGAATGGCAAATACTTTACTACAAACTGCTTTCTTGAGACCAAAGCTTAAAAGTAAAAAGGTTAAAAATTTATATTTCACCGGTCAATTGACCGTTCCTGGTCCTGGAGTGCCTCCAGCATTAATCTCAGGAAAATTAGTTTCAGATTTGATAAACAAGCAATTTTTAGATCAATAAATATGAAAAAATTATTTGATGATGTATCTTTCAAATGCAGTAAGTTAGTTACTAAAAACTATAGTACTTCATTTTCATTGGCAGTTTATATGCTTTCGCCAAGTATTCGAGATGCGATTTACAGTATCTATGGTTTTGTGCGTTTTGCAGACGAAATTGTAGATTCATTTCACGGTT
Source organism: Flavobacterium sp. CG_9.10 (assembly GCF_015752245.1). Taxonomy (NCBI): domain Bacteria; kingdom Pseudomonadati; phylum Bacteroidota; class Flavobacteriia; order Flavobacteriales; family Flavobacteriaceae; genus Flavobacterium; species Flavobacterium sp. CG_9.10. The sequence goes on from NZ_JADOVD010000007.1 coordinate 152,331, forward strand.
ACGACAAAGAGAGCTTAATTAATGATTTCGAAAAAGAATATTATAAGTCCTTTAATTTGGGGATAAGTTTAAATCCTATTTTGAACTCGTTTCAGCATACCGTTAAGCAATATAATATTACGGATGATATGATTCAAGCTTTCTTAAAAAGTATGAAATTGGATTTAATCAAATCCGATTATAACAGTAAATCAGAATATGAAGATTATATTTATGGCTCGGCTGATGTTGTAGGACTAATGTGTCTTAAAGTTTTTGTGGCCGGAAAAGACCATCGATATGAAGAATTAAAAATGGAAGCAATGCGTTTAGGTTCCGCTTTTCAGAAAGTTAATTTTTTGCGCGATTTGAAGGATGATAATTTGATTTTAAACAGGAATTATTTTCCTGGAGTGGATTTAAATTCATTTGATGAAAAGGCTAAAAAAATGATTATAAAGGAAATTCAGGAAGATTTTGATGTGGCTTATCAAGGAATTCTGAAACTGCCTATCGAAGCTAAATTCGGGGTGTATACTGCATTTGTTTATTATAAAAAGCTATTGAAAAAGTTGGAAAACACGCCGTGTCATGAAATTGGTAACGAAAGAATTCGAGTTTCTAATTATACAAAAGCGGGACTTCTAGCTAAGTCATTCGTGTCCTACAAACTTAAATTGGTTTAAATTTTTTTACATTTAAATAAAAATAATAATGATTTCTTTTTTAATTTTTCTTGGAGTTTTCCTGATAATGGAATGTGTTACTTGGCTAACCCATAAATACTTAATGCATGGTTTGATGTGGTATTTTCATGCGGAACATCATCAGCCTAAGTATGCCAATATATTTGAACGAAATGACATCTTCTTCGTGATTTTTGCCTTGCCAAGTATTGTCCTTTTTTACTTTGGTGTAGAAGGTGGCGTGAATTATTTATTTTTCATCGGTTTAGGAATTACGTTTTATGGTTTCTGCTATTTTACTATTCATGATGTATTGATTCACCAGCGTTTCAAGTGGTTCAAGAACACTAATAACAAGTACTTAATTGGCTTACGTAAAGCGCACAAAGTGCATCACAAACATTTAGGCAAGGAACACGGTGAGTGTTTCGGAATGCTATTTGTACCATTCAAATACTACAAAATCTAGTAATTCCGTTTGGGCGTGTCCCCGCTTTCACTAGCGTTACAGCGGGGTCGGGCAATCCGTTCCCGCTTTTTTTGTACCGCCAAAAAAGGCGATACAAAAAAGAGCTCCACTGCTGTCCCTCACGCGAGCCCATCCATACGACACTATTTATCTCTAAAATACCAACCATGAAAATATACAAACAAGAAACTGTCCAACACGTAAATGCAACTGTAGAAGAATGTTGGGCTTTCTTTTCCAATCCGAAAAATCTTCAGAAAATCACACCGGAAGGAATGGGTTTTGAAATCACTGATTTTGACCAGAAGTCCATGTATCCAGGTCAAATCATTCAATATAAAGTAACGCCACTTTTTGGGATTACATTATCGTGGATGACGCTAATTACTTGCGTTAAAGAAAATAGCTATTTTATTGACGAGCAAAAATTTGGCCCCTACAGTTTTTGGCACCACAAACATTTCTTTGAAGCAACACCAAACGGAACCAAAATGACCGATGTGGTACATTACGGATTACCACTTGGCTTCTTGGGTCGAATCATGAATACACTGCTAGTTAAAAATAAATTAAAATCCATTTTTGCTTATCGTGTAACTAAAGTGGATGAAATGTTTAATTCGAAAAAATGATTAAGCAAGAAGTAGCGCTATTTTGGTTCAGACGAGATTTGCGACTGGATGATAATGTGGGTTTATACCATGCTTTGACCTCTAAATATCCCGTAGTTCCTATATTCATTTTTGATGAGGCCATTTTAGACAGTTTACCAAAAAACGACGCGAGAGTGAATTTCATATATGAGTCTCTTTCGAATATAAATGCTGAATTACAAAAAATTGGAAGTTCCCTTTTGGTAAAAAAAGGAAAAACAATGGATGTTTGGCAATCGCTTCTCCAAGAGTTTGATGTAAAAGAAGTTTTCTTCAATAAAGATTATGAACCTTACGCCATCAAAAGAGATTTAGCTATTTGCGAAGTATTAAATTCAAATAACAGTGCTTCATTTTTGTTCAAAGATCAAGTGATTTTCGAAGAAAAAGAAATCACAAAAGCGGATGGATTGCCTTATACGGTTTACACTCCTTTTAAAAATAAATGGCTGGAAAAATACAAATCACTTGCTCCGGTTCAGGAATATGAAACTTCAGATAAATTTTCTAATTTCTATAAAAGTAATTTTGCTTTCCCTAGTTTAGAAGAAATAGGGTTTGAAGAAAGTACTATAAAAGTGCGACCTCATAATTTAAAATACGTTGGTAATTATCAGGATATACGTGATTTTCCAGCTTTGGATAAAACAACTTATCTATCTCCACATCTGCGTTTTGGTACCGTTAGCATTCGAAAATTAGTTAATTGGGCAGTGCACAAAAATGACGTTTTCTTGAGTGAATTGATTTGGAGAGAGTTTTTTATGCAAATACTTTTTAGTTTTCCAAAAGTGGTTACGCACAACTTCAAATCGGCTTATGATGGCATTCAATGGCGCAACAACGAAGAAGATTTCAAGCGCTGGTGTTCTGGTAATACAGGTTATCCCATGGTGGATGCCGGTATGCGAGAATTAAATGAAACCGGATATATGCACAATAGAGTGCGTATGGTTGTGGCGAGTTTTCTAATTAAGCACTTACTGGTCCAATGGCAATGGGGAGAAGCTTATTTTGCCCAAAAATTATTGGATTACGAATTGTCTTCTAATGTTGGAAACTGGCAGTGGGCAGCCGGAACTGGTTGTGACGCAGCGCCTTATTTTAGAGTTTTTAACCCTGAAATCCAACTTAAAAAATTCGACGAAAAAGGGATTTACATTCGGAAGTGGATAAAAGAATTTGATTTAGGTTATGGTGAACCTATGGTAGATCATGCGTTCGCAAGAGACAGAGCCATTGCTACCTATAAATCTGGAATATTGAAGTGATTTAAAAAAATAGATTAACCATATAAGGGATATAAGTTCATTTAAGTTCGAAATTAGATTGCAATTCTCTATTAATGTTAATTGATTCGAAAACAACTATAAACAATATAATGCTAGCCAGTTTAACGTGAATGAACTTTCATTTTCATATTTGGTTGAAAATATTTTGCTTCAGTTTTGTCATTCCGAGGAACGAGGAATCTCATTAAGCATAATAAACTACAAGTGAGATTACTCATTCCTTAAAATCACAAATTCGTCTAGTCCTAAAAAAGCGCAACTTAAATGAACTTTCATTTCTTATATGGTTCAAAATATTTCACCAATTTTTTTTATTGCTACAACGGGGATGGGTTTTCTTAAGTTTGATTAGTTACGAGTGAGTTTCCTCGTTCCTCGGAATGACAAATTATACGAATAAGAATCTAACTCAAATGAACTTACACGTATATGGTTTAGACATTTGCGTACCGAGAGCATCACTTTATCAATTTATTCAGCATTCCATTAAAAATAAATCCGTGGAAAGGCAAAACGGAGTACCAATATAAATTTCCCCAAATTCCTTTAGGTTTAAAAGTGGCGGCTTGATACAATGTATTATTTATAATTTTGAATTCGAGCCAGGCTTGTCCGGGGAGTTTCATCTCGGCATATAAGACTAACTTTCCCTCTTCTTTGTTTGCATATAAAACGCGCCAAAAATCCAAAACATCACCGCTATGAATATCATGTCGGTTTGTTCTTCCTCTTCGAGAACCCACACCGCCAAAGAGTTTGTCAATAAACCCCCGAATTCCCCAAAGCCAATCTCCATAATACCAACCGGATTCTCCACCAATAGACCAGATTTTATCAATCGTGTATTCTCGATTTTCAATTTCTTTTTTACGTCTATCAATAAAACAGTCTTTTTTTGGCACTTTTAAATATTCGGAAATATTACTGCTAAACCTGCCGCTGACGAGAGAGTCTTTCCAGCTTGAAGCTACTTTATCTTCATCTACTTTTATTATAGCTCTTGACAACGCTTGTTCGTACGTCATGGGTTTTACATGTAATAAGTCATTTATTCGAGTATCTTTGCAAATAACCTCGACTTTCATGCTGCTTACTAAAGCGGAGGCGAGTTTAAAAGAAGTGGAGGTGATGAAATACAACCAATAGGAAGATAATTTAGGAGTCATTACAGGAACGGTCCAAATCCATCTTTTTAATTTTTTTGCTTTGGCAAAACCCAACAACATTTCTCTATAGGTGAGAATATCAGGTCCACCAATGTCAAAACTTTGATTGTAAGTGACAGGATTCAGCAACGATTTAGACAAAAATTCAAGCACATCAGGAATTGCAATGGGCTGACATCTGGTATTGAGCCATTTGGGCGCAATCATTATAGGAAGTTTATTCACCAAATCCCTAATTATTTCAAACGAAGCACTTCCGGAGCCTACAATAATTCCGGCTCTAAGTGTGGTTGTTGGAACTGTACCGGTGTTTAAAATTTTTTCGACATTTTTTCTGGAAGCCAAATGTTTGGACAAAGAATCATCATTGACGATACCGCTAAGATAAAGTACTTGTTTTGCATTAGTCTGATTGATTCTTTCAACAAAATTTCTAGCTGAAATACCTTCTAATTCGTCAAAATTATTTGAGGAACTTGACATAGAGTGCATCAGATAATAGGCTGCATCTATTTCGATTGGGATTATTGATAAAGTTTCTTTTTTTAGAAAATCAATTTCAATAACTTCAACATTCTTTTCAAATTCTTTTGGAACATAAAACCTATTTTTATCTCTCACGCAACAAATTACATGATGTCCCTGCCCAATTAAAATGGGTAAGAGTCGTTTTCCAATGTATCCTGTCGCACCAGTTAAGAGAATTTTCATAGGTAGATTGTATGTTGTTATTAGAATTATTAAAGTTAGCTTAATTTATTGGAAACAAGGCTAATAAACTCTTTTCTTGTTTTGTCTTTTTCGAATGCTCCTGTAAAAGACGAAGTGGTAGTAACCGAGTTTTGTTTCTGAATCCCACGCATTTGCATACACATGTGTTGTGCTTCAATCACAACTGCGACTCCAAGTGGATTTAAGGCTTCTTGAATACAATCTTTTATTTGGTCTGTCAAACGTTCTTGTACTTGCATTCTTCTGGCAAATGCATCCACAATTCTTGGTATTTTGCTTAATCCCACAATTTTTCCATTTGGAATATAGGCAACATGTGCTTTTCCAAAAAACGGTAACATATGGTGTTCACACATTGAATATACTTCTATATCTTTTACTATAATCATTTGTTTATGATCCTCAGTAAATAGAGCAGATTTCAAAATTTGCAATGGGTCCAGTTCATAACCGTGAGTCAAATACTGCATGGCTTTAGCCACTCTTTCGGGTGTTTTTTCGAGTCCTTCGCGGTTGACATCTTCTCCTAAATTTTCAATGATAGTTTTGTAATTATCAGCCAATATGGCTGTTACTTCAGTATCATATTGTTCGATTTTCTCGTAGCTTTTTGTTTTGGATAATATCATTTTGTGTTTTTATTAATTTTAAATAATCAGTTTTTTTTCTAAATTTTGAAGGTTACAATTCCATAATCCATTTCAAAGACCTGTCCTGAAATTGATTTAGCTTTTTCCGAAATCAGGAAATTTGCCATTTCAGCCACTTCTTCGGGTTTTAAATATCCTTTCATAGGGTGACGTTCGACCATGTTTTCTTTCATTCGGTCATTCCTTAAAATATTTGCCGAAAGTGACGTTTCGGTAATCGTGGGAGCAATGGCATTGATGCGTACTACCGACGCCAATTCTGCTCCCAACGATTTTACTAATCCTTCAACTCCAGCTTTTGCAGTAGCAATACTAGCATGAAATGGCATTCCTAGTTTTGCTGCAACGGTGCTGAATAAAATAATAGATGGATTAGTCCCTTTTTTTAAAACTGGTAAATATTTCTGGATGGTTTTTACGGCTCCAATAACATTGATTTCAAAATCATTTCTAAAATCATCGATACTCAAACTTGCTATCGGTTTCAAATTAATGGAGCCAGGACAATAAATTAAAGTATCAATGTTTTCAATTTCAGGAAGCTCATCCTGTAAAACATTTAATGAATGATGAATCAAATTAGGATGTGAAACCTCAGGCGAATTTCTACTTATATTATGAACCAAATTAGTTTCTAATTGCTGCAGCAAAATGGCATTTCCAATTCCTTTGCTTCCGCCAATGATTACAATGTTTTTCATGTTTATTTGTTTAGTCTATTTTATCGTAGAAATTTTATTATTGTTACTCTGTCTTTGCTTCGAACATTTAAATCTTCCTTAGCTAGAAGTTCTTTATTTTTGATGTTTCGTTTTTCTTTCTTGTACGCGCTCCCCGAAACCATTTCTATTATTCGCACTATATCTAAAGGAGTTAACTAACTTTTTTTATCATTTTATATTAATCGCTATCGCCAATATCCGCCATGGTATGTAAACTTAAAATTCTAAAACTTTCTTCTTTTGCTAAGGGATTTTTTTTAATTCCCCATAAATAATCACTAGCAAATTTGCGCGTTCGTTCTATATTTACAATTTGTTTTGGATAATCAATTCCAATATCAAAATTGTGGAATTTTTGATCTAAAAAAGTCATTTTTGATGGGTCGTGAATGAATTGTATTGGTAAATTTTTTAATTCGGGAACCCATTTTTTTATAAACTCGCATTCTGGATCGTGCTCCAAACTGTTTTTAATTGGGTTGTAAATTCGTAACATATTGACTCCAGTTTCACCTGCTTGCATTTGCAATTGAGGAAAATGAATTCCAGGCTCGAAATCTAAAAACATTTTTGATAAATGCTGGGAGGCCTCTTGCCAAGGTTGCCACAAATTATGAGTAAAGAAAGAAACCAGCATGGCTCTCATTCTAAAGTTCAAATATCCCGTTTCATTCAAACAGCGCATAGATGCATCAATTAACGGAAATCCCGTTTGTCCTGTTTTCCATGCAATGATATAGTTTTCGTTTATTTTCTTTTTCAAAGAATGAAACCCTTTATTCACACTGCCAAATTCCATGGTTTCTTCCATTTCAAATTTTTGAATGAAATGAGCTTGCCAGGTAAGTCTCGAAATAAAGGAATCGATTTGTTTTTTATTAGAACAAGTCAATCGGAATGTAGCCGCTTTTTGCAATACTTGTCTGCTTGAAATATTCCCCCAAGCAATGTAAGGAGATAATCTACTGCAACTTTTTCGCGCTAATAAAGGCTTTGAAATATTTTGGCTGTAATTGAAATATCGATCATCAAAGAATGACTGTAAATATTTATGGGCCATAGTTGAACCTCCTTTTTGAAAAATGGTATCAGGAATGGTATCAAGATTCTGCTTTTTCAATATATTTTCCAATGTATTTATGGCTTCAAGGTCTAAGAAATTCTTCTCACCCGAATCAAAAATAAATTGAGGTTCATTCATGTAATTTTCCCATTTTGAAATCCAGTTGCTTCGGTCTTTTAACTTTCTAAAAATACCGTTGTTAGTATTTTCAATCCAGTTGATTTGATTGTTTTTGCAAAAACGTTTAAAACTTTTATCTCTTTCGTACGTGATTTTTAAACCGGTTTCCTGATGTGAAAAAACAGTTTCGATTTTGTAAATTTCTTGAATAATATTAAATGTTTCAACTACTTCTGATGAGATGCTTAGGATTTTAGTATTCGAATTTTCCAACTGGGTATTGAGTGCAACAATCGACTGCTTAATAAAATTCCAATGTCTTTCACTATAATGGGTATCTTTTTTCAAAGATTTTTCAAATACATATATCAATAATGTAGGTTGACCAGTTTGTATGGCATTGTGCAATGCTTCGTTGTCTTGCAAACGGAGGTCTCTTTTAAACCAAACTATATTGATATGTTTTCTATTTGTACTCATTGTTGATTTCCACCTTATTTTTCTTCGGCATTTTTTGCTACACTATTTATTTTCGTAACAATCGCTCTCCCTTTTCCCGCTTAGTAATATAGCGGTTGCAAACTATACATTCTTTTTCAGGCAAATTCCCTTTTTTATATTGTTTTGCTATTCGTACTTTTTATATTGATTCACCACAATTGTGGCTTTCAAGTCAAACATCAAATTATACAAGCCAAAGAAAGTTCTATTCATATAAATGAAATGTTTCGATCCACGATTGCCATTCATTTTTCGCAAATTGGTATCTTTTGCAAATCGTTCTCCTAATTTGGCTATGTTTTCAAAAAAGGCTTCGTCTGAAAAATCAAAAGTTTCTTCTTGAAAAGGTTTGGTGAATAGCGATAACAAATCATAAAACATCTCAGTGAAGTAGATTATTTCTTCTTTTGAATCATCAGTTCTGAGGATTTCTAATTCGAATAGTTTTTGATTGAATAACTTTTTGTTATCTATCACTTTTTTACTGATTAATTCAAAATAGGGAATGTAAAAATCATTTGGAATTTTTTTCATGCATCCAAAATCTAACGCGACTAACTGATTTTTTTCATTGATCAAAAAATTGCCCGGATGTGGATCAGCATGAACTTTTTTCAAAACATGAATCTGATACATATAAAAATCCCATAATGCCTGACCAATTTTTTCGCCAGTTGCTTGATCTGTGTTTATTTTGGTGAATTCAGATAAATGTCTGCCTGCCATCCAATCCATGGTGATAATCTTATCCGAAGAATACTCCGGATAATACTCTGGAAACACTAAATTTTTAATTTTCTTGCAGGCTTTAACGACTTCTTGACTTTGTTCTAGTTCCAATAAATAATTAGTTTCCTCAATTAATTTATCTTCTACTTCTTTAAAATATTTATCCGAGTCTTTACCCTGAAGATTAAACATCCTAATGGCTATTGGTTTTACCAAGGCTAAATCAGAAGAAATGCTATTGGCAACACCTGGATACTGAATCTTTACAGCTAATTTTTTTCCGTTCTTTACGGCTAAGTGAACTTGTCCAATACTAGCCGCATTGACAGAATTAGAATTGAATTCATCAAAGATTTCATAAGGTGTTTTACCGAAATTAGTTTTGAATGTTTTTAAAACTAAAGGAGCTGAAAGTGGCGGAACTGAAAATTGTGACAATGAAAATTTCTCTACATAAGCCTGTGGTAAAAAACTTTTGTCCATGCTTAGCATTTGGGCAACTTTCAAGGCACTTCCTTTCAGGCTTTTTAAACCGTCATAAATATCTTCGGCGTTATCTTCATTTAACTTGTCGCGAGTCAAATCAGAATTCACCATTTTTTCACCATAATATTTCAAATAGTTTACGCCTACTTTTGCACCAGTTTGCATAAGTTTAGTGGCCCTTTCAATTTTTGTCGTTGGGATATAATCTATCGTTTTCATTTATTTGTTGTATATTTTTTCTTTGAAAATAAATTTTCCAAAGTCAATTAAGCTATCAATAGGTGCAATATTCATCAATTCAAAGGATGCTTTAACAGATTTTTCAATGTAAATATCTGTTTTTTCAAAAGCCGGAGATGAATCATCTATCCAAAATTTCATCGTCAGTAAAAGTTGAATCCACAAAGACTCCTGTATCGCTTTTTCCTGAAAATTTTGAAAACGTTCAATTTGTGTTCGGTCTTCATCCGTTATAATTTCCGAAACATATTTTTTGAAGCCAGTTCTAAGACCGGAGAGCTGCATCAGTTTTTTCAATTGATTAGTTTGGTCTTTCAAAATCATTACTACATAACTTCTGTTAGCAGTTAGTAATTCGAAAAAAGTAAAGTAAAAACTAAGCATTTTACTTTTCATATCATACGTCTCGTAATCACTATTTTTGTTCAGTAATTCTACTGTTTTGTCCAAAAACATTTTGAATATTTCTTTTTCTATACTTTCAATAGTTCCAAAAAATGAATAAAACTCTGTTTCAGTAAAACCATTTGTTTTGGCAAAATGATAGACTGATTTAGGTTTTTCACTATTATCAAGCACATAATTCATGTACAATGAAACTATTTTGTCCTTTGTTATTGTTGATTTTTTAGTAGCCATTTTTATTAAATTTCTAATTAGAGTATAAAAGTACAAAATGTTTAATCATATTGTGTTAATGTTAAACAAAATTTAATATATTTTTTACATCAATATAAATGAGTAGCTTTACCGTATGATGAAAAAAAATGTATTAATAAGCGGTGGTTCTGGATTTATAGGGAAAAATTTGACACAATTACTAATTGAAAGAGGATATAGTGTTTCAATTTTAAGCAGAAGTAAAAGACAAAATACTTCGGAAATTTCTTATTTCAAATGGGATGTCTCAACTCAATTCATTGACGAAGACGCTGTTCTTAACGCAGATTATGTGATACATCTGGCAGGGGAGAATATCGCAGAGAAAAGATGGTCTCAAAAACGAAAAGAGGCTATAATAAATAGTCGGCAACAATCGACTCAACTAATTTATTCGGTTCTTAAAAAACATAATAAAAAACTGGATGCTTTTATTTCCGCTTCGGCAATAGGAATTTATGGAGCTGTAAATGGGGAAGAAATTTGTACTGAGGACTCACCTTTGGCCAATGATTTTCTGGGTTCCACCTGTCAAAAATGGGAGGAAGGGCTTGATTTTATTGAATACTTAAACATTCGAACTGTGAAAATTCGTACCGGTTTAGTGTTGGGCAGAGATGATGGTTTTTTAAAAAAACTAATTCCTATTTTTAAGTGGCGACTTGGCGCAGCATTAGGTTCAGGAAAGCAATATATGCCATGGATACATGTTGATGATTTATGCAATATTTATTTTCAAGCTATTATTGATCCAACTATGAATGGTCCTTTTAATGCAGCGATTAATGACAATACAAATAATAGTATTTTCTCTAAAACGGTAGCGAAAGTTTTTGGTTACAAGATTTGGTTACCTAATGTACCTGCTTTTATATTAAAAACAGCAATGGGTGAAATGTCAAAAATTGTTTTAACAGGACGAAGAGTTTCATCTGATAAAATTGAAAAAACCGGTTTTCATTTTAAATTTAAAAATCTGGAAGAAGCAATTAAGGATTGTTTAGCAAAATAGGATTATTGTAAAACACAACGGATTTGTGTATTAACATTTTTAGCTATTTTGCTTCGCACTATATAAGGAATTTCAATTTTGAAATCATCGGTATTTAATGGGAAATTAGAAATAAGTTCAATTCCTTCGGCTACTTTTTTAATGGTTGCCGAAACTACAATTGCTTTTGATTTTCCATGAATAGTAATTTTACCTTTTATCTCGTACTCTTTCGAATTTGAGTCGATATTCTTCAAGTCAAATCTTTGAATTAGGCCTTTGAAAATAGCTTTTGGATAACGGGCACTTTCCATATAATTATTATTGAAGTGTTCCTGCATCAAACTTCTTTCAAATTGAAATTTTTTGATGTAGGCCAAACAAGTTATCTCGCCCGTTTTCGTAATCAAAACGCAAGATGTATTATCATTTATGGCTTTTACTTCTTCAAATAATGGTATCGAAGCTTCAAAATTAATAGTGCCCTTGTCCGAAATTAATTTTTCTTGGGCCAAGGTTGTAATAGATACAAAAATCAAGAAAAGGAGGGTAGATTTTTTCATGATTTAGATGAGTTATAGTTATCTTAAAGTTACGAAAAAAACGGCGAAAAAGTTCATTAAATTGGAAGAAATTATTTGATTTAAATCTATATTTTATTCCCATTTTTGAAAAAAGTATATTGGTTTATTCCTTTCTTTTTAATTTTACTATTTAGATCAAAAAAAATTATTATGCCTTTTTTAATTCTAGCAAAACATTGTATTTTTCTAAACTTTCCAAGCTTTCTTTAGAGCTGTAATCAAATACTTCTTCATGATAATCGCTTTCTTTTTTTAATGCTATCAATTTTAAGCAATTATGAAATCGCCTTACTTCGTTTAGATTAGAAATAATTAAACCTGGGACAGGCATACTTTTGCCTTCTTTATCTTTGGATACCATTGTAAAGTACGAGGAATTACAATGTTTTATTTTTCCGGTTTGAATATTTTCGGCTTCTACTCGAATGCCAATAATCATAGAACTGTTACCCACATAATTCACACTGGCTTTCATAGTTACCAGTTCCCCCACTTCAATCGGTTTTAGAAAATTTACCGTATCTACCGATGCCGTTACGCAATAATTTCCTGAAAACTTTGAGGCGCAGGCAAAAGCAATTTGATCTAATAATGATAAGATATAACCACCATGAATCTTGCCACTAAAATTAGTATGAGATGGCAACATCAATTCTGAAATGCTAATATTAGAGGAGGCCACCGTTTTAAAAGTAGTATTCATCGGTGTTTATTTTTGATTGAAAGGTGAAACTTCCTTTTCTACTGAGGTGATAAAATAGCGCGTATCTCCCCACCATGAAAACGTTTTATACCGTTCCACATAAGTCACTTTAACATAATTACCCTGTAATACTTTTAGGTCTTCAATTACTTTTTTTTCACTGTCTAAAACCGAAAATGAAAATATTTGGGTACCAGAAATTCCTTGGCTCAATTCTCCTTCCCATGTTTTTAAAACTACACCTTTATGGCTTAATTTTGTAAGTTGCCCGGAACGGATTCCTTCGCTAAAGGGAACATAATAGATAAAAGCAAAATAACTGATAAGGCCTACAGCAGCAACCGCTAAAATAATGGTAAGTATTTTTCTCATTTTTGTTTAATTTAATAATTGGTTTTCGTCTTTTTCAGCTCTAATTAATATGCTCTCGGGAAGTGCTTTTTTGGCTTTGGCTCCCATTTTTTTCAATTTCTCCACGCTTACAATCAGGTTACCTTTTCCTTCCACTAATTTATTCATGGCGCCACTGTATTCTATTTTACTTTCGTCAATTTTTTTACCAATTTTGATTAAATCAGCCACAAAACCTTCGAATTTATCATACAAAGCTCCTGCTTGTCTTGCAATTTCCAATGCGTTTTCCTGTTGTTTTTGGTTGGTCCACATACTGTCAATTGTGCGTAAAGTGGCCAGCAAAGTAGCAGGTGTGACAATTACGATATTTTTCTCGAATGCTTTGTTGTATAAACTAGTGTCTTCGTTTAGCGCCATCGCAAATGCCGGTTCGATTGGGATAAACAGCAGCACGAAATCAGGACTTTCTATTTGATATAAATCGTGATAGTTTTTGTTACCTAATTGGTCCACGTGGCGTTTGATGGAGTTTACGTGTTCTTTTAAGAAACTAATTTTTAAATTGTCATCTTCTTCGTTGATGTATTTTTCATAAGCGGTAAGCGATACTTTCGAATCGACAATCATTTTTTTACCGTCAGGCAAATTAATTACGACATCGGGGAAAACACGGTTTCCATCTTCCGCAGTATGACTGACTTGCACTTCGTATTCGCGTCCTTTCTCCAAACCTGATTTTTCTAAAACACGTTCCAAAACTAATTCGCCCCAATTCCCCTGCATTTTGCTGTCGCCTTTCAAAGCTTTGGTCAGGTTGATGGTTTCCTTGCTCATTTGGATATTCATTTCTCTCAAACCAAGGATTTGTTGGCGTAAAGCCGCATGATAATCAATACTTTCTTTGTGCGTGTCTTCGACTTTCTTTTCGAATAAATGAATTTTATCTTGCAAGGGAGTCAAGATATTTTTCATATTTTCTTTGTTCTGTTCGGTAAATTTATTTGATTTTTCCTCTAATATTTTATTGGCTAAATTCTCAAATTCCTTAGTAAACTTTTCCTGTAGTTTTTCTACTTCTTCTTTTTGCTCTTTGTTGCGTTCCCAAAGATTCTCAAAATCAACTTCTTTTTTCGAAAGCTGAATCGCCAGACTGTCTTTCTCGTTACGAATAAATTCTTTATCAGAATTGGCTGTTTCTAATTGCTTTTCAAAACTTATTTTATCAGCAGTAATTTGTTCTTTCAAGTTAGCGAATTGAGAATTTAAAGCGATTAATTTCTCTTCCAGACTAATTTTTTCCGACTGGAATCGGGCAGAGAAAATGAGTTTCCCTATGAAAACGCCAATGGCAAGAGCAACGATAAAAATCAATAAAAAAGGAAGCATATTAGACATAAAAATATTTTTGTTAAAAAAGTAAAAGTAAGGAATAATATCAATTTTAGGATTTAAAAGATATGTTTTAAATATTTTTTTATTTGCCAAAATCAGTCTTAATTATCAACTTTACAAAAAAAAGCCAATAAGAAATTAGATTCCTATTGGCTTTTCAAAAAACAAAATAAACGGTTATTCATCCAGCTTTATATTTCCTCTATCCTCTTTATTGTCAGGATGTTCGTTGGGATATCTATTTGCTGTAATATCGGAGTTGTGGTCTTCATTTTCAACAGTTCGCATTACTTCTTTTTCTGTGGAAACACCCCGACTCAAACTTTCGTTTTCATTCCATGTTCGTTCTTCGGGTTCAGGGATAGAAGCAATAGTCCCATCAACATTACGCGCTCTTTGAACAATTTTTTCGTTGCCATTGGCATCTATTTCTACTTCTTCTTTAAGATTTGATGTGGATGGATTATAGTCTTCAGGCAAGTTTTCGCTGCTAAATCCTTCATTTATATTTTGCTTATTATTGGTCTTTTTTGAACCTAAATCTTTGCTTTCCATGATATTTAATTTTAGTTATTACCTTAGTAATTGTTTATAATATTACGCCTTTTAAATGGGCTAATGCAATCATTTAACATAGCTTTTGGTTTGTGTACATCAATGTCATGTTGCTGTACTTTATATCAAATCAAAATAAAGAAACAATACAAGGAACAATTCAGAGCTTTTTTTTCGGGAGAAGATTTTTTTTGAGTCGCTTAAAATTATAATCTTAGATTCTTTAAGAATGAATTTGGACTATATAAAGACTAAAGATAAGATTAGGGTCTAAATCATTGACAGTATATTAACCCCAAAGTTGAAAGTTAACGATATATTTGTTGCGATTTAAATTTATGAAATGAAAAAGAAACTACACATTAAGGCTAATAAATCATTTATCAAAAACATTTGTTTATGTTTTATGTTGGGTTATTTTGGAATGGCTACAGGACAAAGTTCTACAAAACCATACGTGGTTATGGTTTCCCTAGATGGTTTTAGATGGGATTTCGTTAAACATTTTAATCTGCCCAATTTAACGAATATTGCTCAGGCTGGTGTACAAGCCAAATCGATGAAGCCTTCGTACCCCACTAAAACTTTTCCCAATCATTACGCTATAGTGACGGGTTTATATCCGGATCATCATGGTATAATAAATAATAGTTTTTATGATCCACAGCTGGAAAAAATATTTTCTTTGTCCAGTGATGCCAAAACCGATCCTCAGTTTTACGGCGGCAATCCCATCTGGAATGTTGCTGAACAGCAAGGAGTAAAAACGGCTTCTTTTTACTGGCCAGGTTCTGATACAGGGAAGAAAAGCCCCAGTATCTATAAAAAATATGACGACAAAGTTCCTTATGCTGTGCGAATTGACACGGTGATAGACTGGCTAAATCTTCCAGAGAAGGAGAGACCTCACTTGATTATGCTTTATTTTGATGAGCCAGATCATACCGGACATAATTTTGGTCCCTTGTCTTTAGAAAATAAAAAGATGGTAACCAAGATGGATTCTGTTATTGGGGTTTTGACTAATAAGTTGGATGCATTGCCTATTGGTAATAAAATTAATTTAATCGTCGTTTCAGATCATGGGATGGCTGACATAAATGATACTAAAAAAGTGGCTATTTTAAATTATTTAAAACCTAATTGGGTTGGCTATCAGCAGGTGATTAATCCAATTATGAGTCTTGAAGCCAAAGCGGGATATAAAGATTCTATTGCTCAAGCATTGACAAAAGTACCTCATATCAAATTTTGGGCAGCTAAGGATTTACCTAGAAGGTTGCATTATGGAAGTAATCCAAGGGTTTTAGATTTCGTTGTGGAAGCTAAAAAGAACTATAGTTTGGTCACCAATATGAGCCAAATAATAAAAGGAGGAACCCATGGATATGATAATAACAACAAAGATATGCACGCTATTTTTTTTGCAAAAGGACCTAACTTTAGAATTGGAAAAAAGATCGGTACCTTCCAAAACGTGAGTGTATATCCTTTGATTGCTCATATTTTAGGTCTGCAGATCGAAAAAGTGGATGGTGATTTTAAAGAAGTAAATCAGATGCTACGTAAGGAATAATTTTTTTGTTTAGTTGAAGTTCTGTATTGTAGTGGGGTAATTTTTTATACGAATACAAAAAGGAAATGGTAAATTTGTAACCAATTATTATTTTTAGAATGACAATATGAAACAGCATCATTTCATTATTCATAAGCCTTACGGTTATTTAAGTCAGTTTATTTATGAGCTGAAACGCAAAAAAAAACTGTTGGGTGAATTGTATGATTTTCCAAAAGGAACGATGGCAATAGGTCGTCTCGACGAAGATTCAGAGGGATTGTTGTTGTTGACGACGGATGGTATGATGAGTGAAATCATTAGAAGCAAAAAAGTTGACAAAGAATATTATGTGCAAGTCGATGGGATTATCAATCAACAAGCTATTGACGAAATGCAAAAAGGCGTGGAAATTGGTTTTAATGGAACCAAGTATATTACCAAACCCTGCAAAGCATCTTTAATACATGAAATTCCTGCCTTTGGAGCCAGAGGAAAAAAAATCAGGGATGAACGTCATGGTCCAACTTCCTGGGCTTCGATTACGGTCAATGAAGGCAAGTTTCGACAAGTACGAAAAATGTCGGCTGCTGTAGGTTTTCCTACTTTGAGATTGGTTCGCGTCCGGATAGGGAATGTCCATCTCAATGATTTGCAGGCCGGAGAAGTAATTGAAGTGGAAGATTTTCAGTAAAAAATCAATTTCAATTTCAATGGCAAAATCAACTATTTAATCAACGGCGTCAATCAAAAATCAGCAATCGTAAATCAGCAATCAAAAATCTTTTAAAAATGTTAAACATCGTTTTAGTAGAACCCGAAATACCAAATAACACTGGAAACATAGGTCGATTATGTGTAGGTACTGAAAGTCGTTTGCACTTGATTCATCCTTTTGGATTTGTTATCAATGATAAAAATTTGAAGCGTTCCGGGTTGGATTATTGGGTACACCTCGATGTAACGGAATATCAAAATGTAGCCGATTGGAAAGCACAGATTCCTGCTTTATCTCGAGTTTTTCTAATGAGTTCCCACGCTTCAAAATCCTATTTGGAGAATGATTTTGAAGATGGAGATTGGTTGGTTTTTGGGAAAGAAAGTAAGGGTTTGAGTGAGGAAGTTTTAAATCAGTTTCCGAATCATTTAACCATTCCCATGTCACCACTCATTAGAAGTTTTAACATCGCTAATTCCGTCGCGTTTGTCATTGGCGAAGCAAGAAGGCAAGTAGCTTGTAAACTGTAAGTTGTATATTTTAAATTGCAAGTAGGAAGATTTTTTTGAAGTAAATTTTATATATTTGAGTAAGACATTCCCTGATTTGGCAGTGTTTTTTCTACCTTTAAATTTACTTTTATGATTGATAAAGTTATTCTTAGAAATACCATTTTTAAACATTTAGATGGCTTGGTTACGGCGCCAGTTGCCTTTGCTTTACATAAAAGTGGAGTGCTATCTTATATTTTTGATAAAAAAGAAGCCACTCTTGCCGATCTCACTGCTCAGTTCAACGCAAATGAAGGCTATCTAAATGTAGGTTTGCGTGTTTTATGTTCCCAAGGATTCCTGAATTATCATGCCAATAACGCTACAGACGAGATTAGATTTTCTATTAACGATAAAAGTGAAACTGCTTTTTCTATGTTTCATTTGTACGAAGATGTGGTTGATTTATTGCATTTCTCGATGCGATTTCATCCTCGATTATTCGAAGAGGCGCCTTTTGAACGTTTGCGAGTTATTTTCGAAAAATATAAAAATAATTATGGGATTTCATTCTCGAATGATCCTCAGACAAATACCATTCAACATCAGATTTTAACGCATATTGAAGGCTCTTTAGTGGGACCAACGTTAGTCCGTCTAGGCATGAGTGGAATGTTTCATAAATATTTTATGGAGATTTCCTTCCGTCCCGAGGAATTTCATAAATCCCCCGAAAATTTCAAAATCATACTCGATTTCTTTGCCCATTTAGGTTGGTTTACCCAAAAGAATGGAAATTATCAGTTTACGGAAACAGGTCTGTTTTTTGCCAAAAGAGCCACAGCTTATGGAGTTACTGTTTCGTATTTACCTACTTTTAGTAAAATGGACGAGTTACTTTTTGGTAATCCAAATGTATTGCGAAATGTTGCCGAAGGAGAGGACGAAATTCATGTGGACAGAGAAATGAATGTGTGGGGAAGTGGCGGTGCGCACGACACGTATTTTAAAGTAGTGGATGAAATTATCATTAAATTATTCAATTTGCCAATAGAGGAACAACCCAAAGGAATTCTGGACATGGGTTGTGGAAATGGCGCTTTCCTGCAACATATTTTTGAGGTTATCGACAGGCAAACTTTGCGTGGAAAAATGCTTGATGATTATCCGTTATTTCTCGTTGGCGCTGATTATAATGAGGCGGCTCTCAAGGTAACTCGTGCGAATTTAATCAAAGCGGATATTTGGGCCAAAGTAATTTGGGGGGATATTGGTCGTCCGGATGTATTGTCTAATGATTTGATGGAAAATTATGCTATCGATTTGAAAGATTTACTGAATGTGAGAACCTTTCTAGATCATAACCGAATTTGGGAAATGCCAAAACAGATAACCAAAGACAGAGTGAGTCATTCAACAGGAGCTTTTGCACATAGAGGAATCCGCGTTAATAATAATTTAGTAGAAGATAATCTATTGGAACACCTCAATAAATGGTCTCCATATGTTCGAAAATTTGGTTTGTTGATGATCGAATTGCATACCATAGCTCCTAATTTGACAGCTGCTAATCTCGGGAAAACTGCCGCTACTGCTTATGATGCGACCCATGGTTTTTCAGATCAATACATAGTCGAAATTCCTGTTCTGCATAAAATAGCTGCTGAAGCAGGACTATTTCCGGATCCCAATTATTTTAAAAGATTTCCCGATTCAGATTTGGCGACGGTTAGCATTAATTTATTGAAAGGAAATTGAGAATGCGATTTTATGAATGGCAACAATAATAGTTTTGTTTATAACTTAGTCCAATTATCATATCGAGCGAAGTCGGGAACCATTAATCGTTCTCGACTGCGCTTGATATGACAAAAAAATATTGGATAAAAATATAGTAGCTATTGGTGTTATTAAAACGCTTCACTCACTATTTTCCCGAAAATGATTATTAAATACATAGTTACCAACGTTTCTGCCCATCTCTTCTCCATCAATTGCTGACTTCCTGAATTCCCAACCGGTATAAATCATACTCAATGAATTATCTCTTGCCACCTGTGCAAAAGTGGTAAAATGCATCGTATTGCCGGGCAGTGTGGCACTGGTCAGATAAATATCGGTTTCATTGGATGCAAAGAATAATCGCAATACTTCAGCAGCAGTACCACCGTATGCTGTAATTGAGCTTGGATATCCTGGTTGAGGTGGAGTGGGAAATGTATTCGGCACTTCGTTAAGAAAAGGTAGCCAAACAGAATCGGCATCTGTGCTATTATTGCCATCAGTTGCAGCTAGGCGAATGGCTGTTTCTGGCCTCCAATAGTAATAATGATACATGGCATTCAATCCAGAGTTGACGCTTTCAGCCAAAGAAACATGCATCAGTGCAAACAGTCTCGCTGTTTTCCAAGCGTCCATTTTTTTAGTTTTGATGGCTTCCCGCGTAAAATTATTCCAAGTAATAGAAGGCCTGTTTTCTGACCAGAATCTCGCCATTGAAGTTTCAGTTTCAGTTCGTGTAGAATTCACTCGTGCACCTTTCGCTTTAACTTCGTTGTAATCGTTGCCGTAATCTGTTGAGCTAACGGCATAAGGCCCTGCAGGGCGAAACTGTTGGTTGCTTTTAATTACATAAGTTCTCATCACAATACCCCAGTTTGCAATTCTTTTCACGGGTGGTTGTAAATAATTAAGAACCCCGCCCAAGTACATGATAGGAGAACGAAATTCGCCTGGCTCATCGCCATCAAGTGGAGTGAGAGATACTTGTATTACTTGGGTAAATCCATCGTTGGCTCGATTGGCAATAATAGCATCGGCTGATTTTTTACCAAGAATCTTGCCTAGTTCTTTGCTTTCTCCATCAGGAATAGTTGCCAAACTTTCGGCGTACCAGGTGTCTACCGGGAAAATTCCCTGCCGGTTCAGCCCCTTAATGGTCCAGTAGGCTGCACTGGCAACGGCAGCGTCGGGCGATGCAAATTTTTCTCTTTCATTCAAGGCAAAGCGTTCGTACTTTGGTTTGATGTTATTGAGTGCATCATGAACCGCTATTTGAATAATGGCAAAATAACGGGTGCGGCTAGGTTGGGTCATGGGCGCACCAAGAACGGTTGCTGTTTTCTCATTCCAGTACATGACCATATTGTTTTCTACAAAACCGGATTCCTTTATTTTCTTATCAGAGGAAGAATTTATGTCTTCGTTATTCATAAGTATATCTTCTTTTGTACAGGAAATAAACACTAAAAATAGAACGAAACACATCATTACTTGTTTTAAATAATTTTTCATGACAGTTAATTTAAATGAATATATAAATTGATCGAAAGGAAATTAAAATGAGGAATTTGAATAGACTTCCTCATTTAAAATTAATAGGGTGTAGCTGCTCTGGCTACAAAATCGCTTAAAGTTATTTTAATATTTTCAGTCTTAGAATCTCGATAAATATTATATTTTGTTGGATAATTTCCCGCTTTTTCAAAAAGTTCTGGTTGCGAATAATCCGCGCTCCAAGCTGGATTTGCTGATAAATATTCCCGGGTAACCATTGGCTCAACAAAAACGATTTTCCCATCATAGGTGCCATAAACCATAACTTTGGTGAAAGGTAAATATGTGAATGGTATAGGTAGCCAATGTTTTCCCATTTGTCCATAAACCGCACCTTGACCAGGTGGAGTAGCATATCCCAAAGGCATATATCCACCAGTAGTAATAGTAACAGGGTTATTTGTAGTACTCGTTGTGGTGGGTGGATAGATGTTAAATGCGGCATCAGCCGGACAGGAACACCAATCTGGAATCGCTAAGCGCTCTTCATTAGAAATTGTATAGAAATGAAAATCGAAATGTGGAGAATTGAATTCAGTATTTGTTGGGCCTCCACCATGGCCGTGGTTTTGCCAATTAAGCACTATGTGTTTAAAAGGGGTTAATTGCTTTGCTTTAATATGCAATGGAAGAACAATGGTTGGACCCTCTACACCCGGAGCATAATCCGGAAGTCCAGTTAAAGCTCCGGGAGACATTTCGATACCGATTTCATTTGGCAATCCTGTATCTTTTCTCACGCTAATCCAGGAACGCACACTGTCATTTCCAACAGCAACTTTAGGTCCTTTGAATACATTGAGTTTGTCCGAGCTCCATTTTTCGATAAAAGTTCGGGGTGTGGCTTTCAGTGAGTCATCGTTCAGCAACTCATCTTGAGCGCAGGAAAAAAGCAAAAATAATGACCCCAAAACGATAATTTTTTTTGGCATTGTAAACAAATTTTCCATGATTAAAAATTTTAAAAGGTTATTTTTAATGATGTAGATAAGTTAAGATTTGGGGAGATTAAAACGAACAACAAAAATACAATAAATATTATAACTATCTGATTAGTAGCGTTTAATTATTTAAAAATTAACAAAAAAGGTACTTTTGTCTGCGTTACAAAAAGCTGTATATTTATGGTAAAATGGATAAGCGGCATTTCTATGAAGAAAAGTATTTTTTATCACAAATTGACTTTGGAATAAAATGGCGGTAATATTAAATAATCATAAATTTTCCTTTATCGGCGTCAAAAACAATATGTTCATCTTTGAATAAGGTATTAAAACTTCCTTTTGCGATAAAATTACAAGGCTCGTCTTGAATTACTGTTTCAGGCGTCATAATAATCATTTCATCGCTCAACTGTATAGCCATATCGATGTCATGAGTAGAAAATAAAATGCATTTTCCAGTTTCGTGCGTGAGTTTTTTAAGTAGTTTAAAAAGGCTTACCTTGTGTAATAAATCGAGATGAGTTGTAGGTTCATCTAAAATTATTAGCGGTGTATCTTGTGCCAAAGCACGTGCAATCAATACTTTTTGTAATTGCCCATCACTGATTTCATAATGTTTTTTAGCGGCTAAATGGCTGATTTGTGTCAGTTCCATCGCTTCGTTCACTTTTACAATATCCGTATCAGTTAATTTTCCAATCCAATTGGTATAAGGCTGTCTTCCTAAAGCAATTAGTTCAAAAACGGTCAAGTTACTGGGAGGCAATTTTTCGGTTAGGACCACACTTAGATTTTGTGCCAAGGTCAAGGCGTCTATTTCGTGAATGTTTTGGCCGTTGAGCAAAATAATTCCGGAAATTGTTTTTTGAATTCCGGTTATCGTTCGTAAAAGCGTAGATTTTCCAATACCGTTTGCACCAATTAAGGCAATAAGTTTCCCTTTTTCTAAAGACAAATTAATATCTGAAGCAACAATTGATTTTTCTTTTTTATGAGAATATCCAATGCTGATTTCTGAAGCTTGTAAGATGATTTTGTTTTCCATTAGTTCATCATTTTACGTTTCCTAATTAATAACCAAATTACAATTGGCGCCCCAAAAATCGAAGTCACAGCATTGATTGGCAAAGTAATATCACTGCCGGGAAGTTGAGAAATACTGTCGCAAATCAACATGATAATAGCCCCGAAAAGCAGTGTGCTCCAAAACAAAACAGTATGGTTGCTGGTTTGGAAAACTAATTTGGCGATATGTGGCACGGCCAATCCAATAAAAGCAATAGGTCCGGCGTATGCGGTAATACTTCCGGCCAAAATACTGGTGGCAAAAATGATGATAAGTCTTGTTTTTGCATAGTTCAAACCCAAACTTCGGGCGTAGTTTTCACCCAAAAGCAAAGCATTCAAAGGCTTAATGCTTAAAAGACTTAATAATAGACCTACAGCCACGCATATGGATAAAATTAGAATTGATGTCCAAGACAAATTGCCGAGGTTACCCAAGGACCAAAAAGTGAATTTTTGTAATTGTTCAGCGGTACTGAAATAGGTTAGG
Source organism: Flavobacterium sp. CG_9.10 (assembly GCF_015752245.1). Taxonomy (NCBI): domain Bacteria; kingdom Pseudomonadati; phylum Bacteroidota; class Flavobacteriia; order Flavobacteriales; family Flavobacteriaceae; genus Flavobacterium; species Flavobacterium sp. CG_9.10. The sequence continues at coordinate 175,657 of NZ_JADOVD010000007.1, forward strand.
GTTCCAACAATAGCGCTGGTCAAACTGCCAAACATTAATCCTACAATCAAGATGGCCATAGTGTCTCGCAGCCGATGTGAAACCGCCAAAACTGCCAATAAAACTAAAAAACTACCCAAACTTGAAGCTAAAACGATTCCATAAGAGGATAATAATATCGTCGCTATAAATTCAGGTAAAAAAGCGGCGCCTAAAATAACCATAGCCACACCTAAACTAGCTCCTGAACTTAAACCTAGAACATAAGGCCCTGCAAGCGGATTTCGAAATAAGGTTTGCATCAGCAACCCACTAATGGATAAGCCCATTCCAACCAGAATTGCAGCAACAGCTTTAGGTACACGATAATTGATTATGATATATTCCCATGCTTCTTTACTGGAATTTCCTCCGGTTAAACTATTAAAAACTTCTTTTATAGGTATAGAAACTGATCCTAAACTGATGTTGACCAGAAACAAGAAAACTACTCCGATGGCTAGGAAGATAAAGAGAAAAATATTTCGGTTTGTATCAGTCAATTTATTCTAATTTCTGAAAGAAAAAAAGTTGGTGATTTGGCAACAATTCAGGATGAAAAATTTTAATCAAATCTTTCAATACCCAGTCGGGGCGGGTAGGAGACCATTCGAAATATAAAATCCCGCCTTTTGCGCCTTTATTTATACCGTACGAATATACTTTTTTATTTTTAAATGATACAAATTGACTGTAATGTGGATTGCTGTCACTCATTTGTTTCAACGAAGAAAAATCGCCCGGAGCAATCCAGAAATCAGCATTTTGTGCCTTATCTAATATAGTTTCAAATGGTAATGGTAAACTGCCAGTTCCTTTACTATCAGCCCATAAATAGTTGGATTGCGCATCTTTCAAAAATAAAGCAGCCCAACTTTCGCCTTGAGGAACATACCATTGTTCTTGAAACATTGCACCGCTGAGAACCGTCGGTTTTGAGGTTGCTTTTTTGGCTATAGCCAAAGTGTTTTTGTATTCTTTTTCGATTTCAGAAAAGAGGGTATTCGCTTTAGAATCTAATCCATACAAAGCGCCAAAAAATTTAATCCATTCGGCTTTTCCTAGTGGAGATTGTTCGGTCCAATCGCCATTGAGCATTACCTTTAAACCACTTTTTTGTAAATTATCCAGCGTTGGATTACTGTTGTTTAAACCAAAACTGACAATCACATCTGGAGCCATGTCAATAAGAACTTCAGTGTTTAGCGTTTCATTTGTACCAACTTCTCTAACTTTTCCCGTATCAATTAATTTTCTGGTTTTCTCAGAAGAAATATAATCTGTATTAGGAAAACCAACCAAAGTTTTTTCCACACCCAACATTTCCAAAGCTGGAATGTGTGTTGTTGAGGTAACTACAATCGATTTTATTGGAACAGAAATAGCAGTAAATTGTTTTAAACTGTCGGGAATGATTCCATTTTTTTCTTGTAAAACATAGGTGAAATTTTCTTTGGCTTCAGGCCAAGGACTGGTAATTTTAACTATTGAATAGCCTTTGTATTTGTAGATTTCTAAGCCTTTTGCATAGTGAACTTCATTTTTTGAAGAAGTAATTATAGCATTGGAAGTTTCCTTATTTTGCTTGCATCCACTAAAAAAAATGACAAATAAAAAGAAGGTGAATTTTAAAAAAATTGTTTTCATAACATGATTTTCAAGAATTGCAAAGGTATATTTAATACTTTTTAAAAATCAAATTTTATTTTTTATTCAAATGATAAGGTTATATTTGTCGCCGTATTGAGGTTGCTGTTTTTGTTTTTCAAAACGGCACTAAAAGGGAATCAAGTGCAAATTTAGGAATTATGAATTTAGATTGAGGATTTTAAATCCCAAATCCCAAATCGTAAATCCCAAATTAAAAATCTTGGGCTGTACCCGCAACTGTAAGCTATAAAGCTTGTTGTTATCTACAAAACCATTGTTCAAATAAATTAGAATTAATGATTTAGGAATTAGGATTAAATAATCCTTAATGAATAAATCTAAAATCCTAAATCAAGAATGAGAAGGTAAACAACAAGACGCAAGCCAGGAGACCTGCCTATTACATCGAGTATCAAACTTTCGGGAAAAAAGGTTTGGGTATGGGTAATTCTATGCTTTTCTCCCACTTTTTAGTCATGTAGCAGTTTAAAAAATCGGACTGTTACTAAATGTTTTATTAAAATGAACAATAAAATCGTTCGTATTAGTGCGTTATGCGTGCTAATAACTTCTTGTGCTTTTGCGCAAAAAAAAGAAACTATTTCAACTCAAAATGAATTGAATGAAGTAGTAGTTTCCGACTCCAAATTTGCTTTAGCAAAGGAAAAATCAGGAAAGGTGATTACTAAGATCACAGCTGAAGACTTGAAAAAAAATGCTGGACAAAGCATTGCAACTATTCTTAACACGGTTGCCGGTTTAGAGATTAACGGAAGCCACAGTGTAGCGGGGAAAAATTTAGGCTACTACATTCGGGGAGGAAAGAACAATCAAGTACTTATTCTTATTGATGGAATTCCTTTAAACGATGCTTCGGGAATTAGTTTTGAGTATGATTTACGTTTGCTTCCCGTTGATCAGGTAGAAAGTATTGAGATTATGAAAGGAGCTGCAAGTACTTTGTACGGTTCTGGCGCTGCGACTGGTGTAATCAGTATTACTTTGAAAAAATCAGGTAAAAAAGCCATTGAAGGAAATGCGTATTTGAACATTGGAACAAATAATACAGCATCTACCAAAAAAACTTCCGCACAGGATTTTAATCAAGGTTTTTCAGTAAATGGCAATGTGAAGAAAGTCAATTATTTTGCTTCTTTGAATAGTACTGAGACCAACGGAATTTCTCAAATTGCACCACCAAATCCAAATGCAAACTATGAAGAGGATGGTTTTTCGCGGATCAATTATTTAGCAAAACTGGGGTATAAAGCAACGGATAAATTGACGCTGGATTTCTTTGGTAATTATGACCGAATCAAAAATGATTATGATTATTCTTTTGATAATACAGGTTCTAATGACACGAATTTAAATACTACAAAGTCTGAACAATTTCGTTTTGGTTTTGCACCAAAATACAAGTACACAAAAGGAGATTTTGTACTGAATTCAAGCTTTAACAAAATAGTTCGTGCCTATAATGATTTTGACACCTATTCAAATAAAGCAGGATTTTCACAATACGATTCCAGAAGCGTGAATGTGGATGCCTATAATAAATATGAAGTTACGCAATCCCTATTTTTTGTTACTGGTGCTCAATATCAGTTTCATGACATGAATAGTGTAACGCCTTATGGGAATATTGCTAAAGAGAAAACCAAATTTAATATGATTGATCCTTACGTTACAGGGGTTTTTAATTCTGATTTTGGTTTGAATCTAAATATTGGAGCGCGTTTAAATATCCACAGTCAATATGGAAATCAATTGGTGTATAACGTCAATCCTTCTTATGATTTCAAATCGATTCCATTAAAGATTTTAGCTTCCTACAGTACAGCGTTTGTGACACCTAGTTTGTACCAATTGTATTCCGAGTATGGAAATGCAGATTTGACACCAGAGAAAAACAGTACGATTGAAGCCGGCTTTGAAACACACTTTTTGAATAAAAAAATCCGATTGAACGCAGTAGGTTTTTATCGTGAACAAACAAATTTTATTGGATTTTATTCCAATCCGGTAACATTTAAATCAAATTACATCAATATTGATGGAATGAATAAAGCAAAAGGTGTGGAAACCGAAGTCTCTTTTGCCTTGAGCGAAAAAATAAAGTGGAATTCTAATTATACGTTTACACAAGTTGATACTGCATTAGACCGACTAATTCCTAAGCATAAAGTCAATTCGTCGTTGGATTTTCAAATAAATAGCAGTCTGTTCTTTAATGTGAATTATCAATATGTGGATGGCAGAAAAGATGCGTTTTTTGATGGAAACACTTATGAAACAAAAAAGATTGTTTTAGGATCATATCAATTAGTAAATTCGTCCGTACGATACGAATTGATAAAAAATAGGCTATCCGTTTTTGGTGCGGTAACTAATATTTTAAACGCTGATTTTGTAGAGAATGTTGGTTATAGTTCCCTTGGTAGAAACTTCAAATTAGGATTGAATATCAAATTATAATGCAATAAAGTAGAGAATCAAAAAAGGCTTTCAGTGATGAAAGCCTTTTTTAAGATGTATTGTTTTTATTTCATTTCCGAAATGAATTCTGAAATGGAATTTGCAATTTTATTTTGCTGCTGGTCATCAATCAAATATTTCTTGTCATTCTCATTTGTTAAATAACCCAGCTCAACAATTACGGCCGGAACATCTGATTTTTTAAGGATGTAGAAAGGACCGGTTTTTACAGCTGATACTTTGAAATTAGTATTTTTTGAAAATTTATCGTTTAGCTGATTGGCAATTGCATGTGATTTTTCAAAAAATTCAGTTTCTTTTGCCACAAAAAACTCTAAACCGGATGTTTTGTTATTTAAGCTTGCATTTACATGCAGGGATAAAACTAAATTAGGTTTTAGCTTATTAATAAAATCAGTTCTATCTTGAAGTGATAAAGATTTATCATCATTTCTGGTAAAATGGATTTCTACATTTTTATTGGAAGATTTAATTTTATTAGTGACTTGCTCGACAATTTGTTTTTCAGAAATAGCGTTAGCGGTTACTCCAAAATCATCTCCACCGTGTCCTGCATCAATTACCACAATTATTTTTTTGGGCTCTGCGGGTGTAGGATTCATAAAGGCAAAAGAAGTAATTGCAGTCAAAATCAAAAATAATTTTGTTGTGTTTTTCATTTGTATTTCTTTAAAATATTGACAGTCAATTAATAACGGGTAAATCTATCTTTTAGTATGTTATTTTAAAGATTGCAAGAGCCCTTCAGGTGCTTTGTCAAGATACATTTGGTTTTGTAATCCATTTATAGATTTTACATCTGTAAAATATTCGAAATCTTTTTCCGGACTTTGTCTTAGCATTTTTACTGTTCCTGTGATTTTTCCAATTGCAGTACTTAATAAAGGCTCCGTTGTGTTACCAAGAATATCTAGATTGCCTAAGTTCTCTTTCAATTCATAAGTAGGTTTCAATCCGTTGAAGTAATCACCAAAACCTGCGGAATTTACAATTTTTAAAACAATAGGTTGCATGGCATAGCGATGATTCGGGTTTCTATTGTCTTTGCCAAAAGTAGGCGAGTCATATAATGTAACTGAACCCACATTTTTTCCAGTAGTTATGTCGCCAATTTGTACAACCTCCATATACGGTTTCAATCCATTAATCACCAACTCACTTGCCGAAGCGGTACTTTTTGTGGTTAAGATATAAATTTTAGTCAAATTCAAACTATTAATAGTAGTAGATCCTATTTTGTCCGTAAAATTGTTTTTTAACGCATCCGGGTTATTGGTTTCAAAATAGCTGTTGATTTTTGGATTCCATTGTTGTTTTGCAAATATCTGCCCAGTATATTGTCCCGTAATCATACTTGCTAAACGGGTAGCTGTAAGAACTGAACCACCTGAATTATAACGTAAATCAAGAACTAAATCAGTAATTCCTTGCGATTTTAGTGTGCCAAAAGCATCGTTTAACTGATTGTCATAATCGGCATAAAAACCATTATACATCAAATAGCCTATTTTATGAGTGCCTGAAGTGATTACGGTATTTAGTGAAATGGGATTTTCAGCTAAAACTGTTTTGGTCAATGAAACCGTTTTTCCGTTTGGGGTAATTGCTCCATTATTATAATCGGCAAGGTTTAACGTATAACTTTCGGCAGCAAGTAAAGTTTGATAATTACTTGCGGTAAGTTGAGTTCCGTTTATTGCGTAAAAGATTGCTCCACGCTTGATGTCTTTGGTTGATGCATCTGAACCAGGAATAATATATCTTACCCAACCAAATATTTCAGTAGTGCTTCCGGATTTATATCTTAAGCCATAATCGACTCCAGTATTTTTAGTAGTTCCTTGCAGTACTCCTTCTAATTCTAAATAATCACTTACAATCCAGCTGAATCTATCAATAGATTTGTCAACTCTTAAAGCATCAAATAAACTTTCGGGAGTTGAATAACCTGACAAAAAAGTATTCAGTTCTGCCTGTGAGGCAAAACGGTCGTCAGATAGATTAGGGACGTCAGCTTGCCATAAATAGTATTGGTTTAGTCCTTTCCAAATAAAATCTTTGATAGCAAGATCCTTTGGTGTAGCGACATCATCCATATCTTGACAGCCTTGGAAAGTAAAAACCGCTAAGAATAATAAAAGCGTAAATTGGAATATTTTTTTCATGTTTGGGGTTTCAATATCTAATATAAACGTAAAAATACTAACTTTAGTTTTATTTTCTCTTCTTTGTAACAAAAAGAAACATGTATCGTCTTTATAATATAACCGCTTTAATAAATACTCTTTATGAACCAAAATGAGTTTGTGCAGCTAACCAATCCATTCAAAGACAAAGTTTTTAGACTGGCTAAGCGATTGCTGACAAGCACGGAGGAAGCCGAAGATGCTACTCAAGAAGTTTTGGTAAAGTTGTGGAGTAAAAATGGAAGTTTGGATGGTTTTAACAGTGTAGAAGCTGTTGCGATGACAATGACAAAAAATTATTGTTTAGACCAATTAAAATCAAAGAGAGCAGGAAACCTAAAAATCGTTCATACTAATTTTACTGATAGAGAGCCTAGCTTAGATAAAAAAGTAGAAGATGTTGATAGTTTAAATTGGGTGGAAAAAATAATCAACCAGTTACCGGAACAGCAGCGAATACTAATTCAGATGCGGGATATAGAACAATATGAATTTGCGGAAATCGCAAAAATAGTGGAGATGAATGAAACAGCCGTTCGCGTGGCACTTTCAAGAGCAAGAAAAACGATAAGAGAAAGCATGACAAAAACGCACAATTATGGAATTAAATAAAATAGAAATACTAGTAGAAAAATACTTTCAAGGGGAAACCAGTATTGTTGAAGAAAATGAATTACGTACTTATTTTTCTTCAGTGGATGTTGCGCAGCATTTAGAACAATACAAGCCTATGTTTGGTTATTTATCTCTTGCAAAAGAACAAAAGTTGAGACAAGAAATCGCCTTACACGCAATCCCTAAGTTTCGAGAGGAGGGTAAAAAACGTAATGTAGCGTGGTTATCAATTGCCGCTTCTGTTGTTGTTTTGTTGGGAATAGGAACGTATGTGTTTTATAATTATGATAATGCAAGTGAGAAGCAAGATTTAGGAACGTATGATGATCCTGAGGTTGCCTTTAGACAAACACAAAAAGCATTAGACTTATTATCAAAACATGTAAATGTTGGCATAGAAAGTGTAAAGTATGTTGAAGAATACCAAGAATCAAAAGAATTAATTTTTAAACAATAAAATAAAAAATAGAAAAATGAAAAAATTTATAATAACATTAGTAATAGTATTAGTTTCAAGTCCATTTTTTGCTCAAGCGGCTTTTGATAAATTCGACGGACAAGACGATGTGACTTCAATTATTGTCAACAGAAAAATGTTTGACTTGATGAGTAAAGTAAAAGTTGATGCTTCTGACAAAGAAACACAACAATACATGAATTTGATAAAAAAATTAGACAACCTTAAAGTTTTTACAACCAAAAGTACCAGAGTAGAAAATGAAATGAGAGCTACAGCTGAGAAGTACATAAAAACTGCCGGACTAGAAGAGTTGATGCGCGTAAATGACAGCGGTAAAAACATTAAAATATTGGTAAAGTCGGGAGCGACGGACTCTAAAATTAGAGAACTCCTGATGTTTATTGAAGGAGCGAAAAATGACAATACCGTTTTAATGTCTTTGACCGGTGATTTCGATTTGAATGAAATTTCGATTCTTACGGATAAAATGAGAATTCCTGGCGGGGATGATTTGAAGAAAGCAACAAGAGGTAAAAAGTAAGATGAAATCTTTTTATACCATAGCGCTACTCTTCAGCTTGTTTTTGATCAGTTGCAACTCCGAGCCTACATTGCAGAAATACTTTGTAGAAAATTTAGAAAACAAGAATTTCATTGCTTTGGATGTTTCTCCAAGTATATTGAATGTGGATAAAGCCAAACTATCTGCGGAGCAAAACGGAGCTTTGAAGTCCTTTGAAAAGATGAATGTATTGGCTTTTAAACTGAATGGAGCCAACAAAGCGCAATTTGAAGTGGAACGCGCTAAAGTAAATTTGATTTTAAAGGATAAAAAGTACCAACAGCTTATGAAGTTTGGTTCCGGTAAAGAAGGTGCTTCTGTAAGTTTTGTGGGTACAGATGAACATATAGAAGAGTTTGTGCTTTTCGCCAATAGGAAAGAAACGGGTTTTGCAGTGGTTCGAATTCTGGGAAAAGATATGAATCCCAATAATATTATGACGATGCTTTCGGTTTTAAAAGAATCTAAAATCGATATGGAACAGTTAAAACCTTTGCAGGAACTGCTTAAAAAATAGAATGACTTTCATATAACTATGAGCGTCTCGGTAATTTACCGAGGCGCTTTTTTTGTGGTAATCATTTAAAGATAAGATTCGATGATATTTGCCTATAATGCATTTTTAAATAAGTTTTAAAAGATATATAATATAAGTTAAACGCTGTTTGTGAGGTGTTTATGTGTCATTAAATACGAAATTGGAGTTGTAGGAATCTTAGTTTAATTAATAAACGCAATAGATTAAATTTTTAAAAAAATCACTAAAAGTTGGTATTGTCTAAACAACATTATACTAGTTCCTTTGTATTAAAATAGATTTTTAGTATTGTATTTATAAATTCATTATTGTTTAAAAAATGGCTGTAACTGAAGATAGAATTGGAAATAGTGATCTAATAAGAAAAGAGTATAAAAACAACAAACTATTTTTATATTTAGGTACCTTTTTTATTATAGCTGCGGGTTTATCTATTGGAATTTTAATAGTGATGGCTCTTTTAGCAAAGCTTGAAGGAAGCTATTGAATGTCATCAGCTAAAATATAATGAGTTGTAAAAGTATTTCTTTCGTCTTTTCAACAAAGTTCCGCTTCAAAATAAAAAGTAGCAATTAAATAGATATTTATCCAATGTAAAAGCGTCCAGATTTTGGACGCTTTTTTATTTTTTCTTATTGAATATTTGTATTGAAATTGGCAGTAACCATTGGAATTCACTTAATTTATTATTTCTGTGTTTTAGCCTATTTTTCCATTCTATTAACCGATGTATTTAGAGGTTTTGAACTTCCCAATAATACTGCGTTGAGTAAATTTTTTTATGGTGAATTTTGTTCCCGGATTTTCTGGTATTTTACGGGCAACTCCTTTGTTTTTATTATTGTTTTCTTTGATCAAAATTATTTGGTCAAAAAGGACTTTTTCATTTTCAAAATCAATAAGTTTTCCAGCTTTGATAACTTTTATTTTTGATGACACAAATGATTCTAAACCAATTCCTTAAAAGGCTATGATAACTAAGATTTTTTTTATTAAAAATTTAAAATTAAGTGCGATGCGATTCCCCGCGACTTGTTGCTGTTAAAAGCTGGCTTTTTATTTTTTTACCCGTTGCAAGTCCAAATCCTGAAAGTCAAAACTAAAATCGATAGCAGGCGAAATACCTTTCATCTTTATGCTTTGTGCTTTCCCAACCTCGTCTAAACTAAACATGGCAAAAGCGTCACAAGGCATATCCTGGTATTCCCATTTAATAGCAAAAGTGTTTGCTTTATAAAAACTCATTGGTCCGTTTAGTTTTGGTGAACGATATGATTTGAACCATGGTTGGTCTCCCTTTAAAAATATTTCAATTTTGCCAAACCAATTGTCTTCATATATCCCTACATAATCTTGTAGATTAATTTTGGTCTTTTTCGCTAACTCAACTTCTTTCCATACGTTAGAAGTTATTGAATCGGCATTGCTTTTTCTGCTCGCAATAATTTTGGCGTATTTTTCTACATAATCAATTTTATCCAATTCCAGATAGCTATCGACAATTGTATTGACAACTGCCGAAAATAGTGCGCCACCGCCATTTTCAGTATTCGTTAGTACTACGATGCCTAAATTCTTATCCGGAATTAAACTTACTTTTGATAACATGCCGGGCAATCCACCGGTATGCGAAACACTTAAATTTCCTTTGATATCAGTCAAATCCCATCCTAAACCATAACCCGCAAAATGTGAATTGTACCTTGGGTTAGAGTTCGCATCCAATACAGTATGAATTTTCCACATTTCTTTTTGTCTTGCTACGGTAAATAGTTGTTTCTCTAAATTGACGCCGTACTTGCCTTTATTTAACTGCATAATCATCCATTTTGACATATCATCAACATTAGATAATATACCGCCTGCTGCTCCGTTTATCATCTCTTGAAAGGTAGCAATCTTTCTTATACTACCGTTTCCAATTCCTTCAGTGGAATGTGGTACTGCCAAATTTGTTTTATCTTTCATAATCGTAATTGTAGAATAGGAATTATTCATTTGCAAGGGTGTCATAATTCTTGTTTGAACAAATTGCTCCCAACTCTTTCCACTTATTCTCGAAACTAATTCGCCAGCCACAAAATAGAGTTGATTGTCATAGTCAAACTGCGTTCTAAAAGCAGAGACCGGTTTGAAATATTGGAAACTCGTCAAAACATCCTTTATAGTGAAGTTGGAACCATCAGGGAAACTATTTAAATCTCCTACTCCTAGACCCAAACCACTGCGATGGCATAACAAATCTTCAATTGAAAAATTCTCGGTTACATAATCATTATACATCTTAAATTCTGGTAGATATGTTTTCACTTTATCTTTCCATGATATTTTTCCTTCATCAACTAAAATTGCCAAAGCCGCAGTTGTAAATGCCTTACTGTTGGAAGCAATCTGAAAATTGGTATATGCGTCAACTGGAAGTTTTGTGTCGATGGATTTTACGCCATATCCCTTTTCGTGAATGATTTTTCCATCTTTGACAATTGCTACAGCAACTCCAACAACTTTGAATTCCTTCATTGCTTTTTCTACCAGTGCATCTACTTCTGATGTAGTAATTTGAGCCGATAAATTGGTACTTAATAATAATGCACTAATTGTAAATAATAAGAGGTACGATTTTATTTTTTTCATAATTCAATATTTGGTTTTCTGGTTTGGTTGTAATGTACGGCTGCTGCTAACTTGGACATAGGACCAGCAAAATTATTCTAAGAATGTCTTTTGATGTGTACTTATTTGATAAGCAATAGGTTGGTTGTTTCAAATATATAGAAAAGATACTACAAATAGACAAATTGATGTGTTATTTTATTTGCAGAAACACGGGAGGGTCAGATATTTTTTCTAGATTTTATAGTTTAGGGATTTATAGTGGCAAATAAGCTTAAAAATTCCAACATGTCATTTTATAGCGCACTGTGGTAAAAAATGCTATTTCGAAAAGACGTTTTTTTAATTAAAACGCCAATTTTGAAAATTAAGTAAATTCTTGATTATACTGATTCCTTTTTTCTACTAATCACAAATAAATAGAAACAAAGTATTGTTAACAGGAGTAATGTTCCCATTCCTCCAATAAAAAAATCATTATTTTTGAAATAAGTACCAGTAAAACCTGCTATCGGATAACCAATTGCCCACCACAGATGTGACCATGCAAAATGACTTCCATACACTTTGCCTTGCTGCTCTAAATCAATATTCTCAGCAATCAAAATTTGTGATGGCATTTCCGTAAAGCTTTGTCCTAATCCTGCAATTATCCAAAAAACCAATAAAACTTTAAACGGTACATAATTGGCAAATGAAATCGAAAGTGCTAACATAAATGCTCCAAAAAGCAACAATTTTGTTTTCGTTTTTGTTTTATCAATCGCATTGGCTGAAAATGCTGCTATTGTTGCTCCAATCCCAAAAGCGGTCATAGCCCAACCGTATTCTATATTGGTTAATTGCAAATCGCCTTTGATGTGTCCTATCGTATTTACCAATAATTGCGCTCCTGCTATTGCCGCAACTAATTCTATTAATAGAGAAAACCGAATTGACCTATTTTTAAATAGTAATGTAGTTCCATTTTTAATGTCTTTCCAGATGTTTAAGAAAGGGGAAGGCGATTGAATTTTATCGTATTTCAAAGATTGCATTGGAATTAAGAACACTAAAAATGTGGAAATTACGAACGTAAATCCATCGAAAAAAAACAATTGTCTTGAACCAAAAAACACGGCCAGACCTCCTGCTAATCCTGGTCCAAGTATGCCTAATAATTGCCAAGTTCCGTTGGAAAGTGCGATTGCATTTCCGTAGTTTTCCTTTTTACAAATCAGTTGCGGAATACTCGCTTTGTATGCCGGTGTGAAGAATGCATTGAACACATTGAGTAGAAAAATAAGTACATATACTTGCCATAATTCTTTAACAAATGGAAATAAAAACACAATTACAATTCGGGCCAAATCAGCACAAATCATGATCCATTTTCGGTTAAATCGGTCAGCGATTACACCTGAAAAGGAACCAAAAATGATAAAAGCAGTTACTCGCAAGGTCAATGCTGTCGCTAATATTTGTGCCGATTGACCACCGCCAAATTCAAATGCCAAAAGTGCGATTCCTACCCATGTAAACGCATCGCCCAAAAGACTTATAGTTTGCGCCACATATAATTTTGCAAATAGTGGTTCTCTAAGGGATTTTAATGGTGCTGTTATGTTTATCATTTTAGTATTAATCTTCTACATTTTTTATTTTCATCAAAATGGCGTACGCCCCTTTTATCACAATATTTTTACCTTTAAGATCGTCGTTTGCAATAAGTTCAGTAAAACCATTTTCGGTATTTCCCGTGTTCACTTCTTTCATTTCAAATTGCTTATTTCCTTTAGCAACAAAAATGTAATTTTTATTTTCAAAATTCACAACGGCATCCGATGGTAAGACATTAGAAAGTTGGCTGTTTAATTCTATTTCGGCATTCATATACATTCCTGGCAATAGAGCTTTGTCATAATTTGTAAAATGACAGTGTATTATGGTACTTTTATTCTCAGAAAAGTCCTGACCTATTAGAATAATTTTACACGGATAAGTTTTGCTAGGATTTGTGTTCGTATAAGCAACAAGGGATTGCCCAATAGTTAATTTATTAATGTCTTTTTCAAAAACGGTTAGTGCTAAATGGATGTCTGTTGGATTTACAATTTCAAAAAGAATATCACTCGGGCTAACATATTTACCAATATTTACATTGACTTTAGAAACATATCCGCTTATTGGTGAATAAATATTGATGCTTTTTGAAATGGATTTCGTCGAAACATTATTCGGATTAATCCCTGCAAATTTTAGTTTCTCTCCATAGGATTGCACTATCACCGAAAGTGAATTGTATTCGGCTTGTGCTTGTTGATAGACCTTGTCGCTGCTGGCTTTGCTTTGATTGAGTTCTTTTTGTCTTTCAAATTCTGCTTTGGCATAGCCAATTTTTGCTTTCGCCAAGAGATAATCTTCCTGCAATTGAATGTATTGTTGGTCTTCAACTACGCACAATACCTGACCCTTATTCACATACATTCCTTCGAGTAATTTGGTGTTTTTCAGATAACCACCCATTGGTACACTAATGGAAACTAAATTTTGTGGTGGCACGTCGATTTTTCCGTTTAACTTTAGCGTTGCCGATATTTCTTTTTTCTCTATTTTTCCAGTTTGAATACCAGCATTTTTTAGTTGCGCATCGCTTAGTGTCGTCGTGTTCTCGGTGGTTGGTTTGGCTTCAACTTCGCTTTCTGTTTTTTTATTTCCACAAGAAGAAAGAATTAAAACGGCCGTAATTGTTATAAATAGATGTTTACTTACCATTTTAATATTGTTTTTTTTGTGTTCGTGACCCGAGCCTAAAAGGCGAACGGATGTAATAATCTTTGATGTCATTTTATTTTGATATTAAATTCAGTAAAATAATGATGGTTTGATTTTCTTTTCTGACCGCTTCAATATAATTGCTTTGAATTGCTGTGTTTTGATTGATTAGCATTACCCATTCCAGATAATTGATGTCGCCATTAATGAATTTCTTATTGGCCGCATTGGTTATCAAATCCACATTTTTCAAGGCCTGATTTTCATAGTACAATACGGTTTCTTTGTCCTTTTTATATTCATGAAGCAATTCCTGATACTGATTTTGCAGTTTTAATTTTTCATTAATTAAACTATTTTCCGCGATTTGAGTATTTATTTCGAAGGCCTTTTGCTTGTTCGGTATAGCCGAATTAAATAAAGGCAAAGCAATTCCAAACTGACCGTAAATTCCGGTGTTACTATCTTGAAAGCTAGTATTGGTTTTAAAAGATTGCCAATAAACACCGCCAATAAATTCAGGTAATCTTTTCGATTTTTCTAAAGAGACGAGCGCTATATTGTTTTTGACTTCTTGCTCTTTTAATTTTACACTCGGATGATCTGTAATTGTTCTTTCATCCTCACTTCCATTATATTCCATTTTGAAAATAGGGGCAAAAGGGATAAAATCGGTCTCTGCATTTAACAAATAGTTGAACTGCAATTGAAACATTTTATAATCGCTTTGTATTTCCTTCAACTGCAGTTTTATTTGTCCCGATTGATTTTCGGCAGTTGCTTTTTCTAAAATGTTGCTTTCTCCTTTTTCGAAACGAAGCATCGATTTTCGTAAAAATTCAGAAAAAATACTATCACTTTTTTGCAGTAATTTTTCTTTTTCCTGTAGATAAATTATTTCATAAAATACGGTTGTAACTTGATTTGTCAATTCCTTTCGCTGCAAATCTTCATTCCACTGTCCCATTTTAGCCTCTTCCACTAAAAGCTGTTTTTGTCTTTTATAAACCGTCGGGAATTTTATGTTTTGTGAAATTCCGATTTTCATATCATTCATAGCACTGTTAAACTGTCCATATTCTCCAATAATTCCTGTATCTGGAATATCATAGCCCGTTTTGGTCATTTTTTGTAGATAGGCTGAATTTAGCTTTCCATTTTTGATTTTTACATTATTTGAAAGCGCGGTTTCAATGGCCTTCTCTAATGTAATTTTTTCTTGTGCAGTTCCATTTTGAAAAATGAAAAATAACCCAATTGCTAGTATTGTTGTAATGGATTTTATCTTCTCTGTTTTTAATTTTATTCCTTTTTCGAACATAATATATAAAATTGGTAAAACAAATAAGGTTAAGAAAGTGGCGACAATCAATCCGCCAATTACGACTGTTGCCAATGGTTTTTGTACCTCGGCACCGGAACCATTGCTCAATGCCATTGGCAAAAAACCAAGTGAGGCCACAAGAGCTGTCATAAGAACCGGTCGTAAACGTATTTTAGTCCCTTGTAAAACAATTGCTTTTAAATCAGTCTCTCCTGATTTTTTGATGCGATTAAATTCGGCAATTAAAACCAAACCATTCAAAACGGCAACTCCAAATAAGGCAATAAAACCAACGCCGGCACTAATACTAAATGGCATTCCTCGCATTGCCAAAAAGAATATTCCTCCAATCATTGACAACGGAATAGCCGAATAGATCAATAGTCCTTGTTGTACCGATTTAAAGGCAAAGTACAAAAGAATAAAAATTAAGATTAGCGAAATGGGAACTGCAATTAGCAGTCGGTCTTTTGCGGCATTTAGATTTTCAAAAGCACCACCATAAGTAGGATAGTAACCCGCGGGGAAATTTATTTTTGTGGCAACTTTTTCTTGCAATTCTTTTACGATACTTTGTACATCACGACCACGAACATTAAAACCAACCACAATTCTACGTTTGGCATCTTCTCTTTGTATTTGATTTGGTCCTTCAGTAATTGCAACTTTTGCCAACTGTGATAATGGAATTTGTACACCGTTTGGCGCAGGAATTAATAAATTTTGAACATCTGCCAAGTCTTGTCTTTTTTCTCCTGCCAAGCGAACCACTAAATCAAATCGCTTTTCATCTTCGTAAATTAATCCTGTGCTTTGTCCTGCAAATGCAGTGTTGACTATTCGATTAATGTCTTCAATGTTTAAATCATATTGTGCAATGGCAGGACGATCGTATTCAATTACAATTTGAGGCATTCCCGTAACCGTCTCGACATAAAGGTCAGAAGTGCCTTCAACGGTATGGACGATCTTTCCTAATTTAGTAGCATATAAAGCCAATGTATCTAAATTTTCACCATATATTTTACAGACTACATCTTGTCTTGCACCTGTCATTAATTCGTTAAAGCGCATTTGAACTGGATATTGAAATCCATAGGAAACACCGGGGACTGCTTCGAGTTCTTTGGCCATTTTTGCTGATAATTCATCGAAGGTGGATGCTGATGTCCATTCACTTTTGTCTTTCAAAATTACCATCATATCACTGGCGTCGATAGGCATTGGGTCGGTTGGGACTTCACTGCTACCAGTTTTACCCACTACTTTTTGTACTTCTGGGAATTTATCCAATAATATTTTGGCACCTTGGGAAATTGCCGTCATTGAAGTTTGTAAATTACTACCCGGTAAAACCCTTGTTTCTACCGCAAAATCCCCTTCTTCGAGTGACGGCATAAACTCGCCACCCATAAACGAAAGTGTAACGATAGCTAAAACGAATAAAGCTAATGTTGTTCCTATTATAATTCTTGGAATTCCCAATGCTTTAGTTAAAAGAGGTTGATAGAAATTTTCTAATTTTTCCATCATTCTATCGGAGAAATTTTGTTTGTGTGTAATTTTTTTACTTAAAAATAAAGAAGTCATCATTGGAATGTAAGTCAGTGACAAAACAAAAGCACCGAACAAAGCAAAAGCGATGGTTTGTGCCATTGGTAAAAACATTTTGCCTTCAATACCGCGTAACGTGAAAATTGGAATGTAAACAATCAAAATTATTAATTCGCCAAAAACGGCTACATTCCGCATTCTTGTTGACGTTTCTAGAACCACACCATCCATTTGATTTTGAGTTATTTCTCCATTCTTCTTACTGTGTAAACTAAACAAACAGGCTTCCACAATAATTACAGCGCCATCCACAATTAGCCCAAAATCTAATGCACCTAAACTCATTAAATTTCCGCTTACGCCAAATAAATTCATCAGGATAACTGCAAACAACATCGCTAACGGAATAACCGAAGCAACGATTAATCCTGCTCTTACATTTCCTAAAAAGAAGATTAGGACAAAAAGCACAATTAATGCGCCTTCGATTAAGTTTTTTCCAACAGTTGAAATGGAATTGTTGACCATTTTTGTTCGGTCTAAAAAGGGTTCCACAATCACGCCTTCAGGTAGGGTCTTTCGAATTTGTGCAATTCGTTCTTTAATGTTTTTTATGACAATATTACTATTTGCGCCTTTCAGCATCATAACGACCGCGCCCGAAACTTCTCCTTTGCCGTTGTAGGTCATTGCTCCGTAACGAATGGCACTTCCAATACGAACATCTGCAACATCGCGAATAAATAAAGGGCTACCGGTAGTGGTATTTTTAATAGCAATATCTTTTATGTTTTCAATCGTACTAATTAATCCTTCACTTCGGATGTATAAAACCTTTGGTCCTTTTTCGATATAAGCACCGCCTGTATTTTGATTGTTTTTTTCTAAAGCGGTGAAAACATCCGCAATAGTAATATTAAAGGATTGTAATTTATTTGGGTCTATGGCAATTTCAAATTGCTTTAATTTTCCACCAAAACTGCTTACCTCCGCAACTCCTTCAACTCCTAATAATTGGCGGCGAACAATCCAATCTTGAATGGTTCGTAACTCTGTTACATCATATTTTTTCTCGAAGCCAGGTTTGGCTCTTACCACATATTGATAGATTTCCCCCAGACCAGTAGTTACAGGCGCTAATGTAGGTGAACCAATACCTTTTGGAATTTGGTCTTTTACAGCACTTAATCTTTCGGTTACTTGTTGCCTTGCCCAATACACATCAGTTGCATCATCAAAGACAATGGTTACAACTGACAATCCGAAACGTGAAAAACTACGAATTTCTTTTAATCCAGGAATATTACTATTCGCTTGCTCGATTGGAAATGTTATTAGTCTCTCAATATCGGTTGCGCCCAACGATGGTGCAGAAGTGATTACCTGCACCTGATTATCGGTAATATCCGGAACGGCATCGATGGGTAATTTTGTAAATTGATAACAACCGTAACCAATAAGAGCAACTGTAAATAGCCCGATGATGAGTTTGTTTTTTATAGAAAATTCTATGATTTTATTCAGCATAACTTTTAAAATTAATGAAATGGATACAAAGTACCATTCGCGATAAATAGCAAACAGCATTTCAAATAAGAAATCAGAAATACCTAGGATATCTCCAATTAATTATTAAAAATAAAAAATCATTAACTCAATTTAGGGGGGAGCCAGATACAGGCAAAGACATCTGAAGTATAAAATTCCTGACAAAATGGTACCGTACTATTTATGAAAATAATAGTTGGTTCGCAAAATGAGAACACTGTAGGATTTTCAAAAGCCAATACCGTATTAAGGGAAGAATTTAATGTTTTAAAAGGTAAATTTTGATGATTGTCATGATCATCTTTGTCAGAATGTTGTTGATTATTATTGTAATGGATAATTATAAAGTCACTAAATGAAATATTGGGTTCATTATCATCATGGTCGTGATGCTCTAAGAAGTGGTGTATTAAGTTGGGTAATTTCAATAATTGCCCCATCTCTGTGTTGGCACACAAAAAGACAAGCAGAAATGATATGGCAATAGTTTTTCGTAACACGGTACGAATATAATTATAAAGTTTGTTTTTTTTGATTTTTCATCCGCTTATCTTTTGTTCTTAATACCAAAAGTCTAGGATTGAGATAAACTCCGCTTTTTATTTATTCGTGACCATGTTTGGGATTGACTTCGTCTTTCCGAACAAAGATCCGCTTTGAAAATAAAAATGCTTCAAAAATAATTTCAAGTAAACTTTATGATTTTTCATGACTTTGTTATAGGTAGAGATTGACCTCGTCCTTCTCAACAAAGCTCCGCTTTGAAAATAAAATACCCAAATTAAATAGTTAAAACGAGCTTTACTATTTAATTTGGGTATTTTATTTATTCGTGACCACGGTGGGGACATTACCCGTGTATTATTGCGAAATTTAATGTTGTATAAATCTAGTGATAATGCGGGAAGTACTGATTTTGCTGTTCCGCAATAAATCGGAACAATTCGCTTAAATACACTTTATGTTTAGCAAATGTTTAGCAAAATAAATTATCTTTGTTTTTCAATTTTTATTTATGGCTACTCTTAAACTCTTACTTAGGAACAAAAATCAAAATTCCAATATCTATGTTCGATATTCTATTGAGCGAGGAAACGTGCTCTGGAGAAAAACAGGGTTCATTGTAGACTCTAGGTTTTGGGACGACGAAAAAGAAAGGACTAAACTGAAAGATGAAGACTCTAAGAATTTAAACTTTAATTTAAGAGATTTAAAAGCATCTTTAGAAAACGCTTATAACGCAGGGATTAGTTCAGGAACAGAATTCACTGGAGAATGGCTACAACTTCAGATAGACTTATTCAATAAAAAAATACCGGTTGTCGCATTGGATGTTTTGACAACGTACATACAGAAGTATATAGACGAAGCTCCATTCAAACAAAATGCAAAAAAAGAACTAGGATTAAGTAATGGGCGTGTTCAGAATCTAAAGCTGTTTAAAAACACAATTATTCGCTTTGAAACTGATATACTCAAGTGCAGAAGTATATTGATAAAAGAGATAGATTTAAAATTTGTTGAAAAGTTTAAGATGTGGTTGTTCGGCTTGGGATATTCCACTAATTACGTAGGAAAAAATATTGCTAACATTAGAACAATATGCCTTGATGCATCAAAAAATGATATCGAGACTTCTCCACAAATTAAAAATATCAAAGGTGTATCCGAAAGCCGAGAGCCTGAGGATGTGGTATTTTTGAGCGATGATGAGCAGGAAGCTATAAAAAAAGCACCACTTGTAAGAGACGCACTTATAAACGCCCGGAAATGGTTGTTATTGGGATGCCTGCTTGGGCAACGTGGAGGTGATTTGTTGAGCATTACTGAAAAAAACATCGTAGAGCGGGCTGGTGTGAAATTTATTGAATTAAAGCAGCAAAAGACTGGTAAATTGGTGTCAATTGTACTTCTTCCACCAGCACAAGAAATATTAGAAGAGGGGATGCCTTATAAAATATCATTAGTTCATTTTAACGAACATATAAAAGATGTTTGTGAAGCTGCTGAGCTATATACTCCGACAAAAGGACGGAAAAAACTTAAATTTAATCAACCCACAGTTAAGGGAGTACATCCGAAATACGAAGTTGTAAGTAGTCACATTTGCAGGCGTTCTTTCGCAACTAACTTTTATGGTCGTATTCCAACAACTGTACTTATGGGTATAACAGGACACGGAACCGAAAGAATGTTCTTGTCTTACATTGGGAAGACCTCTCATGACAATGCGTTGCAAATGTTAGAATATTTCAGTAAACTTCAGCCAAAATCCAAAACTCCAGTCATGAAACTTATAAGAAACACCGCTAAACAATAAATCAAGATATGACTAACTTAAATGAATTTTACAAAAATATAAAGTCATACTCTCGACTTGGGATAAAGAAATACATTATTGCTAATACCGAGAATCTTAAACCCTCCTTACTTATCGAACTAAATTCGGAATTTGTTGATTTGTACTTGGAAGAAATTAAAGCGGAAAATAAGAAGAAATTGAACCAAGAATTTGATGAGATAATTGAGAACCTCTTCGATAAAGACGGATGTAAAAGTTCATTTCCTGAGGGTACAGACCATATCACCGAAAGGCGTTACGAAATGGTAAACGTAATTATTGAGGTGAAAGAAAAAGCTTTTAAAGGAGAATATCTTAGTTACAGAGATTATAATCGCATAAATTATAAAATTTGCGATTTTCAAAGTTGTATGCAGGAGATCATAGAAGAAATAAACAGAAATATAGAAAATAATGATTCAGAAGACTTTCTAGTAGATTTATCCGATACATCTGCCAGTGAAAAAATAATCTATTTAGAGAAGCTTGGGGTTCTTGATTTTTTAAGGAATAAACAACACGTTTCAACAAATGGGTTAGCATCAGCTTTGAGTGCTATTACAGGTGAAAAAATACAGACATTACAACCAATGTTAAACCCAATTGTCAATAAACAAGCTGGACAAAAAAACAACCCATTAGAATCAACTACAACAGTTCAAAAAGTCAAAAAACATCTCAATAACCTCGGTTTCACTCTCAATGAAACGATTTAGGGAAAACCTAAAATAACCCTAAAGTTTGTTTGTGCCTTAATCTTAAATAAGGTACAAATGAACACACAAATTTTTTTAAACGGCATCACTCTCCAAGAGCTTGCCGAGGCAATAGCACCATTATTGCAAACTAAACAAGTTGCAAATACTGCGCCTGAAAATGAATTGATGACCCGGGACGAGGTCTGCAAGATGCTGTCCTTTAACAAAACTTCACTCTGGAAACACACGAAGAGCGGAAAACTCCTTTCGTATGGAATTGGTAACCGGGTACTTTACCGTCGATCTGAAGTATTATCAGCTGTTAAACCTTTAAATAAATAAGCGATGGATAGCACTAGTATACTAACCACCGCCCAATCTTCTGACTCTGACAAAGATACAAACAATTTAGAAAATGCACCTTTTACAGAAGACAATTTTGTAGAACAATCTAATAGTGTTGTGACGCTTCCAAAAACTGCAGATGAGATCTTTCAAGAGCTAATAAAGGGTGTTGAAAAAATAGATTTTGAAAGTTTAGCATTTAATGGAAATAATGCTGAACAAAAAGAAGAATATAAACCGCTTGAAGACAATGAAAGTGTCTCTTTGAACGAAGAGGAAATAAGTGAAAAAGGTGAGAAAAGTGTACAGAAAGAACAGCTAAAGAAATTGAGCAGTTTTGTACTTACAAAAAATCATTATATTATAATTTGCGTTGAAGAACTTATTAATATTGCCAAGCGAAATAATTGGGGACTATGCAAAAAGAATGGCTTTATCTATCTTTATAATGGGGCTTATTGGTCCGAAATCGATAAAGAACAGTTTCAGTTTTTCTTGGGAGAAGTAGCTTTAAAAATGGGCGTTGAGAAATTTAAAGGAAAAATTCATACCTTCAAATCTGATTTATTTAGACAGTTTATGTCAGACGCATTTCTAACAACACCTAAAAGCAACAAAGACGAAGTACTAATCAATTTACAGAATGGTACTTTTGAAATTACGCCTGCCAATAGAGGGTTAAGGAATTTTGATCAAAAAGATTTTCTCACTCACCAATTGTCGTTTGAATACGACACAGTAGCAACTGCTCCCTTGTTTCAAAAGTATCTCGACGAGGTGCTACCAGATAAGGACAAACAAAAAGTACTTGCAGAATACATGGGTTATATATTTATTAAAACAGGTATATTGAAACTTGAAAAAGTGCTTATGCTTTTTGGCGCAGGAGCTAATGGCAAAAGCGTATTTTTTGAAATCATTAGTGCGCTTTTAGGAAGCGAAAATATGAGCAACTATTCTTTGCAAAGTTTGACTAATGAGAATGGATATCACAGAGCAAAACTAAGTGGCAAGCTATTAAATTACGCAAGTGAAATACATAGTAATTTTGAAACATCTATATTCAAGCAACTGGCATCAGGTGAGCCAATTGAAGCACGTTTGCCTTATGGAGATCCATTCACGTTAAATGATTATGCAAAGTTAATGTTCAATTGTAATGAATTGCCCAAAGAAGTGGAACAAACTAACGCCTTTTTCAGAAGGTTTTTAATCATGGAATTCGATGTAACAATACCCGAAAGTAAACAGGACAAGGAACTATCAAAAAAAATAATTGAAACTGAATTATCCGGTGTTTTCAATTGGGTACTAGAAGGACTTGACAGACTATTAATTCAAAAGAATTTTAGTAAGTGTGCAGCAATAGATAACGCTCGAAGCGAATATGAAAAGCAAAGTGACAGCGTACAATTATTTATTAATGAAAATGGATTCGAAAAATCAGCTACGAAGTATATTTTAATTTCGGAAATGCATAAAATGTATAAATCATTTTGCATAGAAGATAATTATAAACCCTTAGGGAAGTCAAAATTTATTCAAAGGCTAAATCATCTTAATTTATTTGTTGACCGCTTAAATGTGGGTAATGTAGTTTATTTGACAGAAGCCGTTCCAAAGACTTAAAGGTGATTTTTAAAGGTTTGTTTTTAACAGCACGGATTGCACATTTTACATGATTTAAATAAAAATGGAATAATTTATTTCTTTTCTATATGTAAAAAGTGTAAAACGTGCTGTTTTAAAATAGACTTTTTTTAATCAAAAAGCATTGGTATAGAAATACTTTCCAATTACTTGGAAATTCTTTTTCCTTCTCAAGACAACGAATTAAAGTAAAACCTTCGTTTTCTTAAGAAGAAGTGATTTCGTAATCATTTTAATTTTTTTGTGGTTTCCCGTAATGAAGTTTAAACTCTAAAGAATAGTTTTGTCCGGAGTGATTTAAAACATCTTAGCGTATTTCGTTATTTGTAGTTGTTTTTCTATAAATTAGCGAAGTTGTTTAAATGTAGCTTTCAGAAATAAACCTGATGATTAAGGTAAACCTGATGTATTAAATGAATAAGATTAGTTAGGAATAAATAAACCTGATTTTTTTATCTGAGCTTAAAATAACAAATGTATTTTTGACCGTATAAAAAGAATTGAATAAATGTTTGAACAGACTTTTAAGAATATAGATGATATCCTGCACAAAGACGCAGGTTGTGGGAGTGAGTTAGATTACGTAGAACAAACATCTTGGGTTTTGTTTCTGAAGTACTTAGAGGATTTAGAGAACGATAAAGCAACTGCTGCAGAACTTACGGGTAAGGCATACTCGAACATCTTAGCTCCAGAATTCCAATGGAACACTTGGGCATCACCTAAGGACACTAACGGCAACCTAGACCATCACGCAGCTTTAACTGGTGATGACTTGGCAGATTTTGTAAATATCCAACTATTCCCTTATCTCAAGAAATTCAAAGCTGATGCAATTAGTGCTGATACTATCGAATATAAAATTGGCGAGATTTTCAGTGAGCTGAAAAACCGAATCCAAAGTGGGTATAACTTACGTGAAGTAATTAATCGCATCGATGAACTTCGTTTCCGTACACATGCCGAGAAGCACGAAATGAGTCACCTCTACGAGGACAAGATCAAAAATATGGGTAACGCAGGGCGTAACGGTGGCGAATATTATACGCCTAGACCTTTGATTAAAACCATTATTAAAGTTGTCGCTCCAGAAATAGGAAATACTATTTATGATGGCGCAGTAGGTAGCGCAGGCTTCTTGTGTGAGGCTTTTGATTATCTAATGAACAGCAAAAAACTGACTACCACTGATATTACCACTTTACAAAAAAAGACCTTTTACGGAAAGGAAAAAAAATCATTGGCTTATATCATTGGTACAATGAACATGATTTTGCACGGCGTAGAAGCACCAAATATTATCCATACCAACACCCTAGCTGAAAATCTCTCCGACATACAGGAGAAAGACCGCTACGACATCATATTAGCAAACCCGCCCTTTGGCGGAAAAGAACGTGCTGAGGTACAACAGAATTTCCCAATAAAAACAGGAGAAACGGCTTCCTTGTTTATGCAGCATTTTGTAAAAATACTAAGAGCAGGTGGTAAAGCAGGTGTGGTAATTAAAAATACCTTCCTGAGCAACACAGATAACGCTTCTGTGGCTTTACGAAAGCTTTTATTAGAAAATTGCAACCTGCATACGGTTTTAGATTTGCCGGGCGGAACCTTTACAGGCGCAGGTGTAAAAACAGTTGTCTTGTTCTTTGAGAAAGGAAGTGCAACCAAAAAAGTGTGGTTCTACCAACTAAACTTGGATAGAAACCTAGGCAAAACCAATGCCTTAAACGAAAAAGATTTGGCTGACTTTTTAGTCTTACAAAAAACCTTTGGCGAAAGCGAAAACTCTTGGAGCATTGCTGTAAAAGACATTGACTCAAATACCTTTGATTTAAGTGCCAAAAACCCGAACAAAAAAGAAGAAGCTGCCTTGCGTAAACCAAAAGAAATTTTGACTGCAATGAAAGCCTTGGACGAAGAAAGTGAAGCTATTTTAAACTCAATTTTGGAATTGATATGAAACAAGGTTGGGAAATAAAAAAGTTGGGGGAAGTTTTGGTGAAAACAGAAACAGTTGACCCAACTAAAAAGCCGAATGCAGAGTTTACTTATCTTGATGTGTCGAGCGTAAATAAAGAAACAAAACAAATTGAGAATGCTACGGTGTTAATGGGAAAAGATGCACCAAGCCGAGCAAGAAAATTAGTAAGGACAGATGATGTAATTTTTGCAACAGTTAGACCAACACATAGCAGAGTTGCTTTAATTACGGAAGATTATGACGAGCAAGTTTGCAGCACTGGGTATTTTGTATTAAGAGGAAAGGATTTTATTTTCAATCAATACCTTTTCTATTTCTTACTAACAGATGAATTTAATGAGCAAATGGAAAAGTTGCAAAAGGGAGCAAGTTATCCAGCAGTTACTGATACCGAAGTAAAAAGTATTCTTCTTCGTTATCCTAAATCCTTCCCAGAACAACAGCGCATAGTAGCCATCTTAGACGAAGCCTTTGCCGCCATAGCTAAGGCGAAAGCCAATGCCCAACAAAACCTTAAAAACGCAAAGGAACTTTTTGAGAGTTATTTGCAAGCGGTGTTTGAGAATAAATGTGAGGGTTGGGAAGAGAATACATTGGGAAGTGTTTGTGAAATATCATCAAAACTGATAGACCCAAAAAAACTTGAGTTTCAAGATTTAGTTCACATTGGTGCAGGAAACATTATAACTCAAAAAGGAACACTAATTGATTTAAAAACAGCAAAAGAAGAAAATCTTATTTCTGGTAAATTTTTGTTTGATGAGCAAATGATTCTATACAGTAAAATTCGACCTTATCTAATGAAAGTGGTTAATTGTGATTTTCAAGGACTATGTAGTGCGGATATTTACCCGCTATTGCCTTTTACAGAGAAAATGTCAAAAGATTTTTTATATCATTTACTGTTGTCAAAAGATTTTACTGAATATGCAATTTTAGGTTCTCAAAGAGCTGGTATGCCAAAAGTTAATCGTGAGCATTTATTTGCTTATAAATTTTATCTTCCTTCACTAATAGAACAACAAACCATAGTCCAAAAGTTAGATGCCTTAAATGCTGAAACCAAAAAATTAGAAGCTATTTACCAACAAAAAATAAATGATTTAGAGGAGTTAAAAAAGAGTGTGTTGCAAAAGGCTTTTGCTGGGGAGTTAAAAAACAAAGCTGAAGTGAAAAAGCAGCTTAGCGATGTAAACGTTTAATTATGTAATGAAAGTGTAATGGAAGAAAATAAGAGTCTTGATAAAAAATCTTTACGTTTTCTAAAAGGCAAACAAACCGACTGGGATGAGTTAGCCAAAGATTGTGTGGCATTTGCCAATGCGCAAGGAGGCGAAATCCTAATAGGTATAGAAGATAATTCTAATCAGCCACCTAAAGATCAAAATATAAAAGACAAGAATATACCAGAAACTATTCAGAAGAATATTGTACATCGCACTATAAATGTAGCTGTAGCTATTACTATTCTAATTGCTGAGAACGGCGGGGAATACATAAAAGTTCAGGTTTTTAGAAATGCGCAAACCATAGCATCCACCACTGACGGAAAATACTACATTCGAATTTCTGATGAATGCCGTCCAATTCCTCCGGATGAGATGGCACGATTGGCTGCCGAAAAAAATGCCTTTGTCTGGGAAGAACAAACCACCAAAAAAGTAGATTCGTCCTTAACAGATACAAACAAAAGAAATAGTTTTTTAAAAGATATCCGAAGTTCTTCCCGTGTAAGTGCTTTTATTAAAGAAATGTCTGATGAAGAGATATTTGATTATTACTTTTTTCAAAAAGGTAATTATTTAACCAACCTGGGTGTTCTTTGGATAGGTCGTAGAGCCGAAAGAGCTTCGTTGTTGTATCCTCCTGCAATACAGGTTATACGATATGATGAAAACGACGAGAAAGTTTGGAAACTCCTGCTGGATGATTATTTTCTGAATCCGAAAGAGTTGTTAGAAAAAGTGCTTACAGATGTACCGGATTGGCAGGAAAGTATAGAAATTTCTGAAGGCATGTTTAGAAAAAACATTCCCTTTTTTCCATTAGAAGTAGTCCGGGAATTAGTTGCCAATGCTTTGGTTCACAGAACCTATACAACAAGAGGAGATATTTTCATCAACATCTTTACTGACAGGCTGGAAATACATAGTCCAGGCAGATTGCCTTATGGAGTAACGCCAAGTAATATTTTAAGCCAATCTATCAGAAGAAACGAACATCTTTCTAAGGTTTTTTATGATCTGGGTCTTATGGAAAAAGAAGGCAGCGGCTATGATTTGGTCTACGCAAAGCTGTTAGGTTCTGGTAAACCTATTCCCATGGTAAAAGAAACAGATGAAAGAGTTACAGTTATCATTAGAAAACAATTTATAAGCAAAGAAATTGTTCGTTTGATGGACAAAGCAAGTTCTGAATTTACTTTAAAACAAAAAGAAGTAATATCACTTGGGTTAATTGCGCAACAACAGTCTTTAAGCGCAGTAGAAATATCTAAGTTAGTAAATCAAAATGAGGAACAAGGGTTGCGAAATTGGATTGGAAAATTAGTTGATTATGACCTGATTAAAAAAACGGGTACTGGAAAAGGAACACAATACGCCATCAACCCTGAATTTATCAGGAAAATTAATTTTGCAGGAAAGACTACTTTAAAAAACATTGAAGATTATAGACTTGAAGAGCTGTTATATAAAGATATTAAAGCCTATCCATCAAGCGCTTTCGGAGATATTCACAAAAGAATAGGTGAGGAAATCAATAAGCATAAAGTGAGACGTGTACTAAAGGAGATGCATGAGAATAAACAAATATTTTCAAAGGGTGAATATAGGTGGAAGCGATATGCTATTGAGCAAAGTTTGTTAGAAAACGAATAAACGCTCAATAGAAACGCAATAGAAAATTTGTAAAATCTAAAATTTTTTTAATATATGAACGAAGCCGAAACAAGAGCAGAACGCATTGATCCAAAGCTAAAAGCTTGCGGTTGGGGAGTTGTTGAAGGGTCAAAAATTCTTCGGGAACGCTTAGCTAAAATTACTGATGGCAAAATTCAGGTTGGAGGCGGAAGAGCGAAACCTCTTGTTGCGGATTATATTTTAGTTTATAAAGGAATCAAGCTCGCTGTTGTAGAAGCCAAAAGTGATGAATTAGGTGTAGGTGAAGGAGTAGCTCAAGCAAAGCTGTACGCTGAGAAACTAAATCTGGAGACCACTTATTCAACAAACGGACATGAAATTTACAGTATCTGCATGAAGACAGGTACAGAAGGTCTGGTGGATTCTTTCCTTTCTCCAGAACAGTTATGGAACAAGACTTTTGCCGTACAAAACGAGTGGCGTGAAAAATTCGCTGCTGTGCCTTTTGAAGAGAAAGGAGGTACTTGGCAATTACGTTACTACCAAGAATTAGCAGTTAAAAATACCTTAGAAGCACTAGCGAACAACGAAGACCGCATTTTGTTAACGCTTGCAACAGGAACTGGGAAAACCGCTATTGCATTTCAGATAGCATGGAAACTGTTTCAGACGCGATGGAACTTAAAACGCGATGGAAGCCGAAGACCAAGAATATTATTTCTAGCAGATAGAAATATTCTAGCAGACCAAGCCTTTAATTCATTTTCGGCATTTCCTGAAGATGCTTTGGTGAGAATAAGCACAAAAGAAATTAGAAAAAAAGGTAGCGTACCTACAAACGGAAGTATCTTTTTTACCATTTTTCAGACTTTTATGTCTGGAACAGATGCAGAAGGGAAACCTGCTCCCTACTTTGGGGATTACCCTGCTGACTATTTTGATTTCATAATCATAGATGAATGTCACAGAGGAGGAGCTAATGACGAAGGAAACTGGAGAGGAATTTTAGAGTATTTTTCGCCTGCAGTACAACTGGGTTTAACCGCAACACCAAAGCGAAAAGATAACGTAGACACGTATAAATATTTTGGAGATCCGGTTTATATCTACTCACTTAAAGAAGGCATTAATGATGGTTTCCTTACTCCTTTTAAAGTTAAGCGCATCAAGACCACGATGGATGATTACATCTTTACAGGAGATGATGAACTAATTGAGGGAGATGTAGAAGAAGGAAGGTTGTATAAAGAAGCTGACTTTAACCGAATTATAGAGATTAAAGCAAGAGAGGCAAAGCGGGTACGCATATATATGGATGATGCTAATCAGAATGAGAAAGCAATTATCTTTTGTGCAACACAAGATCATGCTGCAGCCGTTAGGGACTTAGTAAATCAGTACAAGAAATCAACCAACACAAATTACTGTGTACGTGTTACTGCTAATGATGGTGAAATTGGAGAACAATTTTTGCGTGAATTCCAAGACAACGAAAAGTTTATTCCAACCATCCTTACGACCTCACAGAAGCTCTCAACTGGTGTAGATGCACGAAACATTAGAAACATTGTTTTGATGCGTCCTGTGAACTCTATGATTGAGTTTAAGCAGATTGTAGGACGAGGCACGCGCATGTTTGACGGAAAAGAGTTTTTTACCATTTATGATTTTGTCGATGGCTACCACCATTTTGCCGATCCGGAATGGGATGGTGAACCATTAGAGCCAAAAGAACCTGCTGTTAGAGAACCAAGCCCACCTTATCCTGATAAAGAACCTAAAGAAGATGAAGAAGGCGGAGAACCTAAAGAAAAGCGCAAAAAAATTAAGATTAAACTGCGTGATGGTAAGGAAAGAGAAATCCAACACATGATTGCTACTTCTTTTTGGAGTGCGGATGGCAAGCCTATTTCTGTGGAAGAGTTCCTGAATAATTTGTTTGGCGCACTTCCCGATTTTTTCAAAAGCGAAGAAGAATTGCGCACCATTTGGAGCAATCCTTTAACCCGAAAAACATTGCTCGAGAAGTTAGATGATGCAGGTTTTGGAAAAGACGAATTGTCTACTCTTCAGAAGCTAATAGACGCAGATAAAAGTGATTTATTTGATGTGTTGGAATATGTCTTCAATAGCGATATTAAACCTATAACCAGAGAAGCACGAGTGGCAGCTGCGCAAGCAACAATTTTTGCTTTACTTAACGATAAACAGAAAGAGTTCATAGAGTTTGTTTTAACGAAGTATATAGAGACTGGCGTAGAAGAATTAGACCAGGAGAAATTACCAAACTTGCTTACAAACAAATACCAATCTCTTGAAGATGCTAAGTCAGAACTAGGAGATGTTACAAACATAAGAAAGCTTTTTATAGAGTTTCAGAAGCATTTGTATGAGGAGAGGGTGGCTTAATTAGACAATAATAACGAATCTGGATAAAAAGTTTAAATCAAACAATATGGAAAAATCTATTAAAATAATTCTGATAATATTTGCAGTTTTGGTTGGTTTATTGGTTTTGTCGTCTGTTCTGGGATTAATCTCAAATTTATTTAATTTTCTAAGAGAAAATTATACTGCAATTTTCGTTATTGTAGCAGTAATTTCTGGTTTAATTCTGCTTACAGCCGATAAAGTAGAATCTACAGGTCTTAGATCTACAGCTGTATTACTCTTTTTTATATCGCTATTAAATTTAGTAGGTATCTTAATTGGAAGCTTTATAGAGCAAGGTATAGAATCATTTTTTAAGTAAACAAATGGCTATAATAAGGAATACTGCAACTCAATGCGCTTTATGAGAATATTTAAATTTAACATCATTTGC
Organism: Flavobacterium sp. CG_9.10; assembly: GCF_015752245.1. NCBI lineage: Bacteria > Pseudomonadati > Bacteroidota > Flavobacteriia > Flavobacteriales > Flavobacteriaceae > Flavobacterium > Flavobacterium sp. CG_9.10. The sequence goes on from NZ_JADOVD010000007.1 coordinate 206,681, forward strand.
AAGGTTGCAAAGAATCTGATACACTAATTGAATATGCTAGTTTTGTTTCATAATTAAATAATAATATTATGAAAAACAAAAAAACGTTATACCATTTTGTACTTGATAAAAGTGGTTCTATGGGAAATTGCAGAGAAACAACAATCATTGGATTCAATAGTCAGCTAGAAACTATTAAAGAATTACAAAAGGAATTTCCAGATCAAGAATTTGAAGTTTCTTTGACAATCTTTGATGATAATGTTGAAAGTATATTTACGAATCTAGGACTAAAAGAATTTGAAAAACTAACACCTTCAATGTATCAACCTAATGGTTGTACAGCTCTGTTAGATGCCATAGGAATATCTATAAACCAAATTAGAATGACTAATGAATCTAAAATCCTCAATGATGAAATGAGCATTGTGGTGGTCATACTAACAGATGGAATGGAGAATGCCAGTAAAGAATTTACATATCATCAAATCGCAAGTACCATTAAAGCTTTAGAACAAACTGAGAAATGGACTTTTACTTTCTTGGGAGCCGATATTGATGCTATTCACACCTCAAAAATGTTGAATATCAGGGAAGAAAATGTTGTGTCTTTTAATAAAAGCGATATGGGCGAAATGATGAATGAAATTAGTAATGGTATGCGCCAATATTCAAATAGTAAATCTGAAGGTAAAATAAAGAAAGGCTTTTTAGATTTTATTGTAAAAAAAGATCGTAGAAATTAATTAAATAAATTACTTTGGTTTTATGAATATACATCTATTACGATCACCGGAATTAAAAGAGGAAACCTATAGAAACGTACTGCATTTATTGCAGCAATTCCGAGGACCTATGCATTTTCTTGAATGTGAAGAAGAAGTGTTGTTAGACAATTCTTATGATGAAGTAAGAGTATGGGATAATAGTAACGATTTTGAAAAATTACATCATATACAATTCAGTCGCTCAATGAAGGAAGTGTCTGAATTAACTATTGCGTTTCCTTATAATGAAAAAGTAAAAACTTGGAAACAATTATTTTTAGAATGTAAAAAGTATAGGTCTGTAAAAAAGATTTCTGAGGATGATATTGTTGTATTGCTTACCGATTATGGTAATAATCCAAATTGGTTTGGAGGAATTTCTCCTTCTATGAAAAACTATTTTATTCAAACCTCAAACTGGGAACACTTCTTTGGTACTAGCATAGATGTTAGATTTCCCATAGCCTATGAAGTGATTATTTGGTTAATGCGTTTTTATATGTTTCCGACAAATGAAGCAATTATGGCCAATATCCACAAAACTCCCATAGGCTGTATAATGGATTTCTGTCAGGATAAATCGCAAATTATTTTAAAAATGCGAACTGCAGATGTTTGCGATAGCTGCATGAATAAATTTATTGAGAGAGACGTTCCGAAATTATACACAAGACAATTTTTTGATATGTTAGATGGGATAAGGGAGACTATGACTTTCAGAGGACGTTCAAAATTATTACAACAACCCAGTAGAATGGAAATAAAAGGATATACCAAAAAGATTTTTTTTACTGATTTAGGAGGTCTTGAATTGAGACTAAATCCAAAGGAAAAAGCACTCTACTTATTATTCTTAAACCATTCTGAAGGAATTAATTTAAACGAGTTACAAGATTATAAGGAAGAATTGAAACAATTGTATACTCGTTTTTGTAACCTATCAAATCCAGAAGTAATTCACAACGCAATTAAATTTCTTGTCAATCCTTTCGAAAATGATATAAATGTCATATTGTCAAGAATCAACAGGAAAATAAAAGAAGCGGTTGGAGAGTCGTTGCTAGATCTTTATAGCATTAAAGGGGAAAGAGGTGAAAAAAAGTTCATAAAACTAGACAGGGAATTAGTAAAAGATTTAACTAATTAATTTTTATACTCTGCTGGAATTAAAAAATGCTATCTATTTAAAAAGTTCAATCACCTCGACTTCTAAAGCTTTAGAGACTATGTCTAATGTTGAGAGTGTTGCATTGGCTCTGCCAGCTTCTAACCTTGACATATTGCTCTTCTCAAAGTTGCACTTGGCAGCCAAATCTTGTTGAGATAAATTTTTCTCAATCCTGATTTCCTGAATACGATTACCAACCTTTATTTGTAAAGAATTTCCCAAATCTTAATTATCTTTTATGATAAGTCAAAATTTGTTCTATATTTGATTTATATGGTTATCATAAAAGATAACTGTGTTTGTTTTTGCAGAATGTGGAAAACCGTAATGAAATGATTCTGAAAAGAAATTACTTTGTGAGATAGCTATGCTTTCCTAGTTTAAATAGACACAATAAAGCTCAATTAATATTTTAATGCATAAAATCAATTTAAAAACGGATACCTGATGCCGTAAATAAGTAAGGATTATTTAAATAAATATGAAGAAACTAATTTTTATTTTATCGTTAACTTTTTTGTTTTCGTGCTCAAAACCAGAAGACAATCAGCCTAGTATTTCAAATGTAGTGGTTGAATCAGTTACACCAACCTATGGTTATGCTGGAGATGAAATTACTTTTAATATGTCTGAAAATTTACCTAGCAATTCTAATGTGTCAATATTTTATGGTACTGAAAAAGCCATTATAAACAGTGTTTCAGATAGAAAAGTAAAGTTTACACTTTCTGCTATAAATGGTCTTCCTGAAATGTCATTGAATGGTAAAGAAGTAATTAATACACATACCTTTTCTTACTTATCTAAATTTATTGAATGTTCTGGATGTAAAGAAAAAGTTTATCCCTATAATGATAGTAATGATATTATCTCATACATAGCAGACACATTTGAAATAAATAACACTCTATATTTAATAAGAGTTACTAAAGATAGTAAGCAGAATTACAAAACATATTTAATCAATACGGATATTAATTTTAATATTATTAAAGAAACCCTTCTATTCAATGAAAAGCCATTATCAAAAGCAATTGTTGAGAACAACACGATTGTATTAAACATTCCAAATACTGTATTTTCTTTCGATTTAAATGGTAATAAAATATGGGTATATACTTTAAGTTCTATTTCACAACAAAGTTCTGATAACTCAATTTTAAAATATAATTCATACTATTATGTAATTAAAAGTAACATAAATGATGCTGTCAACAATTTGCATATAGAAATTGCCAAAATTGACCACAATGGGAAGTACATATCATCTATTTTTATTCCAAATCCAAGTAGTACTTATGGGCAATGGGCAAACTCCATAGTAAATATTAATAACAAAATTGTTGTCTTTACTAGTTTTTGCTGCGGTACCAATAATGGTGGACATGTCGTTATCGACATTAATGATAAGATACTGAAAAACGTGATGGGTCTCATTAATGTGCGTGATAGCGACCCATTTATAGAAGGCAATTCTGTTTATTATGGAAACTATGCTAACATAAATAATACGCAGCTAATTAAAATCACTTTAGATGCAAACAATGATTTTAAAACAGACTGGATTAAGGATAAGCTTTTAGGAGGAATAGTGGTTTAGCCCCCTAATAATCGGACTTTAACATTTTAAGTTTTACAAACATACGCAATTAGTCAATATCTTTGTCTTGCAAGGAACAAACGAAGG
>NZ_JADOVD010000008.1:0-201610 GCF_015752245.1 Flavobacterium sp. CG_9.10
GATTCTTTTTCAAAAGCAGCACCAGCTCCTTCAAACTTCAACAAAAGCTTTTTACCAGCGACTGGCGAAAATACTTTAACTTTAAAAACTTTATTAGTTGAGAAATCAACTGTGCTTCCCATCAAAAATTTGCTTCCGGCCCATGGTTGACCTGCACCTTTTACCATTTTGGCAACTTTAGAACTTGTATTAATTCCTGACATTTGTGGATTTGCAACTACTGTTGCAGCACCTCCATCGAAATCAGTGAATGCATAAGTCACAGTTGACGATTCAAAATCTAAAGGCAGTGTTTGTGAAAATCCTATCGAATAAACCAACAGGAAAATGATTAGAGTAATTTTCTTCATAATTTTGAGTAAATAGTTATTCTCAAATTTATGAATGTATTATGATGTAAGTTAAAATGTTACCTATCTAAAAACTATACAACATCCTAAAGAAATACCACAGTTAAAAATAGCCCTAAATCCTGCTATAACTGCTACTTACTTTTATTAAATGAGCTGCAAAGAAAGATTTGTACATCTGTTTAACGCGACAATGTTGTGGTAATGTTATGGTAAATCCTCGCTATAAGACCATTATTTTTAAACAAAATCTAATTTATTATAAAATAAAAAATCATAATCATAAAAAAAAGTAAAAATAATTACATATTTCTAAGTCAAGAATTGACCAAAAAAAATCCCGCCATGTTTCTGAACAAGGCGGGATTAAAATATTTCTCAGTAGGTTTGATAAATATCAATATTACAACTCTAATGCTTTTTTAGGATTGTTATCCATCAATAATTCTAATGGATTTTCTAACGCTTCTTTTACTGCAACTAAAAAACCAACAGACTCACGACCATCAATAATTCTGTGGTCGTATGAAAGTGCCACATACATCATAGGATGAATTTCCACTTTTCCGTTTACGGCAATAGGACGCTCGATAATGTTGTGCATTCCAAGAATTCCAGATTGTGGAGGATTGATAATCGGCGTACTTAACATACTACCAAAAACACCACCATTAGTAATCGTGAAAGTTCCACCAGTCATATCATCAACCGTGATTTGTCCGTCACGTGCTTTGATAGCTAATCTTTTAATATCAGATTCTACACCACGGAAAGTCAAGTTCTCCGCATTACGAACTACAGGAACCATTAAACCTTTAGGTCCGGAAACTGCAATTGAAATGTCGCAAAAATCGAAAGCAATCTTGTGATCACCATCCATCATTGAGTTTACATCCGGGAATAATTTTAAAGCTCTAGTTACGGCTTTAGTAAAGAACGACATGTATCCTAAACCAATTCCGCCATGTTTCGCTTTGAACGCATCTTTGTATTCATTACGCAAGTTGTTGATTGGCGTCATGTTCACTTCATTGAACGTAGTCAACATAGCTGTTTCATTTTTGGCAGCGACCAATCTTTCCGCTACTTTACGACGCAACATAGATAATTTAGTACGTTCAGTCCCACGAGATCCTCCTGTAGGAGTTCCCATAGATGGAACCGCATTTACGGCATCATCTTTAGTGATTCTTCCGTCTTTTCCTGTCCCTGATATGGAAACAGGCGCTATATTTTTTTCGTCTAATATTTTTCTTGCTGCTGGAGATGGTGTTCCAGAAGCGTAAGTTGTTGCTGCAACTGGAGTTGCTTTTGGTTCCGAAGTCTCGGGAGCTGCTTTAACTTCCGGTTTAACTTCCGCCTTTGGTCCCGAAGTCTCGGGATCAACTGCTTTTGTAACCTCTGCAGCTGGCGCATCACCAGATGGTTTAGCAGCATCTGTATCGATAAGACAAACCACTGCCCCAACTGCTACTGCATCACCTTCTTCTGCTTTTAGTGTAATAATCCCACTAGCTTCAGCTGGCAATTCCAGTGTTGCTTTGTCAGAATCAACCTCAGCAATTGCTTGGTCTTTTTCTACATAATCTCCGTCTTTCACTAACCATGTTGCAATTTCAACTTCTTTTATTGATTCCCCTGGTGATGGAACTTTCATTTCTAAAATCATCTTTTATAATTTTATTTGTGTGTTATTTTATTCTAATAAATTTTCAATTGAAATATCTTCATCAATCTCTTCCCAATGAACGCCTTCTCCTTTGCCGATGAATCTCCATTTTTTTAGTTGCTCTTCGGTTGCTTTTCTTAATCTTGGAAACCATTCTAACGGCACAGCTAATTCACGTCCATCTTCTAAAAAAACAATCATTTTAGATTCTGAAAAAACAATGTCTATTGCATTTTTTGATTTGCTAATTACTGAAAAACTCATCCCATTTATATATTAAAAGTTCTTGATTTCGTTCTACTAAATTACGTATTGTTTTTAATTGAGTGGAATTAAATCCTGATGATTTTACTAATTCTATATTTTCTAAATTAAATTTTGCTATTTTTTCGGCGTTTTCAACATGAATATGCTTTGGCAAATGTTCATTACTGTAAAAGAAAAAACGGAACCCATCAGTTATTAATACAGTTGGCACTACCTAAATAAATTTTTATCAAAAACCATTCGTATTGCATCCGCCTGACGACGTTTTGCTCTTGTATAACTTCCTGCAGCTGGAGCAGCATATGCTTTTAGCGAAGCCAATCTCCATTTTACTAAATTGAAGTTCATCAACATAAAACTGTAGGCTCCCATGTTTTTTGGTTCTTCCTGTGCCCAAACGTAATCATCGGCATTTGGATATTTCGCAATAATGGCGCTTAATTGTTCTACTGGTAGAGGGAACAATTGTTCAATTCTCACCACAGCAACATCTTTACGACCATTGATTTCTCTTTCGGCAGTAATATCATAATAGAATTTACCGGTACAAAAAACCAATGTTTTTACATCCGCTTTATTCACCGTTTCATCATCGAATGTTTCTTGGAAAGTTCCATTTGCAAATTCTTCAACAGTAGAAACTACTCTTGGATCACGCAACAAACTCTTTGGAGTAAACACAATAAGTGGTTTACGGAAAGTCGTTTTCATTTGTCTTCTAAGCAAATGGTAAAAATTCGCTGGCGTTGTACAATCGGCGACAAACATATTTTGTCTGGCGCAAAGTTGTAAATAACGTTCCATTCTGGCAGAGGAATGTTCCGCTCCCTGTCCTTCATATCCGTGAGGCAATAATAAAACAATTCCGTTTTGATTGTTCCATTTATCTTCCCCACAAGAAATATATTGGTCAATCATAATTTGGGCTCCATTACTGAAATCCCCAAACTGCGCTTCCCAAATTGTTAATGCATTTGGGTTAGTCAAGGCATATCCATAATCAAAACCTAAAACACCATATTCTGATAAAAGTGAGTTGAAAATATTGAATTTCCCTACTTTACCTTCTAAATTGTTTATCAAGACTACTTCCTCTTCGGAGTCTTCTACCTTAACTACAGCATGACGATGGGAGAAAGTACCACGTTCTACGTCTTGTCCGGAAATACGAACATCATATCCTTCTTGTAATAATGATCCATAAGCTAAATGTTCGGCCATTGCCCAATCCAACTTATTAGTTTCGAAAAACATTGTTTTTCTATCGTTGATTAGTTTTTGAATTTTACTAATAAACTTTTTATCCGCAGGCAAGTTACAAATCGCATTGGCCACTTGTGTAAGTCCTTCAATTGAATAAGTTGTATCTACTTTTTCAAGCATTTGTACGTCTGTAACCTGTTCAAAACCTCTCCATTCATTTTTCATAAATGGTGTGATAATAGTCAGGTCTTTTTTACGCGATTCTTCAAGATTTACTTCCAGATTAGATTTATATTCTTTCTCTAATCCGTTTACATAAGTAACGTCGATCACTCCTTCTGACAACAATTTTTCAGCATAAATATCTCTAGGATTTTGATGCTTTGCTATCAGTTTGTAAAGTACAGGCTGTGTAAAACGAGGTTCATCTCCTTCATTATGCCCGTATTTTCTATATCCTAATAAATCTATAAACACATCACGGCCAAATTGCATTCTAAAGTCTAATGCAAATGACATCGCATGCACCACAGCTTCCGCATCATCTGCATTCACGTGCAATACCGGTGAAAGTGTTACTTTGGCAACATCCGTACAATACGTTGATGAACGAGCGTCAAGATAATTAGTGGTAAATCCTACTTGATTATTTATTACAATATGAATCGTACCTCCCGTTTTGTATCCATCCAACTGAGCCATTTGAACAATTTCATAAAGAATTCCCTGACCAGCGATCGCTGCATCTCCGTGAACGGCAATTGGCAATACTTTTGAAAAGTCATTAGGGAAATATTTATCTTGTTTTGCTCTTGTAATTCCTTCGATTACAGCACCTACTGTTTCAAGGTGTGAAGGGTTTGGAGCCAAATTAATGTTTATATTTTTTCCTGATCTGGTTACTTTTTCAGCGGTAAGTCCTAAGTGGTATTTTACGTCACCATCAAAATATTCCTGATCGTAATCTTTACCGTCAAATTCTCCAAAAATATCTTGAGTAGATTTTCCGAAAATATTTGCTAAAACATTCAAACGACCACGGTGAGCCATTCCCATAACAAATTGTTCCACTCCTTTTTCAGCTGCTTTTTCAATTAAAGCATCAAGTGCAGGAATTATTGATTCTCCACCTTCAAGCGAAAATCTTTTTTGACCTACATATTTAGTGTGTAAGAAATTTTCGAAAGAAACGGCTTGATTTAATTTACCTAGAATTATTTTCTTTTCATCAGCAGAGAAGTTAGGTAGGTTGTCATTTATCCCTAATTTATCTTGCATCCATTGAATAACTTCCGGCTTTCTTATATACATGTACTCCACCCCAATATGTTGACAATAAATATTATCAAGGTGAACAATAATTTCTTTAAGCGTACATGGTTGAATTCCAATTACTTTTGCTGCGTCAAAAACAGTATTTAAATCTGCTGACGAAAGTCCGAAATTTACAATATCCAACGTTGGTGATGAAGTTCTTCTTTCTCTAACGGGATTTGTTTTTGTAAACAAATGTCCGCGCGATCGGTAGCTATCAATTAATTTCAATACGTTAAACTCTTTTTGAAGTTTATCAGAAACAGGAGCATGTTCAACATTACCAGCGGCAACATTTGCTATATAAGCAACTGGATTTTCATCATTATAGGTGGTCATTCCAAAGTCGAAACCTTGAAAAAAACTTCTCCAACTTGGCTCGACGCTATCTGGATTTTCTAAATATTGATCGTATAATTGTGCGAAGAATTCGGTGTGTGCTGCGTTTAAAAATGAAAACCTATCCATAATATTTGTGAATGTTTTTTTTTGTCAAATCGAGGGACAAAAGTACAATAAACCAATATATTTAATTCAGTTTTTTACGTACTTTTACGTTAATATTTGTTAAATTAACAACATAATCATGGAAAAGAATCAATTTCAGACTATTTATAAATATATTTTGATTTCTACAACCTTATTGTTTTCGAGTTTATTATTTGCACAGCAACAAACAGCATCTCCAAAAATGCAAAGTGATTTCTGGCGAAAAGTACAATTTGGTGGTGGAATTGGTTTGAGCTTTGGTTCTGGCTACACCGACATTTCTTTAGCACCAAGTGCCATTTATAATTTCAATCAGTATGTCGCTTTAGGCCTTGGTGCACAATATACCTACATAAAGCAAAAAAATTATTACGCGTCAAACTTATATGGTGGAAGTGTTATAGCACTGTTTAATCCAATAGAAGAAATCCAACTTTCGGCGGAACTGGAAGAACTGAGAGTTAATATAAATTTGATTGGCTCCAATAGCAATTCTCAAGATTACTGGAATACCGGTTTATTTCTTGGTGCAGGTTACAGAACTGGAAATGTGACTATTGGCGCACGCTACAATGTATTACGAGACACTAATGATGTTTATGGCAATGCATTCATGCCTTTTGTACGGGTTTATTTTTAAAAAACAAGGAAATTGGAGAAATGAAAAAAAATTCTCAATTGCTACTTCTAATATTATAACAGTTAATACTTATTGCGAAACCAAACTTTCTGCCATTCTCTTTTTAAAATTAAAAAAGCAACTTGCTCAGCCAAAACCACTAAATCCGAACCATCCAGCTTTTTTATTTGTTCTTCAGAAACATCAATTATATATAGCAGATTAAGATATTCGGCAAATTTATACTCAATCAGGCGATATATTTTGTCGTGTAATTGCAGTTTCAATTCAGCGGGAGAAATGCTTAAAGGAAAATCAATCGCTTCGTTGGCGAGGTTAAAATCCTTATTAAGTTGTTCAACTAACTTTAGATATAAGGTTTCTTTTCCGGCTTCCGATAGTAGTGAATCTGTATTTATTGGCGCTATGAACATTAGATTTCAGATTTTTGATTAACGAATTTAGATTTTTGATTTTAAGAAATTGCTCTAAATGTTTGATTTTTTTTTAAATTATACTGATTTTTGAAATTAACCATTATATATCCGAAGTAAAATTTCTGCAATCAAAAAATCTCTAATTTGAAATCAAAAATCTACACTTTTCGTCCCATTAAATTCTCCCCGAAGGCTCTCAATATTACTTTTTTATCTTCGTCAATATTCATTTTATCCACTATTTCAAATGCTTTAAAAGTGAATTCCTGTATAGCATCTTGCGTTGCTTTTGAGGCTCCAGAACTATTAAAAATTTCTTTTACTGCATTAATTTTATTTGAATTTTCGATAGGTTGATTGGAGAATAAATCTAATAATTGTTGGGCTTGCTCTTTTTTCGAAAATTCCAATGCTTTTAAATACAAATAGGTTTTTTTATTTTCAATAATATCTCCACCTACTTGTTTTCCAAAAGTTTCAGGATCACCAAAGGCGTCCAAATAATCATCTTGCAATTGAAAAGCCAAGCCTAAATTCAACCCAAAATCATAAATTAAATTAGCATTTTCTTTAGAAGTTTCGGCAATTATCGCACCCATTTTCATTGCTGCCGCTACCAAAACTGCCGTTTTATATTCAATCATTTTTAGATAATCGGCAATTGTAACATCGTCACGCGTTTCAAAATCAACGTCCCATTGCTGTCCTTCACAAACTTGAAGAGCCGTTTTGCTAAACAATTTTGCTAGTTTTCGAAATATCTTTGGTTGATATTGTTCAAAATACTGATAAGCCAGAATGAGCATCGCATCGCCAGATAAAATCCCAGTGTTTATATTCCACTTTTCATGAACGGTCGCCTGCCCTCTTCGTAGGGGTGCATCATCCATAATGTCATCATGAACCAACGAGAAATTATGAAAAACTTCAACGGCCAAAGCAGCCGGCAAGGCTTTTTTATAATCTGCACCAAAAATTTCAGTGGTCATCAAAGTAAGCACCGGACGGATTCTTTTTCCTCCAAGATCTAAAATATAATGTATTGGTTCATACAAATTTTTTGGCTCTTTAATTTCATATTGGGATTGCAAATAAGCTGAAATGAATTCCTGATACTGGTAAATGGTATGCATCATTTTTTTGTTTAAAGTTTAAAGTTTAAAAAGTTTTCATGAAAGTTCTGGCTTTTCGGACTTTATATACCACAAAGAAACTCAAAAAACTTTAAACTTTAAACTTTAAACTTTCTCAAATGTTAAATAAAAATAAAAACATTGGAAACTATTTTGGTATTCAAAGTTTCCGCTTTACATTTGCACTGAAAATTTTAACATCCTCTAACATATAATTATGACATTTCGAATCAATGCGAAATGAAATAATAATTACAAAATAATACTTAACCCATTATGAAAACAAAATGGACAATTGATTCAAGCCAATCCGATGTATTAATTAAAAACAGACACTCCACAATTGCGTTTATGGACGGTACAATCAACAAATTTACAGGTCACGTAGATATTGAGGATAATGAACTTGAAGATGCCTCGATCGAATTTGCTTTGGACGTAAATAATAAGCCAACAAAACTGGATCAAATTGACAGCTACTTGAAATTGAATGATTTTTTCAATACAAATGAATATCCAGTTATTAGTTTCAAGTCGACCTCATTTCAAAAAGTAAATAGAAACATTAATTTTTTGAAAGGGAATCTAACTATTAGAAACATCACCAAAGTTGTTGAATTAGATGCTGCATTTATTGGGATTAACACAGAAAATGGCGTTCAAAAAGCTGCTTTCGAAATAATTGGAAAGATAAATCGCAAAGATTTTGACTTACCGTTCAATTCCTATACACAAACCGGAGGTTTAGCAAAGGGACAAGATATCAACCTGATTGCTAATTTAGAATTCACCGCTTAAAAGACAAGGTTACAGAATTGTTAAATTTATGTCAATAATTTGGAAACTATTTTGGTGTTCAAAGTTTCCAAGTTATATTTGCATTCATAATTTTACTTATTTCTATAATTAACAGCAACTTACAAATCCCGGAATATTGGGAAAAGCACAAAAAAATGAAAGAAAAAATTATATCAAAAGCAAGCGACATGTTTTTAAAACTTGGTTTTAAAAGCATTACCATGGATGATATTGCAGGAGAAATGTGCATTTCTAAAAAAACAATTTATAAATATTTCTGTAATAAAGAAATCCTTATTGAAGAAAGTACAGAAGCAATTCACAAAGAAATTCATCAAATTATTGATAATATCATAGTTAAAAATTACAATGCCATTGAGGAAAATTTCGAGATAAGAAAAATGTTCAAAGAGATGTTTCAATCCTCTGATAATTCCCCTATTTATCAATTAAGAAAACATTATCCTGAAATATATGATAAGGTAATGGCACGAGAAATAAGCGAATGCAACAGTGTTTTTAGAATTAATATTGAAAAAGGAATTGAACAAGGACTGTACCGAGAAAGCATTCATATTGATCGCTACACCAATTTTTATTATCATCTTATTTTTAGCATTAAAGAAAGCACCAGTTCCGAAAAAGAATCACAAAAAATAGAACTTGAAGCTTTAGAATATCACACTAGAGCCATGGCTACACCAAATGGAATTATTGAATTGGAAAAAAATTTACTAAACCTTAATATATCATAATGAACAGATTAATATTAATAACCATCTTAGCTTTTGCGATTACAGCAAAATCTCAAGAAGCAAAGCCGTTGACATTGAAAGATGCAATCACCTATGCTTTAGAAAATAAATCAGATGCGAAAAAAGCGAAACTGAAAGTAGAAAACGGAGAATACCAAATACAAGAGGTACGATCTAGAGCATTACCTCAAATTTCGGCAAACGGAACATTAACGTACAACCCGATTTTGCAAACGACTTTTCTGGATGCAGGTTCTTTTGGTGGTGAAAAAGGAAAAACAATTCAGGCTACTTTTGGACAAAAATGGACTTCAACCGCCGGATTATCATTGACTCAAGCACTTTTTGATCAATCTGTTTTTACCGGTTTAAAAGCGGCAAAATCAACGAGGGAGTTTTATCAAATAAACGAACAGTTGACGGAAGAACAAGTAATTGAAAGAGTGGCGAATAACTATTATCAAGTATATGTTCAAAGACAAAAATTGACTGTTCTTGACAGTAATTATGTTAACACCAATAAAGTTAAGAACATTATTAAAGGACAATTTGATAATGGTCTGGCTAAAAAAATAGACTTAGACCGAATTTTAGTAAAAATATCGAACATCAGCACCCAACGCCAACAGGTTTTGAATGCCGTTCAGTTACAAGAAAATGCTTTGAAATTTTACATGGGAATGCCAATTGAAACAAAAATCATAATTCCCGTATCTCAATTTGAAGTTTCACCTCAAGCCTTATCTCAAGCCCCAAATACAGAGACTAGAACAGAGTATTTGCTTTTGAAAAAACAAGAACAGTTATTAACCTATCAGAAAAAAGCAGATCAAGCGGCTTATTACCCATCGCTTAACCTTTCTGCTGGTTACAATTACATAGGTCAAGGTCCAAAAATGCCTTGGGGTGCAAAACCAGCTGATGGCGTTTATTGGTCTGATTTCTCTTCGATTGGTTTGAACTTAAAAGTGCCGATTTTTTCAGGATTTGCAACACGAGCAAAAGTGAGACAAGCAGATGTAACTTTGAGATCTTTGAAAGAAGACATCGACGACACAAAATTAGGTCTTGATTTGGCTTATGAAAATGCCAAAATACAAATTGACAATAGCATAACTATCATTGCAAACCAAAAAGGTAATGCTCAATTGGCTCAAGATGTTTTAAACAATACCCGAAATAATTACGTGCAAGGATTGGCTTCTTTAACTGATTTATTGGATGCCGAAAACTCATTGACAGAAGCACAAAACAATTACACGTCTGCAATATTAGATTACAAACTAGCCGAAATTCAATTAATCAAATCAAAAGGAGAATTAAGATCACTTATAAATAACTAAGAAAATGAAAAAAAATATACTAACCGGAATAATCATATTAGGAGTACTGGCAATTATTGCTTTTACTTTAATGAATAATAAAAACGAGAATGAAGCAAAAACAGCCATTGTAGCAGAGAAAAACGCTACTGTTTCAGTTAAAACCGAAACCGTTAAAACGGAAGAAGTATCTCTGGATTTTACTGCTAATGGGAATTTTGAGCCACTACAGGAATTAAATTTTTCCGCAGAAAAACCAGGGAGAGTGGTTCGCGTTTTGGTTAAAGAAGGTGACAATGTTAGAATTGGACAAACTTTGGCAATTGTAAGAAGTGAACAAATTTCATCGGATTTGCAAACTGCTCAAGCTTCTTATCAAAATGCAGTAGCGGATTACAACCGTTTTGAAAATGCATATAAAACAGGTGGAGTTACAAAACAACAAGTAGATCAAGCCAGATTAGGCTTAGTGACTTCAAAATCAAGATTGCAACAAGCTAAAGTTAACATTGGCGATACAAACATTAAATCTACAATTAATGGGGTTGTAAATAAAAAATATATTGAGCCTGGTTCTGTACTGGGTGCTGCAACCCAAATGTTTGACATCGTTAATGTTTCAAAATTAAAATTGAAAGTTACCGTTAATGAAAATCAGGTTGCTCGTTTGAAAATAGGAAACAACACAAAAGTTACTGCCAGTGTCTATCCTGACCAAATATTTTCAGGTAAAATTACTTTCATCGCTCCAAAGGCGGATACTAGCTTGAACTTTCCTGTAGAAATAGAAATTGCAAATAATTCATCTAATGATTTAAAAGCCGGAATGTACGGGACAGCTGAATTTGCATCCAATCAACAAAAACAATCTTTGATGATTGTTCCTAGAAATGCATTTATAGGAAGTGTAAGCAGCAACCAAATTTTTGTAATTGAAAATGGAACTGCAAAACTGAAAACGGTAACAGCAGGTAGAATTCTTGGTGACAAAGTAGAAATTTTAAGTGGACTTTCTGAAGGGGAAACGGTTATTATTACAGGACAAATCAACTTGACTGACGGTACAAAAGTGGATGTTATTAAATAAGTCTTAAAGTCGAAAGTCTTAAAGTCATAAAGAAACAGCTTAGAGCTTAAAGCTTGAAGCCTAAAGCCAGATAAAAATATGAAATTAGCAGAAATATCCATAAAACGCCCTTCATTAGTTATCGTATTATTTACGATTCTAACATTGGGGGGACTGTTCAGTTACAGCCAATTAGGCTATGAGTTGATACCGAAATTTGAAACAAACGTAATTTCGATTGCAACTGTTTATCCAGGTGCATCGCCTAGTGAAGTTGAAAACACGGTTACTAAAAAAATTGAAGACGCGATTTCCTCCTTAGAAAACATCAAGAAAATCGACTCTAAGTCATTTGAAAGTTTATCCTCGGTTTCTATAACATTAACATCGAATGCTGATGTTAAT
Organism: Flavobacterium sp. CG_9.10; assembly: GCF_015752245.1. Classification (NCBI taxonomy): domain Bacteria; kingdom Pseudomonadati; phylum Bacteroidota; class Flavobacteriia; order Flavobacteriales; family Flavobacteriaceae; genus Flavobacterium; species Flavobacterium sp. CG_9.10. The sequence goes on from NZ_JADOVD010000008.1 coordinate 11,828, forward strand.
ATTTCGATGAACGATGCGCAGCGAAAAATAAATGCAATCATAAACGACTTGCCAGATGATGCGCAAGCCCCTTCCTTAAACAAATTTTCCTTAAGCGATTTACCAATTATGACAATTGGTGCCAATGGAAAAATGGACGAAGTTGAATTTTACGACTTAGTTGATAAAAAATTAGCACCAGTACTATCACGAGTGCCAGGAGTAGCACAAGTAAACATTACGGGGGGACAAGAAAGAGAAATACAAGTTAATCTCGATGCGGTAAAAATGCAAGCCTACGGACTTTCGGTCCCACAAGTACAGCAAAATATTTTATCCTCAAACTTGGATTTTCCAACAGGAAATATTCAAACCCGTGAGCAAAAAATATTAATCCGATTAGCCGGAAAATACAAGAATGTTGAAGAACTGAGAAACTTAATTGTTTCTTCTAGAAACGGTATTCAGATTCGTTTACGCGATATTGCTGATGTTCAGGATACTCAAAAGCTTACTGAAAAAGTAGCACGTGTCAATCAGAAAAGTGCCATTATTTTACAAATTATAAAGCAATCTGATGCCAATGCGGTTGCAGTAAGTGAAGAGTTAGTTAAGACAATTGCTAAATTAGAAGCGGAGTACAAAACGGAGGAATTAAAACTAAAAATTGCTAAAGACAGTACCATTTTCACCCTTGAAGCTGCTGATGCTGTAGTGCACGATTTGCTTATTGCCGTTCTTTTAGTGGCTTTTGTGATGTTATTTTTCTTGCACAGTATTCGAAACTCCTTGATTGTAATGGTTTCTATTCCTGCATCGTTAATTGCCACTTTTATTGGGATTTACTTAATGGGTTATACCTTGAACTTAATGAGTTTATTAGGATTGTCACTCGTTGTAGGTATTCTTGTGGATGATGCGATTGTGGTTCTTGAAAATATTTACAGGCACATGGAAATGGGCAAAAACAAAGTTCGAGCTGCCTATGATGGTACAGCCGAAATTGGTGGAACTGTAGTATCGATTACGCTTGTAATTGTGGTTGTATTTTTACCAATTGCATTGAGTTCTGGTCTGGTTTCTAATATTATTACGCAATTTTGTGTAACTGTAATTATATCTACTTTATTGTCATTAGTTGCTTCGTTTACTATTATTCCTTGGTTATCATCCAGATACGGAAAATTAGAACACATTGAAGGTAAAAACCTTTTTGGAAGAATCATTCTTGGTTTTGAAAGTTATTTAACCCGTTTCATCAACTGGATCTCTGGATTACTGACATGGTCTTTGGATCATTATAAAACAACACTTGCCATTGTTTTAGTTTTATTCTTCAGTTCAATTGCATTGGTACCAGCAGGATTTATTGGGGGTGAGTTCTTTGCAGCATCGGATAGTGGTGAGTTTTTAGTTCAAATCGAAATGCCAAAAGATGCTTCGCTAGAACAAACCAACTTCATGACGCAAAAAGCAGAAGCCTTTTTAGAGAAAGAAGATTTTGTTCACAGTCAATTTACTATTGTGGGTCAAACTAGTGGTGGTATGGGGGCTTCACAATCAACTGCATATAAATCAGAGATTAACGTAAAAATGGTTGAATTAGACCAGCGCGATGAACCTGCAAATGTGTATGCCGCAAAAACAAAGCGCAAATTACAAAAAATATTAGTTGGAGCCAAAGTAAAAACGGTTCCAGTAGGTATTTTAGGAACAGCTGAAGATGCTACTTTAGGACTTATTGTAACGGGTCCAGATGTAGAAAGTGCTATGAAATTTGCTATTGCTGCCGAAAAGGAATTGCGCACAATTCCCGGTGCAACAGAAATTGAACTATCGGTAGAGGACGGAAATCCTGAAGTAAGCGTAAAAGTAGACAGAGATAAAATGGCCGCACTTGGTTTGAGTTTACAAACCGTAGGTATGACTATGCAAACTGCTTTTAGTGGAAACACAGACGGGCGTTTTAGAGCTGGAGAATACGAATACGACATCAATATTAAGTATAATGCTTTCGACAGAAAAAGTATTGCTGATGTAAGCAACTTGATATTCATAAACGACTCTGGTCAACAAATCGAGTTAAATCAATTTGCAACTGTAACTGAAGGTTCTGGTCCAAGCCAATTAGAGCGAAGAGACAAAACAGCATCAGTAACGGTTAAAGGCCAAAATGTAGGTATTTCTTCTGGAACGATTGTATCACAATGGGAAGAAAAAATTAAAAAACTTAAAAAACCAGTTGGTGTAGACTATATCTGGGGTGGACAAAAAGAGAATGAAACCGAAGGTTTTGGAACATTAGGAATTGCTTTATTGGCTGCTATTATCTTGGTTTACCTAGTAATGGTTTCGTTGTACGATAGTTTTGTACACCCATTCGTAGTATTATTTGCTATACCGCTTTCGTTTATTGGAGCATTATTAGCCTTGGCATTGACGAATAATACGTTGAATATATTTACTATTCTTGGGGTGATTATGTTAATTGGTCTGGTTTGTAAAAATGCGATTATGCTTGTGGATTATACCAATCAGCGAAGAGCCGCCGGGGAAACAATACGAACTGCTTTGATTCAAGCGAATCACGCTCGTTTACGTCCAATTCTTATGACAACTATTGCGATGGTATTTGGTATGTTCCCAATTGCGTTAGCTTCAGGAGCCGGGGCCGAATGGAAAAATGGTTTGGCGTGGGTAATCATTGGAGGATTGATCAGTTCACTATTCCTTACCTTGATCATTGTTCCTGTGATTTATGAAATCATGGAGAAATTAATTTACAAATTCACAAAAGGAGAAAAAACAGATTACGAAGCTGAAATGGTAGCTGATTATGACCATAAAGAATTGAGCGAAGATGGATTTAATCCAAAACACACGATTTAAAAACTGAATTTATTATCAAAGACAAAACCTGTTCATTAATTTGAACAGGTTTTTTTGTTTTAACGTAATGCAGAAAAGGAATTAGAGCTAATAAACAAGATACTATAATTTTTTAAAACCGACGTTAAGCATCTTCTTTTTCCTTTCATATTAAAGCGAAAATCTAATTTTAATCAAAACTTGTCTTGGTCTTAGATCAAAGTTAGTTGCTACAAAACTAAAATCATTTGCGTTTACGGTTCTAAAATTCTTGGTGTCAAAAATATTAGAAACTTGCATTTCAAGATCAATCTTTTTCTTCTGAATTGTGTACCTGTATATCAAATCTGCAAATACGTTTTCATTTTTAACATTGAGCAGACTACTACTAATGAATTCTGATTTTAAACCAAGATATTGTTTGCTTTTCAGGTTAAAATTTAGATTCAAATGATGATTTTGTTGCGTAATATTAGCTTGTTTTTGGCTTTGAATTTGGTTGTGAGATAACGTCCAAGAACTCTCGTATTCTACATTGAACCAATCGGTAATATCGGTGTCTATTTTATTCCCAAAAACCCAATTTTGATTGGTGATAGTCGTTAGTTGGGAATTAATAATTTGCTGAAACTCTTGCATAGCAAAACTACCATTGAGCGTCACATTAGTCTTTATTTCAGAAATGTATTTGCCCATACGCGTAGAGAAATTATCTGATTTTCTGGTATTAGTTTGTTCAATTGCCTCTAGTGTGGTTGCTCCGTTTGCCATAATCGAGCTTTGATAAAGCAAATTATACTCACTTTGTACACGACCGTAACTCGCATTAAAAAAGAGCGCTTTTACAGGATTTCTATACGATAATCCAATGGAGTAATTCGCGACAGTTGATTGTGGAAGCGGAGAATTTACTCGCTTGATACTGCGGTAATTTTGCAAAATGTAACCATAATGCAATTGATTTATGGTGCCAAATTGATTCGAAATTCCTGCGGAAGTAGTAATTTTCCAATACGCACTCCAATCATACACTACTAATAAACGAGGTTCGAAAGTGGTTTTGTTGACATTTTCAGCTTCTTGCAATGGGCTGTCTTTTATTTTGTACGAATGCAAATTTATTGGGGTCGAAAGTTCGATACGCCAATCGTCTTTTTTAAACTGCGTTTGTAAATCAACATATCCTTTAGAACGCATCCAATTTAAGGTATTTGAAAATTCAGTACTTAAATCCCTATTCTCTGAGGTGAAAATGTCACTTTCTAGCTTTTGATTTTCTAATTGCAACCCCACTTTTGACTCGAATGTAAAATGTTTTACCGCCTTGGCCACCGAAAAAAAGTTGTTACTGTAATAAGTTAGTAAATCTATGTTTTGCGTTACAGCTTCGTACGGTATATTAGAATTGAGTAAATCTTCAAACTGTCCCGGATTTACCTGAAGTACTTGTGGTGTTTTGTTGAGTCCAACATACGAATTTAGTGTAACCATTTGTTTGCCAACAGGAAAAACCGATTTTAAGGTATTCGACAATCGAAAGAATTCATTGCTTAATTCTTGCTGAATCCCTTGGCTGTTTAAAACTATATTTCCGCGCTGACTATCCCAAAAACCTTGAAATTCGATACTATTCTTGAAGTAATTTTTAGAAACGTTTTTTTGTACAGTAAAATTGGTTTGCACCGAATTAAAAAAGGTTTGATTGTACTTTTCTTCCAATAAATCAATCCTGCCAGTTGGCGTTACAAACTGCGTATTGGTAAATCCTTTTTGTTGCTGATAATCATTTAAATAAGAGGTATTAATTCGCAGTTCATAGTCTTTTTTCAACCGCTGTAAATAGTTTGAAGACAGCAAATGAATGGAATTATCCAACCATCTTTTTTCATAAAATTTAGGATTCGTTATTTCTTGAATGGCAAGCCAATCTATTTTTTCGGAATTATTTTCAAATTGGTTTAGTACATCTTCAAGTGTTAATTTTTTGAGTTGCACAGCCACATTATCTCCCATATTATTCGTTTGATAGGTGCTTAACATCTGCCTTTTTTTTGTAAAAAGCATTGGCGTAACATTGACATCCCAAAGCAACGGATTAAAGCCACTACCCACACGTGCTTGACCTGTAAAAGTATAGGCTTTCCTAAGTTTGATATTAAGCGCCGTTCGATCCGAAAACTGCAAACTATCTAATGCTTTTATTGGTTGATGATTTTCTAGAATTTGCACTTGACTTACGGCCTGCAAAGGCAAGTTATCATTGGCTAGATTGTATTTGCCTTCTAACAAATCTAAACCCTCGATATAATATTTGTTGATGGCTTTGCCTTGATATAAAATTTTACCATCAGGAAGCACTTCAATTCCAGGCATTCTTTTTAACACATCACCAATACTTCTGTCCTGCACTTTCGAAAATGCATTTACGGAGTATTGCAGCGTGTCGCCTTTTTGAGTTATGGGCGCCGCTTTTACGGTAACTTCCTTAAGAATAAATGACTTTTCAGCAAGAACAAAATTCTTGGTTTGCGATGTATTTGTAATGGTATTCAAAGCAGTTTCGTAACCCATACAGCGTATCTGTAAATCCAGTTCAGCTTCGGGACTGTTGAACGAAATAGTGTAGAACCCATTACCATTCGTTATGGAATAAGCAATAATTGAAGTTGATGATTTTTTTTGAATCGAGACACTGGCGTTAGCAATTACTTTACCTCGCACATCTGCAACTTGTCCTTTGACAATAGATTGAGCATAAATACTTTTGCCAAGAAATAAAAGCAGCCAAATGATATTTCTCATTAATCAATCAGTTCCATCGGATTGTTCTCAAACTTCATTTTTTCTTTCGCTCGTTGATCGGCTAAATCAAGCATTTCCTTTGGAAAAGTCATTCCACCCGAATTAATCAAGGTCGATGGTTTTTCTTTATATCTCTTTCTTAGTTGTTTATACTCCTCGTAAGTTATTTGAGTAGGTTTTGGTAATTGTTCCCCTATATTACAAAAACTGGAACTATTTTTTATACTCGAAACAGTAAACTGAAAATGTTTATTGGTATCATAAATTGACAAAATTAAACCCGGTAAACCATGAAATTTGTATGGCCCATCGGCTATACTAATTTCTGTGGTATACCATGCCACATAGGTTCTGCCGGCAAACTCAGTAGTTGCTTTTTTACAGTTATAACCCAATATTTCTTTTTGCTCTTCTGTAAGTTTCCAGTCAAACTTATCTAAATTTTGATTGTATCTGTAAGTAATTTGTCCTATTTTATCACAAAAAATAATTTGGTCCTTAACATACTCTTTTACAATAGTATAATACAGTTTTGTTTTAGGTAACGATTTTCTATCAGGAAGACCATCGGACTCTTTCCAATTTTTCTCCAAATCCATTAATTTCATGCTATTCAAACTAACGTAAAAAGAAAAATTTTTAGCAACTTTCAATACCATTTGCTCCTTTTGTTTGCTGAGAGTATCCTCCTTGTTAACTTGATATGAATAATCATAGGTAATTTCATAGCGTAAAGTATCTTTTGGGAAATTTTGAGCGAACATTAAGTTTCCTATACCCAGATAAATAATTACTAGCAAAAGTGATTTTATCTTCATTTTTTTATTTTTTAAAAAATATGGCTGAAAAACAGCCATATTTCATCTTCTTTTCTTAACAACCTGAGATTTCAAAAATTAACTCTGACGCAGCACGGAACGCTGTGTATGGGGTATAATAAGTACTGTCATAACTTACTATCCACTCATTTCCGCAATCGTCAATAAACAAAAAAGATTTATCAAGTCTTACTAGAGAAACAATTTTTAATTTGCCCCTGTTTACCATTTCTGTAAATGTTATGTAATCAATTTTTGTAGAAGTTTTAGAATCTAAACTTTTTTCATTTTGTAAACTACTAACTAGTTTTTCATTGATTGTGCCATTATTTGCAAAAGCAAATGATCCGATCATAGCAAATGCTAATGTAAAAATTAATTTTTTCATAATGTATAGTTAAATAGATGCTCCATTAAGGACTTGAGCGGTTAGTTTGCGTCCTCGTAGGCAGTTTTTCGTGCTTTCCTCTCACTATTTTATTTTTATTTTCTTTGGAGAAACAAACAAACCTCCGCAATTCGTAGCTACTGAATATTTTTAAAACACTATAATTTAATATAATAGCGCCTTATTTGTCAGACAAATATGAAAAAAAAAAAAAACGATTTAAAAGATTAATGTAAAAATTAACAAATATTTAACAAGTTTAATACTTCTTTATATGTAATTGCCTTTTATAGAAAAGCCTACTATTTTAGTTTATGTGGAGGGGACTGATCCTGAAATAACATTACACAAAAAGCTTTTTAAAGAATAAGTGATTTCTCTTCTCTTGGAACTTTTTCTTGGTCAAAACCAAAAGAAAAACCATAAAACAAAACAGCAATCGTTTTAAAAAAATCTTACTATTAGCTGCTCAAAAAAATATTTTTTTTCTTTTTTTAATGAAATAAAATATTGGTTTTTAGCACTTTGAAAACAAAAAATCATTCCGTAATCCAAAAACCTAAAACCACACTATAAAACTTTGGCATACTACTTGAATATACCTAATCAAATAAGTAAAAAAGCGTAAGCCGAAAAGCTAAAGAGTAGGCAAAAAACACAAAATACATTTATCATGAAAAAAATTACCTTTTTAGTAGCTAGTATCCTTTTATTTGGAGGTGGTGTAGCGAATGCAACAGAGAAAAATAATTTTTCTCACGAGAGAAGATCTCCTGTTGATGTTAGAAATGCTGAGCCAATTGTGTTTACTGAAAGAGGAGTCGAATTCTTCGTGTTTCCTGACGGACAATTTGATTTTAATACGCGCCCTTCAACCGGCAACATGTACTACAAACAAAGTAGAACAAGTAATGTAAACAAGACCTATGGTGCGCCTTCCTCTTTTCGAGACCGAAATTATGGTGTGAAAGTGGAGCACGATAATATGGGTAAAGTAAGACGAATTGGAAATGTGTTTATCAACTATGATTCGGATGATAGGATTAAGCGAGTTGGTTCTGTATACATGACTTACAACCGTTACGCCTTGGAACAAGTTGGTGGATTGCAAATTATCTACAACCGTCGTGGTCAAATTATTGATATGATTGGAAATGTAAAAGGTGGAAGAGGTTATGAAAACGGCCCAAACAACAACTACAATAACGATTGTGATGATGATCATAACCACAATTCAAACAATCACAATAGTGATTATGATAGCGATCACAACTCAAACGACAAGGATCAATACTATTATAAAAACAACGGTGCTAAAGACCAAAAAGAAGAGGTTAAAGTAGTAGGAAGTTTAGATACACGAATAGATAGAAGAAATTAGTTTGTTATAAATGGTTGGTTAGAAAAAATCCCGTTGGTATTCGTATTAACGGGATTTTTGTATGCCAATAACAACTTTTATTTCATTTTAGTCACAACCATTAATGTCGCAACTATTCCCGGATGTAGTATCCAGCAAAGTCACTTTCGAATCAAATTTTCCTTCTTGCCATACTTTTTCTAAAGTTTCTAAAAAGGAAGTTGCCGGTTGCGCTCCGGAAATTGCATATTTATTATCGAAAACAAAAAACGGAACACCTTGAACGCCGATGGCATTTGCTTCTTCTTGGTCTTCTTTTACTTCTTCAGCATACTTATCAGAATTTAATACCTGCGCAATAGCTTCTGAATCTAATCCTACTTGTATCCCCAGTTCCGTTAAAGTATTGATATCATTAACATTTTTCCCTTCTGTCAGATAAGCTTTGAAAAGTAATTCTTCTAGATCATTAGCCAGACTGTGCTTTTTCGCCAAATGCAACAATCGGTGTGCGTTCAAAGAATTGGCAAGAACGGATTTTTCAAAATGAAAATCCAATCCAGCAGTTTTTGCGTTTTGGGTCATATTATCAAGCATATTTTGAGCCCAGTCATTATCTTTTCTGTATTTCGCTGCTAAATGTTCGACCATATTATCGTCCGTAGAGGCGATAAAGCTGGCATCCAGTTGATAACTTTTCCATTCAATTTCGACAGCCTCCTTATGTTCAAAAAGGTTCAGTGCTTCTTCAATTCTTCTTTTTCCTATATAACAAAACGGACACATAATATCCGACCAGATTTGTACTTTTAATTTATTATCCATTTTTAGTATTTATTTTGAAATTCTCAGTTGATTCTGTGATGCAAAAATAATCAATTCGGTTTTTAGCTGTTTTGGATTTAGGTTTTTATTGGGAATCCATTGAAACATCATTTAAGAACAGAACGGAATTCCTTACGATATAGTGAAGCGCTTTTTCCAGTAAATTCTTTGAATGATTTATTGAAATAGCTAAAGTTGTTGAAACCGCTTTCAAAGCAAATTTCAGTTATACTCACGGGTTTTTCTGCCAATAGTTTTGAAGCATGCACTAAACGATACTCATTTACGAACTTTGTGAGTGTTTTATGAGTTATCTTTTTGAAATACCTGCAAAAAGAAGGCACCGTCATACTTACCAAAACGGCTACTTCATCTAGAGTTATTTGTTCTTGAAAATTATCTTTTACATAATTAAAAACCATGTTGATGCGGTCATTATCCTGCATTTGCATTTCCAAAGAAAACCCTACAGCATTTAACACTTTGAATTCCTCGGATAGTTCTAATTCATTAAGAATATCTAACATAGTCAGCAACCTTTCGAATGGAGACTGTTTGTCCATGATTTCTATTTTACTGCCTATTCTCTTTTTTGTTTCGCCTTCAAAGGCAATTCCTGCTTTGGCTTGACTAAAAAGATTATTAATATTTTTCATTTCAGCAATATCAAAAAACCCATCTCCTAGGAAATCAGGTCTCATCTGGATAACCGTTTCGTTTTTATTTCCAGTTTGTTCATTGGTAAACCCGCAGTGCGGCAGATTACTTCCTATTAATATCAAATCACCCTCCGTGTAATAAGAAATATGACTTCCTACTTGACGTTTTCCAGACCCGTCGTTTACATATACCAACTCTATCTCAGGATGGTAGTGCCATAAATGAGATTTACTATTAGCATTCTCTACATATTTAGAAAAAGAGAAAGAACTTCCGAAAGAAGGTTTTATAATTTCAAACGTAGGAAGTATCGTTTTCATAACAACATGCTTTATAATTAGCACAAAATTAACCTATTTAGACACTTAATTATCTTTTTTAACCTCTATCGATTTCGTAAAAGGTAATATAGAACACAAATTGGAAAATCCTGTGCCGTCCAACAACAGTGTGTTAGCGTAAATTTACCACAGATAAATATTATTATAAATCTAAAAACTACAATTATGAAAAAGATTTTAAAAGTAAGTTTAATACTAGCAGGAGTATTAGCTGCAATGAATGTAAGTGCAGGTGAAATAGATTTTTCACTTAATGTAAAAAAAGAACAAGGAAAGACTGTAACTTTTGTTTTAAATGACATAAATAAAATCGATTTATCTATTTATGATGCAAATGAAAAATTAATTCATACTGAAAAGGTAACTTCAAACGGCACAATCAATAGAACATATGATCTAAATGCCTTACCCGAAGGAACTTATTTCCTAGACGCTGAATCAGAAATGAAAATTGCGAGATATGAAATTTCAGTTGTTGGTAAAACGGCTACTTTAACCTCTAAAGCAATTTCCGAAGTGTACAAGCCAGTATTTTTGAACAAAAACGGTTTAGTATCAATAAGTGTATTAAATTTAGATAAGTCTCCAGTGAGCATTAAAATTTATACTGAAGACGGAACGGAGGTCTATGCTACTACTGTGTTACAAGAACAGAATGTGGCTAAGTTTTTTGATATTAAAAACTTTCCAAATGATAAATACGCTTTTATAATGACGTATGACAATAAAGTATTTGAAAAAATCGCTGCGGCCAAATAACAATTAAGCAAACCTAATAGTTTAAGCCAGTTCCACTTTTTGGAGCTGGTTTTTTTTTGCTTTCCTTTTAACAAAAAAAATATACCAATTAAAAAAAGAAAGCACGACTCACATTAATTTCATGAATTCCATTGATAAATGATCAAATCTTCTGTTTCTTACTATCTTTCCAAAAAATTAGGACTAATAAATTACCAATGATAAAGAAGAAATTCACAGAATGGTTTCATCGCTATAAATATCCCGAATTAGCTGCTAGTTCTACGATTATTTTCATGGCTTTTCTCACCGGATTCTTACACATCAACAAGGTTGTAGAAGCTTTTATGATAACCTGGTCTGAATACCTGGCTTTTTACGCTACCGTTTTATATTTTAGATTGAAAGAAAGTAAAACAAAAAATCTAATCTTAACTCTCAAAATTTTACAACAGGAAATAACGGGTCTATTGATTGAATTTGGTCCTTCGGCTATCACTGATGCTTTGTTTATTCGTCCATTTTTTATGTATTCGGCTCCTATATGGATTGGAAGTCCAATTTTGGGAGTTATAGTTGGTAAACTCTGTGCAGATTTTTTCTTTTATGCCCAAACTATTATGAGTTATGAATGGTTGAAAAGACGAAGAGCTAAGAAGAAAGCAATAGAAAAAGAAAATAACGAATAGCAACTTTCAATTTAGATAGAAAAAATTCCTTACTCCAACCTGATTATTAAAATTTTGAATGGAGTAAGGAACAATATCCAATAATTAATTATTGTGAGAACCGTCGCAATATGGCGGGTTTTTTGTTTGCTTGCAGGCACATAAATAAACCTCTTTGGTTTCTTCTTCTGAAAATCTCAATGGAGATCCTCCTTCAGTTTTGTGAGCTCCATTGCACATCGGTTGGTTTTCTGCATGCCCACAAGTGCACCAGCCGTATGTTTTCCCTCCTTCTAATGTCATTTTTATTGGCGCGTCGCCTGCTCTTTTTGGTGTACTCATTGAATCAGTTTTAAAATTAACTCCAAATGTAAAGACAATTTTCTTCTAAATAATAAAAACGAACATCTGTAAATTAAAAAACCATCAAGATTGCTCTTGCTGGTTCTTCTATAAATTACTGAAAAGATATTATGCTAATAAATCCAAAACTAATGACGGAAACAAACCTAATGCGATATTCAAAACAATCGCTAGAATTGCAACCGCGTAAATTAAAAATGGTGTTCCTTTTCTTTCTTCATTTGGTTCTTTAGAATACATCGCCAAAATCAATTTAAAATAGTAACCAACGCTTATAATTGAGTTGATAACCGCAACAATTACTAATGCTAAATAACCTGCCTGAATCGTTTGATTGAACAAAACCAATTTAGCGAAGAATCCAGCGAAAATTGGAATACCAGCCATTGAAAGTAATGCTGCAGTAAGAATAGCTGCTAACAATGGATTAGTTTTTCCCAGTCCATGGAAGTTAGTAATATCTTCGTTATTTCTATTTTTGCAAACGTATAAAATCACACTAAAAGCAGCAATTCCAGATAAGGAATATGCCGAAGCGTAATACAATAAACTTCCTGCAGATGTGGAAAGACTCAATAAGGTCATCAGCATAAATCCAGCATGAGAAATACCTGAAAAAGCAAGCATACGTTTCACGTTAGTTTGTCGCAATGCCATAATATTTCCAACCGTCATCGAAGCCATAGAAATGACAACTACAACTATTTTAAATGCTTCTGAAACATCGGCATTCATAACGGATAACAATTTGTATAAAGTCGCCATTGCCACCACTTTTGCCAAAGTACTCATTAAAGCCGTTGTCAACGCTGGAGAACCTTCGTAAACGTCCGGTGCCCAGAAATGAAAAGGAACTGCAGCAATTTTAAATAACATTCCAATGGTTACCAATACTACTCCAATAGGAAACCAAACCGGCAGTTCAGCAGATTGTGATAATGCACTAATTTCGGAAACATCAAAACTTCCCATGGCACCATAAATCATACAGATACCAAACAAAATAATTCCTGAAGCAAAAGATCCCATAAGGAAATACTTCATTCCCGCTTCGTTACTTTTTAAGTTCATTCGGTCACTTGCTGCAAGAATGTACAGTGAAATCGATAATACTTCTATTCCTAAAAAGAACATCGCTAAGTTCCCAAAGGAAACCATCGCAACAGCTCCTGACAATAGGAAAACTTTTATGGCAATGAAATCAGAAATTTTAGATTGATGATTTTCGTAAAAATTATGACCTAAAGCCACTAAGAAAATAGTAAGTACAATAAACAAGCAGGAAAATGTACTTGAAAATTTACTCACAACAATCATATTGTTATAGTAACTTTCTGTCGAATTAAATTCAGATATGGTTAGACCAAGAACCCCCAACAACCCAATGATTGTTATAGGCACAATGGCTTTTCTTAAATTAAAAATTTCAAATAAAAGGCATAAAACACCTAATCCTATTATAGCTATTAATGTATTCATTTTTTGATTGTTTGATTTAGGATTTAGGAATTAGGATTTAAAAACCACTAATTCTTTATATCTGAAACCTAATTTTTAATATTATTTTTTTCTTTTATTGTTTTTATTCCTGCTGAAAAAATAGAAACCAATTCATTCGCTTCCTTGATTAATTTCTCAAGCTCACTTTTATCGCACTCTATTTCTAAACCTTGAATGAATTCTAACCAAAATAAACTTTCATCTGCTTCTTCATCTACCACTTTTAATTTATTCAGAAAATCGGCAGTAGATTTTCCTCTGCAAACCGCCCTGTAATTAGCTGCGACTGAAGAAGAGGATTTAAAAAGCTGAAATGATATTACATCAACTGCTTTATTTTTCTCTATCGACATTAGAAATTTGAAAATATTTAGAGCAAAGGTTTTCGTTCTGTTTTTAAGTTCTTCTTTTGTCATATCGGGAAATCCTAATTCACAAATCGTAATTCCTAAATTATTTTAACGATTAATTTGAGTTAAAATTTCTTGAAGACTTGGTGTGATCAAATCTATAATTGGTTTTGGATACATTCCAAAAAAGAATAAAACAGTAATGACAATTACCAAAGTTATTCCTTCGTTGATGGTTACATCTGCGAATATTTTCGAATTAGTTTCACCTAACATCACATGTTGAAACATTTTCAACATATAATAAGCTCCCAAAATTATTGTAGTTCCTCCTAAAATGGCAAACCAAATATTGATTTGAGAAAGGCTATATAAAACGGTGAATTCTCCAACAAAGTTAAAAGTAGATGGCAACGCAACCGACGCCAAAACCAAGATTAAAAACATCGAAGTGAACTTTGGTGTCTGAGAACGAATCCCTCCCATTTCAGCAATTACTCTAGTTTCAAATCTTCTGAAAATAATTTCAGCAACAAAAAACAAACCGACTACCACAAAACCGTGCGCAATCATTTGTAAAACAGCTCCACGAAATCCGTCTAATGTTAATGTATACGTTCCTGCAGCAATTAATCCTACGTGAGCAAGAGAAGAATAGGCTAATAATTTCTTTAAATCCTTTTGTCTCAATGCTACGATTGAACCGTACATCACTCCCGCTATTCCAATGGCAATAAAAATGCACCTGTATTCTTTTGCTGCAAGCGGAGCAAGCGGTAATTGCCAACGAATAACGCTGTACAATCCCATTTTTAACATGATACCTGATAAAAGCATGGTTCCAACAGTAGGTGCTTTTTGATACACATTTGCCTGCCAAGTATGGAAAGGAATTAATGGAATTTTGATGGCATACGCCAAGAAGAAAGCCAAAAATATCCATAATTGTTCAGTTGCAGATAAATTTACTTTATATAAATCTTCAATTAAAAAGCTTCCCGCTTTTTGATACAAATAAACAAAAGCGACCAGCATAAATAAAGAACCTGCAAGCGTATAAATAAAGAATTTAACAACTGCTTTTTTACGTTCTTCCGCATCTCCATTTCCCCAAATTAAGGCAATGAAGTAAATAGGTATAAGAGATAATTCCCAGAAAATATAATATAAAAGACCATCCGATGCTAAAAAGGTTCCCGCCATAGCAAATGACATGAAAAGGATTAACGCATAAAATGATTTTGAATTTTTATAGTCATTCCCAAAAGAAGAGAAAATGATGACAGGAGTCAATACCGTAGTCAATAAAAGCATTGCCATAGAAAGTCCGTCTGCTTTTAAAGCAACAGAAATATTAGGTTTTGAAATCCATTGGCAAACGAAACTAATGTTTTCACCTAAATTATAATGATTCAACAAAACAATCGAAAAGCCTGCAGCAGCCAAGCCAAAGAACAACGCTACTTTTGAAGCTAGTTTATCACCTGCGAGAAACGTGGCAAAGGCACCAACAAAAAGTATAATTAATATTAGAGATACATTCATAGTATATGATTATTGAGCTAAAAATAAATAAGAAACAATGGCACAAAGTCCTAAAACGAAAGCTAAAAAGTAAAGACCAATACTTCCATTTTGTATTTTTTTCCCTTGAAAACTTATTTCGTTGGTTACTTTTCCAAATCCAAAAACCAAAGCTGACAATGCAGTTTCAACATCATCTCTGAAAAATTTGGACATTTCATTCACTGATTTTACGAATAAGTAATTGTAGATTTCATCTACATAATATTTGTTGTAAAGTACTTTAGAAAAGCCTGTAATTGCAGCATCTTCACTCTGAACTGTATTTTGCTTGATGTATTTGGCATAAGCCAGACCAATTCCCACTAATCCGCCAACAACAGCAATTGCCATCAAGATATATTCAGTAGTACCTAAATGATGTTCTGCATTCGCTAAACTCGGTAAAATTGGAGTTAAATAGTCATTCAACCAACTGTTCCCCGGTAAACTAATCAAACCACCAATAGTTGCCAAAATAGCTAAAACTATTAAAGGGAATGTGATTAATGATGGGCTTTCATGCAAATGATGTTTTTGTTCGGCTGTTCCTCTGAAGTCATTGAAGAAAGTTAAAAACATTAACCTGAACATATAGAAAGCAGTCATTATAGAAGCTACAGAAGCAACAACCCAAAGCGGAATTGTATGCTCGAAAGCCACTAACAAGATTTCATCTTTTGAGAAAAATCCAGAAAACAATGGAACTCCAGAAATAGCTAATGAAGCGATTAACATCGTGAAAAAAGTAATTGGCATTGCTTTTTTCAAACCTCCCATTTTTCGCATGTCTTGTTCTCCGTCCAAAGCGTGAATTACAGATCCCGAACCCAAGAACAAACAAGCTTTAAAGAAAGCGTGTGTGATTACATGGAAAACGGCAACTTCGTATGCTCCCAAACCTAAAGCCAAGAACATTAATCCCAATTGTGAAACAGTAGAATAAGCCAATACTTTTTTAATGTCATTTTGAAC
Source organism: Flavobacterium sp. CG_9.10 (assembly GCF_015752245.1). Lineage (NCBI taxonomy): Bacteria > Pseudomonadati > Bacteroidota > Flavobacteriia > Flavobacteriales > Flavobacteriaceae > Flavobacterium > Flavobacterium sp. CG_9.10. The sequence continues at coordinate 28,026 of NZ_JADOVD010000008.1, forward strand.
CAATCCAATTGTTGCGGCTACCAAAGCGGTAACTGCTCCAACAATGGCAATAATAGTATTCACCAAATGCATACTTGGCAAATCAAGACTGTATAAAAAGTTTAATCTCGTAATCATAAATATACCCGCGGTAACCATGGTCGCAGCATGAATCAATGCCGAAACAGGTGTTGGACCCGCCATCGCGTCCGGTAACCAAGTGTACAAAGGTATTTGTGCTGATTTTCCACAAGCTCCTATAAATAAAGCAAAAGCAGCTAATCCAATCCAATAATTATTTAAAGAAGTTGTACCGGCAATCGCTGTTTTTAATGTAGCAAAATCTAAAGTCGAGAATAACATCCCCAAAATAAAAATCCCAATCAACAATCCTAAATCACCAATTCTGTTCATGATGAATGCTTTCTTTGCTGCATCATTAAATTCTTGGTTTTTATACCAAAATCCAATTAACAAATACGAACAAAGTCCAACGCCTTCCCAACCAATGAACATTACTAGTAAGTTACTTCCAATTACCAAAGTAATCATGAAAAACACAAACAGATTCAAATACGCAAAAAAGGAATGCACTTTCTTATCATCATGCATATAGCTAATCGAATATAAGTGAATCAAAGATCCAATCCCAGTTACAAATAGCAGCCATAAAATCGATAATTGATCTAAAAGAAAACCGAAACTTACTTTGAAGTTGCTGATTTGAATCCAATCAAACAAATCAATACTAATGGCCTGTTTGGTTTGGTTTATTTGAAAGAAAAAATAAAGTGTTACAACAAAAGAAACCGCAACAGAAAGGGTTCCAATAATTCCAGACAGCGATTTTCCTAAAGTCTTTCCGAAGAAAACATTTAGTAAAAATCCTAAAAAAGGAGCAAATAATAAGACTAAAGCTAAATTGGTATCCATTGAAATTTATCCTTTTAAGTTTTTTAGATTATCGATAGTAATTGAGCCTAAATTTCTAAATATTGAAACTAATATGGCTAATCCAACAGCAACTTCAGCAGCGGCAACTGCCATCGAGAAAAACACAAAAACTTGTCCTTGCGCATCTTGATGATAAGTAGAAAATGCTACGAACAAAAGATTCACTGCATTCAACATTATTTCGATTGACATAAATACGATAATGGCATTTCGTCTGTATAACACTCCAAAAACGCCAATACAAAAAAGTATTACGCTAAGGAATATATAATTTTCAATACCAATTTGGTTTAAAATATTGTTCATATTACTTTTCTAATTTTTCTTTTTTAGACAATAAAACAGTACCAATCATAGCAACCAAAAGTAATATAGAAGCAAATTCAAAAGGAACCATATATTCATTTAGGAGTATTTTTCCCAATACTTTTATAGATTGGTAATCTTCGCCCGTTGAAGTGTATTCACCAACAATAGGTTTTGAGTTGATAAAAATCGTGATCAAAACTAAACAGATCAAACAAAAAGAAACAATGGCACCCAGTCTTGTAATCCTAGGTCTGTGAACTTCTTTTTGCTCATTTAAATTCATCAACATAATGGTGAATAAAAACAGAATCATAATCGCACCGGAGTAAACAATAATGTGAACTATTGCCAGGAATTGCGCATTCAACAATAGATAATGACCTGCAATCGAGAAAAAACAAATCACTAAATAAATGGCGCTATGGATTGGGTTTTTACTAAAAATGGTCAAAAATGCCGTTATTAATGTTATAAATGCTAAAACACAAAATATAATTTGTATCGTTGTTGCATTTGCAAAATCAGGTATGTGTATCATTAATTAGCGTTTTTTAATTGAGCATTTTTCATTGCGATATCTAAAGGCATGACCAATTTATCTTTTCCAAAAATAAAATCTTCTCTTTCATAACTGGAAGGAACCAATACTTTCGATGTAGTTAAATAAATCGCATCTTTCGGACACGCTTCTTCACACAATCCACAGAAGATACAACGCAACATATTAATCTCATATATCGAAGCATATTTTTCTTCTCTATATAAATGTTTTTCATCTGCTCTGCGTTCTTCAGCCGTCATGGTAATAGCTTCTGCAGGGCAAGACAAGGCACATAAACCACAGGCGGTACAGTTTTCACGACCTTGTTCATCCCGTTTCAACTGGTGTTGACCGCGATAAACAGGACTCATCTCCCGCACTTGTTCTGGATATTGAATCGTAACTTTTCTGGTGAATAAATGCTGAATCGTAATTATCAAACCTTTGACAATCGCAACAAGATACATTCTTTCCCAAAAAGTCATCTCCTTGTTAGAGACTTGCTTTTTTCTTCCCGATAAGGATATACTTTCTATTGACATTTTTTATTTTTATTTTAAGCTTAATCCTGCTATCCGTTTCAATCTTATATGTTTTTAAAGAAAAAACATATAAGGATTTCCACTGCTATCAGGGCTAGGGCTTTTTCGGTACTAATTAAAATCCTAAATAAGCAGCGATATCTGCTCGCAAAATTACAATTCCGGTAATTATGATATTAATGATTGACAATGGAATTAATATTCTCCAACCCAAATGCATCAATTGATCGTATCTGAATCTTGGAATAGTCCAACGAACCCACATATAGAAAAAGATGAATCCGCATAATTTGATGAACAAAGCACCAAATCCCATAACATTCGCAATATTCACACCCCAATTTTCAACTACCCAGCTCATTCCAGGATAATTATACCCTCCAAAGAATAAAACCGCTAAAATTGTGGATGAGATAAACATATTCGCATATTCAGCAAATAAATAGAATCCCATTTTCATCGATGAATATTCCGTGTGATACCCTCCAATTAATTCACTTTCGCATTCTGCTAAATCAAATGGAGTTCTATTCGTTTCTGCAAAAGCACAAATTAAAAAGATAATAAAAGATAAAGGCTGATAAAAAACATTCCAATTCATCCCTGATTGTTGCGCTGAAATCTCTCTTAAACTCAAAGTTCCAGTCATCATCAACAAAGCAATCATCGAAAGTCCCATGGCAACTTCATAAGATACCATTTGCGAAGCAGCACGAACCGCTCCCATCAAAGAGAACTTATTATTTGATGCCCAACCACCAATCATGATTCCGTAAACACCCACTGAAACAACTCCAAAAAAGTATAACAATCCAATGTTTAAGTCGGTAGCTTGCAATAAAATATCTCTTCCAAACAAGTGTAACCTGTCTCCCCAAGGAATCACGGCGCTAGTCATTAATGCCGTACTCATTGCAATTGCCGGACCTACAAAAAACAAAAATCTGTTTGGTGTATTCGGTTCAAATTCCTCTTTCGAGAATAATTTTAAACCATCGGCAAGCGGTTGAAACAATCCAAAAGGACCCGCTCTGTTAGGACCAACACGATCTTGAAGCCAAGCGGCAACTTTTCGTTCAGCCCAAGTGGAATACATTGCCATCAACATTGTCAAAGCAAAAACTGCTACAATAATGATGCTTTTCTCTATTATAATAGTACTATCCATTATTGCCCAAACTTTTTTGATTTATAATATCTTCTTCGGTCAATGGAATTTCGGCCATACTAATTTTCTTACGGTCTTCCTCTCTACCAAGAAGAATATGTTCTTCGGTAGCGATTTCAACTTTCTCTAATTTTCTGTTGTATTTATTTTGGTTGATAACCGAATCTTTTTCGAATGCTCTCGGTCCTTCAATGGTCCAATCTGAAATTTCTTTGTGATCAAAACGACATCCATTACAAATAAATTCATCTACTTCATGGTATTCGTCTTTTCTTCCGGTAACACGCTGGATTTCATCACCAAACATCCAAACTGTAGTTTTTCCAGAACAAGTAGGACAATTTCTGTGTGCATTATAAGGCTTGCTGAACCAAACTCTAGATTTAAATCTAAACGTTTTATCCGTCAATGCTCCTACAGGGCATACGTCAATCATATTTCCAGAGAACTCGTTGTCGATTGCCTTAGAAATACAAGTCGATATATTTGAATGATCTCCTCTATCCATTACACCGTGCACGCGATCGTCAGTCAATTGATCTGCAACCATAACGCAACGATAGCAAAGGATACAACGATTCATGTGTAATTGAATGTTATCACCAATGTTTTCAGGCTCAAATGTTCTTTTTTCTTCTATAAAACGAGTTTCTGATTTCCCGTGTTCAAAGCTTAAATTTTGCAAATCACATTCACCAGCTTGGTCACAAACAGGACAATCTAATGGGTGATTGATCAATAAAAACTCTGTTACAGATTTTCTTGCTTCGGTTACCCTTGGCGAAGATTTGCTGTTCACTTCCATTCCGTCCATACAACCGGTTACACACGATGCCATTAATTTTGGCATTGGTCTTGGGTCGGCTTCACTTCCTTTTGCAACTTCCACTAAACAACAACGGCATTTTCCACCGCTTCCTTTTAGTTTAGAATAATAGCACATCGCAGGGGGAACTACTTCTCCACCTATCATACGTGCTGCCTGTAGGATTGTTGTTCCTGGTTCTACTTCTATTGACTGTCCGTCTATTGTTACTTTCATTTTCTGAAATTCTTGACTTTATACGATTACTTTAGAAACCAAATGCTTTACTTTTTCAAAAGGTTCAGCAACGAAATGATCTCTATTTTTTATTTTTTCCGGGAAACGAATGTGGTATTCAAACTCATCTCTAAAATGACGAATTGCTGCTGCTACTGGCCAAGCTGCCGCGTCACCTAATGGACAAATTGTATTTCCTTCAATTTTACTTTGAATACTCAACAACAAATCGATATCTTCTTCACGACCGTGACCATTTTCTATTCGGTGCAATACTTTTTCCATCCAGCCTGTACCTTCACGACATGGAGAACATTGTCCACAGCTTTCATGGTGGTAAAAACGAGAGAAATTCCAAGTATTACGAACAATACAAGACGTATCATTATAAACGATAAATCCACCTGATCCCAACATAGAACCAGTTGCAAATCCACCGTCACTTAACGATTCGTAGGACATTAAACGATCTTCACCGTTTGCCGTTTTATAAATTAAATGCGCAGGTAAAACGGGAACAGAACTTCCTCCCGGTACAAAAGCTTTCAAAGGTCTGTCAGAACTCATTCCTCCTAAATATTCATCAGAATTCATGAATTCGTAAACACTTAAACCCAATTCAATTTCATAAACACCAGGGTTTTTAATATGTCCTGAAGCCGAAATTAATTTGGTTCCTGTTGAACGTCCAATACCAATTTTAGCAAATTCAGCACCTGAATTATTTACAATCCAAGGCACAGCAGCAATTGTTTCGACATTATTTACAACCGTTGGATTTGCCCACAGCCCTGAAATAGCAGGAAATGGTGGTTTGATGCGAGGATTTCCTCTTTTTCCTTCCAAGGATTCAATCAAGGCTGTTTCTTCACCACAAATGTAAGCTCCGGCACCACAATGAACATAAAGTTCTAAATCATATCCTGAACCCAATATATTTTTACCTAAAAATCCAGCAGCTTTTGCTTCGTTTATGGCTCTTTCTAATATTTTATAAACCCACATGTATTCTCCACGAATATAGATGTAGGATAGGTTTGCACCCAAAGCATAACTGGAAGTAATCATTCCTTCGATCAATAAATGAGGAATAAATTCCATCAAATACCGGTCTTTGAAAGTTCCTGGTTCTGATTCATCTGCATTACAAACTAAATGTCTCGGTTTTCCTGACTTTTTATCAATAAAACTCCATTTCATTCCTGCAGGGAAACCTGCACCACCACGACCACGCAATCCTGAAGTTTTTACTTCTTCGACCACTTCGTCCGGTGTTAATGTTTTTAGGGCTTTTTCTACTGAAGCATAACCACCGTTTTGACGGTATACTTCGTAAGTTTTAATTCCTGGAATATTTATTTTATCTAATAATATTTTTTGTGACATATTATTTATCGTGTAATATTATTGTATCGTTTTTGCAATCTTCAATTAGCTGGTCGATTTTTGCTGCAGTCAAATGCTCTTTGTAAAAATCGCCTAATTGCATCATTGGAGCATAACCACAAGCTCCTAAACATTCAACACCTCTCACTTCAAAAAGACCGTCTGGAGTAGGCTCACCCACTTTTACACCTAATTTTTCACAGGTATAATCCATTAAATCCTCCACTCCATTCAAACAACAAGGAGAAGTTTGGCAAAATTCGAACATGTATTTCCCAATTGGTCTTTGGTTGTACATCGTGTAAAACGAAACAACTTCATATACCTCGATTGGCTTAATTTGAATAATTTCGGCTACTTTATCCATCAATTCGATACTCAACCAATTCTCGTGAGCATCTTGAACTTCATGTAAAACAGGCAACAAAGCCGATTTTCTTTTATCTTCAGGATAATGACTAATCAATTCATTGATGCGACTCATCAATGCTTCGGTTATATTTATTTCTTGTTTGTGATAGGTTCTTTCCATTCTTTAATTTTAGATTTTAGATTTTGGATTTTGGATTTTTCAATCCGCCTTCTTAAATCTGTATTCTGCAATCTTAATTTTTATGCGTCCAATTCTCCGGCAATAACATTTAAACTTGATAAAATAACAATCGCATCCGAGAGCAATGATCCTTTTATCATTTCTGGATACGCTTGGTAATAAATAAAACAAGGTCTACGAAAATGCAATCTATAAGGTGTTCGACTTCCATCAGTTACCAAATAGAAACCTAATTCTCCGTTTCCACCTTCTACAGGATGATATATTTCAGCAACTGGAACAGGAACTTCTCCCATTACAATTTTGAAATGATAAATTAAAGATTCCATATTGTGATATACATCTTCTTTTGGAGGAAGATAATAATCAGGAACATCAGCATGAAAGTCATTTCCTTCCGGCATTTTTTCCAATGCTTGACGAATGATACTCAAACTCTCCCAAACTTCGGCATTACGAACACAAAAACGGTCGTACGTATCGCCTGATTTTCCAACAGGAATAATAAAGTCAAAATCTTCGTAAGAAGAATACGGTTGCGCAACACGAACATCATAATCAACACCGGCAGCACGTAAATTTGGACCTGTAAACCCGTAAGCCATTGCTTGCTCAGCAGTGATTGCACCTACATTTACAGTTCTATCAATAAAAATTCTATTTCTTTCGAATAAGTTTTCAAATTCTTTCCAAGCAGCAGGAAAATCTGCTAAAAATGTATTTAATAATTCAAATGCTTTAGGTGACCAATCTCTTTCGAAACCACCAATTCTTCCCATATTAGTAGTCAAACGCGCTCCACAAATTTCTTCGTAGATCTCGTACACTTTTTCTCTAAATTGGAACACATATAAAAATCCGGTATAGGCTCCGGTATCCACACCAAGAATGGAATTACAGATGATATGATCTGTGATTCTCGCCAACTCCATTACAATTACTCTTAAATATTGCGCTCTTTTAGGAACTTCAATATCTAACAATTTTTCTAATGTCATCCACCAACCCATATTGTTTATAGGAGAGGAACAATAGTTCATTCTATCGGTAAGAGGTGTGATTTGGTAAAAAGGACGATTTTCAGCGATTTTTTCGAAAGCTCTGTGAATGTAACCAATGGTCGGCTCCGCTTCCAGAATTCTTTCTCCATCCATCAACAAAATATTTTGAAAAATACCGTGTGTCGCTGGATGCGTAGGCCCTAAATTAAGAATCGAAAGTTCGCTTCCGTCTTCGTTTAGTTGGGCTGCAATTCTTTTAGCATATCGATGCTCTGGTGGTAATAATAGTTCTGACATTTATTTAATGTGAAAAATTATAATAGTTTTTATTTAATAATTGTCGGTCGTTCTTCCAAAGAAACGGTCATCTTTATCCGTTCTTCCGCTGTCTTCCATTGGAAATTCTTTTCGCATTGGAAAAGAAATCATTTCATCCATATTCAAAATACGTTTCAATTGTGGATGTCCAATAAAATCTATACCATAAAAATCAAATGTTTCTCTTTCCATCCAATTCGAACTTAAGAAAATATTAGATATGGTTCTAATTTGAGGCTTTTCGCCATCAATAAACGCTTTGATTTTTATACGTTTGTTTTCATACCAATTGTGCAAATGATAAACCACCGCAAATTGTCTATTTACTTCATTATCTGGATAATGAACACCACATAAATCAGTTAAAAAATGAAAACGCAATTCTGGATCGTTTTTCAAAAAAAGAATTACCGCAGTGATGTTATCAGCTGCCACTTCAAATGAAAAAATGTCTTTTTCTTGATTGTAATGAGAAACATTTTCTCCAAATGTTTCCGTTAGTTTATCTTGAATTTGTATCGTTTCTAAAGCCATTATTTATTTGATATTATAAGACGCTAATAATTCTTGATATTCAGGAGAACTTCTTCTTCGCACAGATTCGCTTCTTACTAATTCTTGCAATTTCATAACGCCATCAACTATTTGTTCTGGTCTAGGAGGACATCCAGGAACATAAACATCTACCGGAATTACTTTATCTATCCCTTGTAAAACAGAATAGGTATCAAAAATACCACCTGAACAAGCACAAGCACCAACAGCGATAACCCAGCGAGGTTCTGACATTTGCTCATAAACCTGACGTAAAATTGGCGCCATTTTTTTCGAAATTGTTCCCATTACCATTAACATATCCGCTTGACGAGGAGAAAAACTCACTCGCTCAGAACCAAAACGTGCCAAATCGTAATGCGAAGCCATTGTTGCCATAAATTCAATTCCACAACAAGAGGTTGCAAAAGGCAATGGCCATAATGAATTAGCACGAGCCATTCCCACAACATCATTCAGTTTTGTAGCGAAGAAACCTTCCCCAACAACACCTTCTGGCGGCTCAACCATTTTTATATTTGAATCACTCATTTTAATTTTAGATTTTAGAATTAGAATTTCAAACTTTTAAAGTCTAAAAAATTAATTCAATTTTAAAAATCAATATTTATCAATTTGAGAAATCGTAAATCATAAATCTCAAATCGTAAATCCTTTTATTCCCACTCTAAGGCTTTCTTTTTGATAATGTAGAAAAAACCTACCAAAAGCAATAGCATAAAAATCACCATCTTAACCATTCCTTCCATTCCTAACTCCTTGAAATTGATTGCCCAAGGATAAAGAAAGATTACCTCAACATCGAACAAAACAAATAATATAGCTACAAGAAAATATTTTACTGAAAATGGAATTCTAGCGTTTCCAACAGATTCTATACCGCATTCGAAGTTTTTATCTTTGATTTCCGACGATCTTTTAGGACCTAATTTTCCAGAAACTATAATTGTACCAACTACAAATCCCACAGCCAAAATGAACTGCATTAAAATTGGGATATAATTAAATTGATCGGATTGCATATTACGTATATTTATGAATGAGAATAAGCCACAAAGATAGGTTTCAAGTATTTAAAACACAAGTTTAAAACAATTTTTAGTTTAAACGAAAATACAATTGTTAACTAATTTTTATTGATTATAAATAAGGCAATTTGTTGTTAAATTCTCCTCAGCTACTTCCCAAACTAGTAAAAATAAAAAAAACGTTTCGAAATAAATCGAAACGTTTTAAACATTCTTAACAAAAAAATAAATTTTTCTGCTTAGATAACTGCTACTTTCGCAGCAACTTTTCCTTTTCTTCCTTCTTCTTCTTCATAGCTAACTCTGTCACCTTCGCGCAATTCTTCCGCGTTGATTCCTGATGCATGAACAAAAATGTCTTTTCCTGTTTCTTCGTCTGTAATGAATCCGTAACCTTTAGATTCATTGAAAAATTTAACTGTACCTGTACGCATTGTAATAGTAATAATAATTTATAATGGAGCAAATGTAATCTTTAATGTAATACGAAAGATACTATTCTATTTTTTTTTTGTAAAAATATTGATATTCAACGTTTTCTAACAAATTTTATCGACAAACTACAGAATGTCTAATTTAATATGCAGCTCATTTAATTGTGATTCATCAATTATTGATGGCGCGTCAATCATTACATCTCTTCCGGAATTATTTTTTGGAAAAGCAATAAAATCACGAATAGTCTCTTGTCCCCCAAGAATAGCTACCAATCTATCCAATCCAAAAGCTAATCCTCCATGTGGTGGCGCACCAAACTGGAAAGCATCCATCAGGAATCCAAATTGTGCTTTAGCTCCCTCTTCGGTGAAACCTAAATATTTAAACATCAATTGTTGTGTTGCTTTATCGTGAATACGAATAGAACCACCACCAATTTCATTACCATTCAAAACCATATCGTAGGCATTGGCCCGAACTTTTCCTGGATCAGTCTCCAATAAATGCATGTCTTCTGGTTTTGGAGAAGTAAAAGGATGATGCATCGCATGATAACGACCACTTTCTTCATCAAATTCCAATAACGGAAAATCAACAACCCAAAGTGGTGCAAATTCCGTTGGTTTTCTCAAACCTAATCGTGTCGCCACTTCCATACGCAAAGCACTTAACTGAGAACGGGTTTTGTCAGCCGGTCCCGAAAGAACAAAAATCATATCTCCCGGCAAAGCTCCAGTTGTTTTTGCCCAATTGCTTAAATCAGCCTGGTCGTAAAATTTATCTACGGATGATTTATAGGTCCCGTCTTCATTACATTTCACGTACACCATTCCTGATGCACCCACTTGAGGACGCTTAACCCAGTCAATTAATCCATCTATTTCTTTACGAGTGTAGTTACCAACTCCTGGAACAGCAATTCCCACCACTAATTCAGCCGCATTAAATACAGGGAAATCTTTGCTTTTTGCTACTTCATTCAACTCTCCGAATTCCATTCCGAAACGAATATCTGGTTTGTCATTACCGTATGTTTTCATCGCATGCTCATAGGTCATTCTTGGGAATTTATCTAATTCGATACCTTTTATTTCTTTTAGTAAATGTCTTGTCAAGCCTTCAAAAATATTTAATATATCTTCTTGTTCCACGAAAGCCATTTCACAATCGATTTGTGTGAATTCAGGCTGTCTGTCTGCACGTAAATCTTCATCACGGAAACATTTCACGATTTGGAAATATTTATCCATTCCACCTACCATCAATAATTGTTTGAAAGTTTGTGGTGATTGCGGTAAAGCATAAAACTGTCCTTCATTCATTCGAGAAGGAACAACAAAATCTCTGGCTCCTTCCGGAGTAGATTTTATCAAGTAAGGCGTTTCCACTTCACAAAAATCTAAATCCGAAAGATATTTTCTAACTTCCATAGCTACTTTGTGACGAAAAAGCAAACTGTTTTTTACAGGATTTCTTCTAATGTCAAGGTAACGGTATTTCATTCTGATATCTTCACCACCATCGGTCTCGTCCTCAATTGTAAAAGGAGGCGTAAGCGATGCATTAAGAATATTCAATTCAGTAACTAAAATTTCGATATCACCCGTGGCCATGTTTTTGTTTTTGGCTTCACGCTCAATAACAGTTCCTTTTACCTGAATAACGAATTCACGACCCAAAGTTTTTGCTAATTCAAATACTTCTTTTTTTGAACGCCCTTCGTCAAATATTAATTGTGTAATTCCATATCGATCACGTAAATCGACCCAATTCATAAATCCCTTATCGCGAGATTTCTGAACCCAACCGGCAAGTGTAACTTCTGTATTAATATGTGAGGCATTCAATTCGCCACAGTTATGACTTCTATACATGATCCAAATTTTAGATTATTTAGCCCTTTGGGGGCGGGTGCAAATTTAAGACTAATTATGAATAATGAATTGAGAATAGTAAATATTTAGTACATATATATAGTTTCCGTTTCTTTCCAATGTTAAGTTTTTATTCAATGTTATTAAATTGTTATGTAAATGTGTTGTAATTGTAAAATATTTTATAATTTTGAAGAATAAATATGTAAAACATTAAAAACTAACGATATGAAAAATTATGTAATTTTAGTTGCAATATTATTCACAGGAATACTATTTGCTCAAGAATCAAAACCAGTTCTTGAACCTTTCGGTAAAAAAGTAAAAGCGACTTATTTTTATGAAAATGGTCAAATGCAACAAGAAGGTTTCTTTGAAAACGGAAAACTAGAAGGATTTTGGGTTTCTTACAATGAGGATGGAAGTAAAAAATCATCGGGGTTTTATGATAAAGGAATTAAAACTGGGAAATGGTTTTTTTGGAATGATAACAATTTAAGCGAAGTAGATTATTCCAAAAGCCAAATTGCTTCCGTAAAAACTTGGAAACGAGAAAGCATTGCGAATGTTGATTAACACATATCCAATAATAAACGCAAAGAAAACATACCTTTAAGTTATTCGCATTTATAAATACAATCCACAAAAGCAGAGCCACTAATAAAAATTAGTGGCTCTGCTTTTTTAAAATCAAGAAATTAATAGCTATTAAAGCAATAGAATCAACCAATACGATTTATGTTAAACCAAAAAAAACCGCTTCTTTCGAAGCGGTTTTTGTACCCGGAGCCGGAGTCGAACCGGCACGGTTTCCCACAGGTGTTTGAGACCAGCGCGTCTACCAATTCCGCCATCCGGGCTTAGCAGACATGAAATAACGACAGTTATTTCAACGCAATAAAAGATGTGATTGTGTTTAAATCAACCATCAATTCCTTTAACACGGTGCAAATGTAAAAAATAATATTAAATGTTCAACTAAAAATACTTAATTTTTTCCTTTCAGAGTTGAATAAATTTTATAAATTTGCACCTCGTTAAAAACACAACACACAACTAACTACAAAACAACAAATTAAATGTCACACCTAGAACCAGAAGCTAAAATTTTTGCTTGTTCACAAAGTGTATATCTTGCTGAAAAAATAGCGGAACAATACGGAATTCCATTAGGGAAAATAAGCATGTCGAAATACAGCGACGGTGAATTTCAACCTTCTTATGAAGAGTCAATCAGAGGATTACGGGTTTTTATTGTTTGTTCAACTTTTCCTACCGCAGATAATTTGATGGAATTGTTACTTATGATTGATGCAGCAAAACGCGCTTCGGCTCGACACATAACTGCAGTAATACCTTACTTTGGTTGGGCGCGACAAGATAGAAAAGACAAGCCAAGAGTGCCGATAGGAGCAAAATTAGTAGCTAATTTATTGGACGCTGCTGGAGCTACTAGAGTAATGACAATGGATTTGCACGCAGATCAAATTCAAGGCTTCTTTGAAAAACCAGTAGATCATCTTTTTGCATCGACTATCTTTTTACCTTATGTAAAAAGTTTAGGATTAGATAATTTAACGATTGCTTCTCCAGATATGGGTGGTTCCAAAAGAGCGTATGCCTATTCTAAATTTTTGGAATCTGATGTGGTTATTTGTTACAAACAAAGAAAAGAAGCCAATATTATTGACACCATGGAATTGATTGGTGAGGTAAGAGGTAAAAACGTGATATTAGTAGATGACATGATTGATACCGGAGGAACTTTGGCGAAAGCCGCTGATTTAATGATCGAAAAAGGAGCATTGAGCGTAAGAGCAATTTGCACCCACGCTATTTTATCAGGAGATGCCTACGAAAAAATAGAGAATTCTAAATTATTAGAATTAATAGTTACCGATTCTATTCCGTTGAAGAAAGAATCAAACAAAATAAGAGTGTTGAGTTGTGCACCACTTTTTGCAGAAGTTATGCACATGGTACACCACAACAATTCCATTAGTGGGAAGTTTATAATGTAATACACAAGTCTTAAAGTTGTAAGTCATAAAGTCGAAAGCCTTCATGTCCTAACGCTTAAAGCAATTAACAAGTAATATTATTTAATAACTATATTTTTTTTACAATGAAATCGATTACAATTAAAGGATCAGAAAGAGAAAGCGTGGGTAAAGTTGCGACTAAAGCCCTACGTAATGCTGGATTGGTTCCTTGCGTATTATACGGAGGAAATCAGGCAGTTCATTTCTCAGCAGAAGTTATGGCTTTCAAAAACTTGGTTTACACTCCAAACGCTCACACAGTTGAGATCGATCTTGGAAAAGGAAAATCATTTAACGCAATTTTACAAGACATCCAGGTTCACCCGGTGTCTGACAAGATTTTACACATTGACTTCTTTCAATTATTTGATGACAAAGAAATCACTATGGAAGTTCCTGTTAAAGTTGTTGGAACCTCTAAAGGTGTTCTTGCAGGTGGTGTTTTACGTTTGAACACTCGTAAACTTAAAGTAAAAGCTTTACCAAAAAATCTTCCAGATTTTATTGAAGCTGACATTACTCCACTTGAAATGGGGAACAAATTGTACGTTACTAAATTAGCAAACGACAATTACAAATTGATTCACCCTGACAACACTGTTGTTGCTCAAGTAAGAATCTCTCGTGCCGCTATGAAAGCAGCTCAAGAAGCAGCCAAAGCAGCGAAAGCTCCAGTAAAAGGAAAGAAAAAATAATCTTTTTTCCATCAAATTTAAAAGCATCAGTTGTAAAACTGGTGCTTTTTTTATTTAATCTGTCCCGAAAGCAATCGGGATTTTTCCCCATTCTTGAACTCGTTTCGCATTCTTGAATTTATTTCCCATCCTTAATAATTAGGAGCACAAACCCTCGTTTTACCACAGCAGTTGTCCCGCTTTCCATTGCAATCTTTTCATCTCGTTTTGACAACGAGATAAAAAGGATTTCCATTTCAATCGCGGCTAGTTTAGAACATTTAGTTTGGTCAAGACAATTTCAAATATCGTAGCGACACAAAAAAAGGCATCTTTGTCAAAGTTTCGAACTTTGACAAAGATTAAAAAACCAAAACCTTTTATGAAAAACAAGGAAGAAATACATTTTAGGCAAAAACATAAAATATTTCACTAATACCAAATTATCTAATTGACTAATTATCTAATTAAGTTTACTTTTGCAGCATGATAAAATGGATATACAACCTGTTTTCATCAAAGAAAATAGAAGACAATACAGATTATATGAAACCGGAGGTTCACGAACACCAAAAAAACAATATAAAAAACGTGAGTAATAAATTTTTAATAGTTGGACTCGGCAACATTGGTGCCGAATATGTAAACACCCGACACAACATCGGGTTTAAAGTAGTCGATTTCCTAGCCCGAAAGGAAGGAGTCACTTTCGAAACCGTAAAACTGGGTTCCCTTGCCGAATATAAGTTTAAAGGCAGAACACTTCTACTTCTCAAACCCAACACTTATATGAATTTGAGCGGTAAAGCGGTACAATATTGGATGGAGAAAGAGAAAATTCCGCTGGAAAACATCTTAATCATTGCCGATGATTTGAATCTTTCTTTTGGAAGTATTCGCATTAGATCTAAAGGAAGCGACGGCGGTCACAACGGACTCAAAAATATCAATTTGGTTTTAAATACTCAAAACTATGCTCGATTTCGTTTTGGAATTAGCGACGAATTCAAAAAAGGAAAACAAATCGATTACGTACTTGGAGAGTGGGATGATGCTGAAAAAACTGCACTTCCGGAAAGACTGGAAGTAGCTTCGGAGATTATAAAATCTTTCGGGACTGCCGGATTAGAAAATACCATGACGGCATTTAACGGGAAATAAAAAAAGGGAAACATGAACTCATGTTTCCCTTTTTGGTTATGTACTGTTTTTTATTTATTCGACCACTATTTTCTTAATTTGTTTTCGTTCTCCATCCACAACTGTCAATAAATAAATACCCGCTTGCGCATTTTTTAATTGAATATTTTCATTGAAATTAGCGTTGTTTTCAAACTCTTTTTCAAATATTTTTCTGCCCAACAAATCATTAACAAGGACTTTTATTCCAGTAGAAGATTTACTTGTAAACTGTACATTAAAATTTCCTTTGTTGGGATTTGGATATAAAACAAAATCATTGATTTCAAATTCAGGCGCCGCAAGCGTATAGGTTTGCGTGCAAATAGTTATCGATGCTGAATTTAAGGTTCCGACATCCCCTTTGAACGCATCACGAATTCTGAAAGTCCAAACTCCCGCGGGGTTTTGTCCATTAAAAACTGCTAAAGGCTCGTAGGGAGTTACATTTTGAACTGCAGTTTCGCTACAAGAAAGTGCGTTTCCTTGATCATCATAATTCAATAGTAATGTATTACTAGTGGTTCCACAACTTCTTTCAAACAATTTTACGGTTGGACCTTGTGGGCCGACAACATCAATTTGTACATCTGACAAATAGGAGTGAGTAAAACCAACAGCCAAACTTACGTTAGCTATTGCGCCCGTGGAAGCAGGAACAGTAATCGCTCTTGTTGTGTAACTTGCAGATTCCGGTATTGCAAAAGGAGCATTGAAAGTATATGTATTACAAGAAGAAGTTACCGAATATCCAATAGCAAAAGCTTTGCTGTTTAAAGCATAAAATATATTCCCCGTTGGCTCAATCAAAATTCTACAATTTTTAGCAATAAAATTTGGCACGGTGATAGTTTGAGAACCATCATTGGGCGTGGCCCCAGCCAAAGTAGTTGGAAAAGTCAAACCACCATCAGTAGAAAGTTTGATATTTACCGTAGAAGATCCGGTCAAAGCAGCTGAACCATTTACACTCCAAGTTACCGTTTGTGAGGTACCTTGAAACCAACTTAAATTATCGGTGTTTTGTGAAGTAACGGCAAATGGACCTACCGTTCCACTAACATTTACGATCATTTCATCGGTATTGGTTTGTGCATTGCCTTCTGCAGCATTATCTCTCCCGGTCAAAGTAAAATGCAATGTTCTTGCTACTGTAGCAACCGATTCCCATATTGTGGTTAATTTATTAGACAATACGGAACTGTAGGCAGGCATGTATCTAATTTTAGAACTGCTAGGCAAGATTGATCTAAATAATGGACCGTTAGGTTTAGTGGGTATTGCTGTACTGTTCGCTCCGCTTTGCGTAGTAGCAGAATCATTTTCTTCCCAGCAATAAGTCAATACATCACCATTAATGTCAGACCCAGTACCTTTTAAAATAAATGGAGTGCCATAAGGAATTGTCCAATCAAGGCCTGCATCAATAACAGGAGGACTATTTGTCGTTATTGTACTTACTGGACATGTTTTGGTTAAAAGATTCGTCTGGATTTGATTAATACTGGCATATGCAAAATAATCATCTGAATTAGGTTGAACATCATAATCAGTGGTAATTCCGGCATAACCCATAATAGTAGATCCACTTCCTGGTTCTACACTTACCCCAGTGTCTTCAATACTATATGAAAAAGTATGATTTGCACCTAATTGATGTCCCATTTCATGAGCTACAAAATCAATATCAAAGGTATCTCCTTCCGGTTTTGAATCACTGGGTGAGGTAAAAGCACTTCCTTTCCCTAAGGGTACGTCCAATGAAGGATTAACACAAACGCAACCAATACAACCCGCGTTACCGCCCCCACCTGCTGCGCCAAATAAATGACCTATATCGTATCCACCATTGCCTATAACGTTGCTTAAATTATCTTGCAATTCTTGATTCCAGGCCCCTCCAACACCTGCTGTTGAATCAGAATATGGATCTGTAATTGCATTTGTATACATTATGGAAGCATTATTGGAAATGATTTCTAATTTTACAGCTAAGTCTTTATTTAAGATTGCATTTACTCTAGTCATGGTTTTATTCATACCAGCCAAAGCCCCTGAGACGGTTCCTCCAAAATAAGTAGCATATTCTCCAGTGCAGGACAAAGCAAGTCTTAAGGTTTTAAAAACTCTATTATTTGCTGATATTTCGCTCGCTTTATTTAGCAGTTCCTTGCTCAAAGCCTTATCTTCAGTTGTACAACTAAAAGGCAAATCTCCTCTATTTCTGTTTTTAGAATAAAAAAGCACATACATACTCTTGTTCTCAGGATATGGTTCTATAAATTCAGAACCTTCATCAGCTCTTAAAACCATGGTTTGAATCCCATTTGGAGAGAAACTAAAATTTATCGAGGCTTTTTTGTCTGTGATACCAACTCCCGCATACGCTCTAATATCGGGATATTTAGCTTGCAATTCTGGTGCAAAATTAGAAGATTCCCACACTAAGAACTGTTCTAAGACTCCTTTTTTGTTCGGAATTAGTATCGTAATTCTATTTCCTTTCGCTATTTTATCCTGCAACGGAAGCAATGACTGCTTCATCGCCACCTCATCTAAAGAAAATAACAATTTATTATCGAGATTTGGCTTAACACCATTTCGATTTGAGATGGACAGCTTGTTCTGGTCCACTTTTTTCCAAGGAGAGTCGTTTTGAGCGTGGATTGTTGAACTAACAACTACAATCATCAGTAATAGTATAGTTTTTTTCATGGCCAAAAAATATTTAAACGTCAAAATTAAACCATTTATGTTAATGTATTAGTCCAAAGCTTAATAATTTAAAAGAATTAATACATTCGAACCGATGATTTTTTGTTTTTAAAGACTTTTTTGAAAATTCTATGCCAAATTCTATCGAAAATCAATTCCATTAGCGGTTGCATTTAAAATAGATAGTATAAATTTGCAGCATTATAAAAACAATTGCTTTGAAGATTTTTCATTCCATAAACGATTTCGCTTCCACAAAAAAAACAATCTTAACTTTAGGAACTTTTGATGGAGTTCATATTGGGCATAGAAAAATTCTGGAAAAAATAATTCAAAAATCACAAAACGGTACTTATGAAAGTCTGGTTCTTACTTTCTTTCCTCATCCCAGAATGGTTTTACAGGAACATTCCGATATAAAATTACTCAACACCATTGACGAAAAAATAGATTTGTTAAACCAAATTGGAATTGAGAACCTTGTTATCCATCCTTTTGACGAACAATTTTCCAGACTGACAGCAGAGGAATTTGTCAGTACTATTTTAGTTGATCGATTTCACATTCAAAAAATAATTATTGGTCATGACCATCGTTTTGGAAGAAATCGCACTGCAGATATTCAAGATTTGATCGCTTTTGGAGAACAATATGGTTTCGAAGTGGAACAAATATCAGTTCAGGAAATAAATGAGATTTCCGTAAGTTCGACCAAGATTAGAAAGGCATTATTACAAGGAGACATGGTTTTGGCAAATGAATATTTAGGATATGAGTATTTCTTGACCGGAATCATTGTTAAAGGAAAACAATTAGGCAGAACGATAGGTTTTCCAACTGCCAACTTAAAAGTTGAAGAAGATTACAAACTTATTCCACAAAATGGAGTTTATATTGTGAAAAGCCTAATCAATAATAAAACTGTTTTCGGAATGATGAACATTGGTTTCAATCCCACTGTTAATGGTCAAAATCAAACGATAGAAGTCAATTATTTTGACTTTAATGAAGATTTGTATGGTCAAGAAATCACCGTTTCTATTTTAAAAAGAATTCGTTCAGAACAAAAATTTGAATCTGTTTCTCTTTTACGAGAACAATTGCAAAAAGATGCAACAACCGCAAACACTTATTTGAACCAGCTATAATTTTAGTGAAAATTCTTTTAACACATTTTACGAAATATTACTATATTTTCTGTAAATTTGACATAATGTGATGTTTATCATACAGATATTTTTTTAATTGCTTAAAATCTAATCATATGAAACTACCAAAAGAAATTTCCAATGGCTTAATTATCTTCATCGGAATCGGAGCTTATTTTTTATTAATGGAGCTTTTGGGTTTAGCAGATCTGATTTTCTTACGATTATTTAATGTTTTATTTGTTATTTATGGTACCAATAGGACTTTACAATCCAATTTTATGGAAGGTGAAATAGCTTTGGTTTCCAATGGTGTTGCAGCACTTCTCACCTCTCTATCCGGAGTTTTTTTAAGCATCCTTGGACTCATTGGCTATAGTTATGCAAAAGGTGGCGACGCCTATGTGCAATCCTTATCTAAGACTTTTTTATTTGGTGGTAACCCGTCCGTTATGACGTATTCTATTTCTTTATTTTTTGAAGGAATCGTATCTGCGGTAATTGTTACCTTTATTTTGCTGTTAATCTGGGAGACCAAATACTCTTCTGATAAACATAAAATTTAAATATAAAATTCTTGTCTTTTTGGTCACTTTAAAAAAACAAGACGTTATTTTCTTGAAAATTTTCTTCATAAAATAAAAAAAGCACCATCTATGAAACTACCAAAAGAAGTATTAAACGGAAGCATTATTTTTATTGGAATTGGAATCTTTTTTTTACTAATGAACGTTTTAGGACTCGCTAATTTGTTTTATCTACGTTTGTTAAACGTTGTCTTCATTTTTTACGGTGTCAACAAAACCATCGAAATGAATATTGTTGAAGGCAAAAAAGAATTTGTTGCTAACGCTGTATCGGCTATGAAGACTTCTCTTGTCGGCGTGTTTTTAAGCATTTTGGCATTAATTATTTATAGCTACTCAAAAGGAGGTGATGCCTATGTTCAATCACTTTCAAAAACTTTTTTGTTTGGAGGAAACCCATCGGTAACTACATATTCCATTTGCTTGCTTTTTGAAGGAATGGCATCGTCAGTAATTGTCACCATGTTATTAATGTTATACTGGAACAATAAGCTTTCAACTGACTAATTTCCTCTTATAAAATTATTTTACATTGTCTTTTAAAAACTATTAAATTGATTCTTGGAACAATTTAACTACTTTTGGCGCATTAAAAAATTTGTATCAATGAGCATTACAAAACACAACTGGACGAAAGACGAAATTATCGCAATATATAAGAAACCTATGATGGATTTGCTTTTTGAAGCAGCTTCTATACACAGGGAACATCATGATCCTAATGTAGTTCAAGTATCTACCTTATTATCTATAAAAACTGGAGGATGCCCGGAAGATTGTGGCTATTGTCCGCAAGCAGCACGATATCATACTTCAGTTGAAGGGAATGACCTAATGTCTGTGAGTCAAGTAAAAGCTCAGGCTTTGCGCGCGAAATCAAGTGGTTCATCACGTGTATGCATGGGAGCGGCTTGGAGAAATGTAAAAGACGGACCTGAATTTGATCAAGTCCTTGAGATGGTTCGTACAATCAACAAACTGGACATGGAAGTGTGTTGCACGCTTGGAATGATTACCGAAAACCAAGCTCACCGTTTGGCAGAAGCTGGTTTATACGCTTATAATCACAATTTAGACACTTCAGAAGAATATTATAAAGAAGTAATCTCAACACGTGGATTTGAAGACCGTCTACAAACTATTGAGAATGTTCGTAAAACGAATGTTACGGTTTGTAGTGGAGGAATTATTGGGATGGGAGAAAGCATCGAAGACAGAGCAGGAATGCTAGTGGCACTTTCTACATTAAACCCGCAACCGGAATCAGTACCAATTAATGCTTTGGTTGCCGTAGAAGGAACCCCAATGGAAGAAGAAAAACCAGTGGAAATTTGGGAAATGATTCGAATGGTAGCGACTACCCGAATTATCATGCCCGAAACGCAAGTACGATTATCAGCTGGAAGAATGAATATGAGCCGTGAAGGTCAAGCGATGTGTTTCTTTGCTGGTGCCAATTCAATTTTTGCTGGAGATAAATTATTAACTACCCCAAATCCTGATGTAAATGAAGACATGAAAATGTTTGAAATGCTAGGTTTAAATCCTCAAAAAGCATTTACAAAGGTTTCTCAACCGCAAACAATCGAAGCGGCAGATTCACAATTTGCACCACTTGGCGAAAAACCAAAATGGTCAAGACCAGGGCATGAAATAGAAAGAAATGTGGAAGCATCAATAAAAGGAAAGTCATTATAAAAACTATTCCTGAATATTTCTTTACATTAACGTAAAGCTTTATTAACTTTGCTCCCAGTTTAAATACTGGGAGCAATTTTTTTTTAATACATATAATTTTTATTATGCCATTACAACTGAAAGAAATTGAACGTGTTAAAACTATTTCAAAAAAAGATTTCTACACCAATTTCGTCAAAAAACAAAAACCTGTTGTGGTAGAGCAGTTAACATCTGATTGGCCTGCTTACGAAAAATGGAATTTAGATTATATTAAAAAAATGGCTGGGGATAAAACAGTCCCGTTATATGATGACCGTCCCGTTTCCTTCAAAGATGGATTCAATGAAGCGCATGCCAATATGAAAATGGCAGATTACATTGACCTTCTCAAGTCTAAACCGACAAATTTTCGAATTTTTCTATATAATTTAATGAAAGAAGTTCCTTTATTAAAAAAAGACTTCAAATGGCCGGAACTTGGATTAAAACTTGTCAAACAGCTGCCAATGTTGTTCTTTGGAGGCGAAAATTCAAGAGTTTTCATGCATTATGATATTGATTATTCTAATATTCTACATTTTCAATTCAATGGAAAAAAGAGATGTGTTTTATTTGCACCAGATCAAACACCTTATTTATATAAAGTTCCATTCTCTTTAATTTCAAGAGAAGACATCGATTTTGACAATCCTGACTTCGATAAATTTCCCGCTCTAAAGCAATCCCAAGGATATGTTACTGAGTTAAAACACGGAGAAATGCTTTATATGCCGGAAGGCTATTGGCATTACATGAAATACCTTACTCCTGGTTTTTCTATGAGTTTAAGGGCTTTTCCAAGAAGCATTGTTAAACTGTCAAAGGCCGCTTATAATGTGTTTATTATGCGACACTTTGATAATTTCATGAAAAAAAGAAAAGGACAAGAATGGATTGATTACAAAAATGAAAAAGCTTTAATTACAACCAATAAGAATCTTTCTTAAGAGTTTATCTACTTTTATAAATATCATTAAACACTAAAAAATCCCATCCTGTTATAAACAAAATGGGATTTTTTAATGCATTATTAAATTTTCAATTATTTTTAATAAATAACTTTTTTTGAAATCACCTTACCATTGTTCAAAGTTACTTTTACTACTACTGTTTGATTATTCAAAGCAATACTTGAGGTATGAAACTCATTACTATTTATAACATCTTTCTCAAATATTTTTCTACCCAGAATATCAAAAACAGTGATTCGTTTTATTGTTTCCAGTTCTGATTTTATTTTTAATTCATTTTTATCTTTCGAAATAACAATTTGGTTATCCAGTTTGTCAAAATTATTCGTTCCTAAAGTTTTATTGGTGTAACGCAATACAAAACGGTCGTTGAATGTTCCTGCAACGGTAGAAAAAGTGTAGTCTCCGCTTTTCAAATCAAAAAGGGTATTATTTAATTTATCTTCAATAAAAACAGCCTGATCGTAAAGAAAACCATCAGCTTGACTAATTCTTATGGTAAAATCTCCATCAATAATAGTGCGATAACCTAAAGGAACCGCATCTGTTTCATCAAATGGCAAAGCCCTACCTTGAATCACTAAGTTTTTATCTTGGTTGATACTATAAAAATCGACATACTTATTACCATCAAAACTTTCACCATCAAAATTGTTATCATAATTATTTGTGGCATCAGAAATATAGCCAATTAAAGCTTGCTTAAAAGCGCCTTGCTCATTGAAAAAATCCAACCAAATCCGATTTTTCTCCATATCAATGGATGTTTTTGCTTTGGTATTGTTAAGTTTAAAAAACTGAGAGTTATTTAATGTCCCATCTGGCCCTGTCCCAAACACTCGCATATCATTAGTGAATCGAACTGTCCCATTATCAATTGCTGTTGCAAAAAAACCTTGCCCTGCCGCAATTATACCAGAAGGAACAGCACCTATTGGCCCAATTCCAACTGATCCAGTCGTGTTATACGACGCATAATCAGCATCCGTATAAATATTATTAGCAATAGCGGGACTATGGGTCCAAAAGTAAAGAGTTCCATCTAAAATGGTATTTGCAGCTAAAAACAAATCTGCATCAATGGCAGATGGATAAGGGTTCCCTAGAAGATATAATTTTCCTGCATTTGGATCAGTTACAGGTAAAGGTGGTACACCTGTAATTGCGATAGGATAAGATCCATTATTTGGCGTCCCGATAAATGAGGCCTGGAAGAGACTTGGCGCCGAATTACTTTTAGGTCCAAGAATACTATAGCCCACACCTATGTCCATTAGCTTTGTTGGTGATTCTTGTTTCCAATTTTCTGTGGTATCAAAAGAGTAAAAAAGATTTGTATTAGGGGATACATCAGATAATTTTGGGCCTGAAAAGCCCGAAACTGTAACTGGTGAAGACCAAAAGACAGAATCACTATTAAGGATAGCGGTATTAGTTAGTCTTTTGTAGGTTATATTTCCCGTATTTGCTCCCGTATAAGTTGTTTGCACTAAACTGGCACTGTTTTCGAACGTAAGGCTTCCAGGAACCGTTACAGTGATTACATCATCTGCTGTAGTTACAACACCATCTTTTACTGTAACAGCACCATTAGTCACCGTAAGTTTGGTAACATTTATATCGTTAGCAATACTATAACTACCTCCAAGGCCCGAGAACAAAAGATTATTATAATCACCCCCAGCAACTGTTTGCGCTGCACCATAATAGTCAACCGTACCTGTAGGAACATAAAGTCCGTTTGTTGCACCAGAAAAGCGTACTGTTCCATTCATAGTAGATGCAGATAATACACTATTATCATATAGTAAATTTCCTGATTGCATGTCCAATACCGCATTTGTGGGCGTCATATTTAAAATCCCCGCAGCTAGATTAAATCCATTCATATTAAAAATAGGAGCACCTCCATTATCTATATTCAATTGATTGCCAACTGTTATATGGCCGGAAGCGGTTTGGGTCCCAGAAATATTATTGAGTTGCAGAGAAGGAATGGCATTATAAATTCCACCTACGATGGTTTGTCCTCTTGTTGAACTAGCATAATTGATGGTATTGGTCCAAATTTTACCTGAAGGAATTGGATTAGTTGAAAGGTTCGATGATATAATTTGTCCTGAACCTGAATTAGTAAAAGCAGCTCCTCCTGTCAATGCAAAAGTGGAGAGGTCAAATACAGAAGTGGCAGAACTGTTATTGAGTATGCCATTTACTATTATATCCTTTGTTGTATAAAGAGTAGAAAGAACATTGGAGTTACTAAGATTATTGAATGTATTGGTTGACAAACCTCCAATTGATTGATCTGCAGTCCCTGTAAAATTTACTGTACCAATACCTGCTGTAAAAATCCCATTGTTAATCCAGTTCCCGCTTACAGCTAGTGTAAAATTAGCTAAAAAGCTTAAAGACGCCCCATTATCAATAGTGATAGTTTGACACAAAGCATCGGCAAGAGTTATTATTGGCTTTCTAGTAGGTGCGGCTGGTATAATTACATCAGTCGTAGCGTTTGGAATGCTTAGTCCACACCAGTTATTAGCAACATTCCAATCAGAACTAATAAGACCAGTCCATGTGCCTGGAACACAAATTACACCAACATTTAACACACCAGTTGTTGTGTTGCCAAAGTAAGTCACGTTTTTATTGCTAGCTGAAGATAATGCTCCTCCATAAGAACCTAAAGGTTGAGAAACTGCTATAAAAGTAAGCGCTGTGGAAGTCGAAACAGACCCACCAGACAAAATCGATACTGTGCCAGTACCTAAAGACAAATTACCCGAAATAACAGTTGCCCCTGCAAAAGTCTTATTGCCAATACCACTAAGTGCAAGATTCCCATAATTTTGGATGGCGACTGTTTGTCCTGTACCACTATACTTAACCGTACTCGTTGCGCCTAATGCATTTGTTGCAAAACCTGAGGGAAAAGTACTTGTTCCACTCAAATTTAAGGTTCCTCCATTAGCAAGGCTAAAAGTTCCTACTCCAGATAGTAAAAAACCACCATTATCTAAACTTCCGTTTGTGCCATTTCCAACAGTGAGAGGTACTGAAGCATTAAAAATTTTAGCACTATTAGCTGTGATTGTTCCTGTACTGATGACACGAACCCCACCAGTTGCTGTAAATGGAGTAATCCATTCAAAGCTTGATAATCTAGGTGTAGTTGTATTGTATTGTAGTTTAGCGGCAGGTCCATAAGTAGGCGCTGCAGAAACCGTAGCAGTTCCCTCCATAGAGAGCGTGCCATTAACTAAAGGGACTTTTGTTAAAGATTTAAGCCCTGATGCGGAAACGGTTAAGTTATTAAAGGATGTAACTAATGTCCCTGTAAGGAACTGGGCTCCTGCTCCCCCAAAATTTACTGTTCCTGTACCGGGAACAAATACTCCTGCCGTGTTCGTCCACGCTGGGTTAGCTACTAGATTTGCGTTGATAGTGCTTGAACCGGCATTCAGTGTTCCAGCAATAAGTGTGACAAGTCCTGAAAAAGTATGTGTTAATCCTATTCCTAAATTTAATGTACCTACAGATCCGTTAATGGTCAATAGACCTCCCGTTACATTACCTGTTAAAGTAGCAATACCTGCAGTTTTTGTCATACTGACAGTTCCTGCGGTATTAAAAGCACCAATACTTTGAGTTGCCAAAACATCCGTAATTGTTATAGGTGAAGCATTAGCGGTGAGGATACCTCCATTATTTATAAAATTACCTCCAAAAGTCAAGCCCCAATTACTTCCACTTGTATTTAATTTAGCATTCAGACCTATTGTTAATGGCGCTGTAGGATTAAAAACTTTAGCCTCATTCAATGTTATTATACCTGTATTAGCAATAACCACTCCGCCAGTTGAAGCAAATGGAGTAATCCATTCTTCTGAAGTAGCTGCATAAGCTGCGGCTTTGTTATATTGTAATGTCGCATTTGCTCCATAAGTCACAGCTCCTGTGGTAACAATAACTGCAGCAGTAGTACCTGCCATATAGAGAGTACCATTTACAGTTGGTGGCGTTGAAAATGTCTTGTTTTTTGTGCCAGAAATAATTAAATTATTATAGTTTACAACAGCTGCCGTTTGCGCAGCTCCATAATATTCTACTGTTCCAGTACCTGGGCTAAATGTTCCAACGCCAGTACCTGCTATGCTAGCTCCAATTCTTAACAAACTAGAACCACAATTAAGCGTTCCATTGGTTCTCGTCCAAGTTCCATTAAAGGTATGCGTCCCTGATACTAAATCTAAAGTCCCTCCAGCTCCACTTATAGTTAATCCACCGGCGCTGACATTTCCCGTTAAAGTAGCCGTCCCACCTATTTTTAGCATACTTACTAATCCTGTGGTGGTAAATCCCTGAATCGATTGATTGGCAGAACCTGTAAACTGAACTTGTGCTATGAATAGCGTAAAAATTCCTGAATAAGTGAAATTTCCTCCTAATTTTAAAAAACCTGCATTAGTAAATATAAATGAACTGGTACTATTAAAATTCCCTGTGGAAACAGCTACCTGACCTGTGGAAAGTGTAAACGTTCCGGTATTACTAAAATTACCTGTCGATAGATTTACTTGTGCCGTTGTTCCTGAGACCTTTCCATTATTGATGAAATTACCGTTAACCGAAATTACCCTATTCATAGTACTCAATGTTGCGCCTACATTAACGGTCACATCAGTAACTATTGTATTTGCTCCAACAGTTATCGTATTTGTACTGAACCCATTACCAATTATAATAGAAGGCGGCACCCCAGTTAGTGTTAAAATTCCAAAGCTAGTTGTGCCGGTAAACAAAATCGTTCCAGGCCCGTTAACTCCATTAGTGGTAGTTCCACTATTTGCAAAAGTTCCTATAACGGTAAATGTCTGACTGCTGTTAATAATTAATTTACTAGTGGTTGTACTTAAATTAAGATTAGTAATACTCGCAGAAACTGTAACCGTAACGGCATGACCAGCGCCAATAGTTACATTATCTGAAGCCAAAGGAACAACACCTCCAACCCAAGTTGATGGCGTTGACCAAGAACCACTTCCTGCACTTATTATTGTAGCCGCATTAGTTAAAGAGAAAGAAAATAGGGCTATTAAAACAAAAATTACTTTAAATTCATTTAATTTACGAACCGAAAATGATTGTACTAATTTTAAATACGAATTTAAAAGCGTAGACGAATTACTTTTTGATGATTCTTTATAAATGGCTTTTTGTGCCGAAATCCCAAATTGAAACAAAATTAGAAAAAAAGGAGTGAGTAGTTTTTTTATCATAATTTTTGGGATGTTAAAGAAAATTAGTAGGCATTAATCTGCAAAAACATCTAAAAACAACTAGAAAACAAAATAAAACCGTTTAAATGCATTTATATCTGTTTAAATACATCTTTTATTGATTTTAATTTTAAAATTTGTGGAGAATAACAAAAATTCTAAAAAACGAAAAGACACATACAAATGAAGGAATGCATAATTTGATGTTTTAAAGTCTTTTAATAAGCAATTTTATCAGTGAACGTCTGTCCATTTTGCAATAGAATCTTAACCAGTAAAGTTTGATGAGCAGAAGCTAAATTTAGAATGATGAATTCATTTGTATTCACGTTCGTTTTTTGATAAATGGATCTACCCCATAAGTCGTACACTTGAACTTTGTTAATCATTTCGACCGATGAGTTTATCTTTATTTGTTTATTTTTATTCGAGACTAAAACTGTATTGTCGAGTTTATCAAAATTATTGGTTCCTAAAGTTTTATTGGTATAACGCAACACAAAACGGTCGTTGAATGTTCCTGCTTCAGTACTGAAATTATAAGCTCCTTCTTTTAAATTTTTAATAATCTTGGCGTTTTTATCTTCAATAAATACATCTTGATTTACAAATAACCCATCTGTTTGATCAATCGCAATTGTAAAATCACCAACAATAGTAGATCTATAACCGATAGAAACAACATCAGTTTCATTAAAGGGTAAAGATCTACCTTGAATCACCAGGTTTTTATCTTGGTTGATACTATAAAAATCTAAAAACTCATTCCCATCAAATGTCTCTCCATCATATCCATTATCATAGTCATTTGTGGCTCCGTCCACATAGCCTACCAAAGCTTGTTTGAATACACCTTGATTATTGTATAAATTTAGCCATACTCTATTTTTTTCAAAGGAGTCAGCCATTTTTGATTTTGCGCTAAATTTAAAAAACTGCGAGTTGTTTCCCGTAATACCTCCTACTCCTACTCTCATATTATTATTGAATACTACAGTTCCAGCGGCAATACTAGTTGCAAAAAATGCCTGCCCTGATCCAATTTTCCCCGACGGAGCATCGACATTAACTCCTGTATTTACGGCACTAGTTTTAACTCCACCAACAAGGTTATAAGAAGCGTAATCACCCTGCGAATACAAATTACCAGTAATAGGTGTATTATGCGTCCAAAAATAAATAGTCCCATCTAATACCCCGCTATTTGCTATTAAAAACGCATTGGCATCTAAAGCGGAAGGATATGGATTCCCTAAAAGATAAGATGCTTCGACAGAGGGAATGATGGATACTGTTATATTTCCATTATTTGGCACTCCACTAAAAGACGCTTGATAAGGACCTGGAGGTAAAGGTGCCGTAAAATTCTGCGGTCCCCTAATGATATAACCAATCCCTTTCCCCATAACAGTACTTGAACTTTCCTGTTTCCAAGCATCGGCCACTGCATCAAAAGAAAAAAACTTGTCTGCGGCTGTATTCGAAGAAACATTGTATAATGTTTGTGGCGAAACTGGCGAAGACCAATAAGTATAATCAAATTTACTTATCGGCGTAGTTAATCGCTTGTAAGTAATATTGTCTGCATTGGCGACATTGTTTAGCTGTACCAAACTAGCGGTATCCTCAAAAGTTAAAGACCCTGAACTGGCAACAGTAACTTCATTTGCGACAGTCAGCGTATGACCAGAATTAATAATTACATTTGCACCACCCGAAACATAGCATGAACAACTCGAAAGGTCACCAGTTGAATTATAACTACTGTTAAAAATAATTTTTTGATTAATGGTTGGTACTCCATCTGACCAAGACCCACTCCAAGTTGTTGTCGCAGAAGATAAATTAACTGCGGTTGATGATGATATGCATCCCGCAATATTTTTTATTAGCACAATGTAATTTCCTGCCGCTAATCCTGATTTAGTATTACTTGATTGATAAGTCCCGCCATTATCAAAACTATAAATATCACTTGCGCTTTGAACTGTAATATCAATTGTTCCTGTCGGTGTTACACAATTAGGTTGCGTTATTGAAGTAATTGTCGGGGCTGTTAACAGCGGGAGAAAAGTGATTTGACGTTCTCTGGTTGAACTATCTACCGAGCATTGAGTCGTTGAATTATTAAAAGTGATGTATACACGGTATGCAGCAGATTCTGAAGGCGTTCCTCCCGTAATGTTTAATGAGGCTGTTGTCGCTCCAGAGTATTTTCCAACATTATCTACGACTGTCCAGACACCTGACGTAATAGATTTTTTCCACTGATAAGAAACAACATTTGGTATGGCAGTAACCGAAACTGAAGCCGTTAAAGCATAATTTGTTCCATAACATTGAGTAACTAATGGACTACCTGTTATTCCTGTTATTTCATTTACAGAAAGAGTCGCAATACTCGAACTAACACTACATGTGCCATTAAAAACAATTACTTGAAATTGTGTACCATCAGGAAATTGTGCACTACCCACTTTTGCTACTGTAATTTTGCTAATTGTAGGGTAAGTTACATTGGTAACCGGCATAGTTGCAAAACTTCCTCCAGGTAATTTGTACTTCCAAGTATAAGTCGTTGCTCCAGAGGCTACAACATTAAAACTAACAGAAGCCCCCTCGCAATCTAACTGACTTACCGGTTGTGAAGCAATAACTGGTAAAGAATTTACAGTGATTGTAATTTGAGAAGTAATTACGGTACATGTACTTTTTACTTTCAATCGATAATAAGTAGTTTGAGATAATGGGGCAGAGAAAGAATATGTTGGACTCGTTGCTCCGTTAATATCTGCAAATCCACCGCCAGAAATTATTGATGATTGCCATTGATACTCTGGGGAACTTGCATTCGTTGTACTAGATAATGTAGAAGGTGTTACATTTGAACAAACGGTTTGATTACTTGATATACTCGTTGTAAACCCACAAAGACTACCTCCACTACATGGTCCGGTAGAACAATTACCATCTGAGCCAAAAATGGCACCACTATTGTCTGTTATAATTGTACCAGTTGCTTCTAACGTCCCTGTACCAACAATTGTTGATCCATTCCCTCCAGTTACATTTCCAAAAATCTTAACCGTACCATTAAATGAAATACCAGTACTATTATTACTGTTGTTCAATAGACCATAAACAATTAACGTAGCTCCAGCATTAATAGTAACAATACTATTATTCGCGAAGTCAACTACTTGGTTTGAAAAAGCATTAGTTGAGATACCAACTGTTAATATATAAGGAGAATTAACGATTAAAGTGCCAGATCCCTTTACTGTAATTGTATTTAATTGAGCGTCACTATTTATAGTAAAAGTACCCCCACTTGCAATTATAATATCATCTCCAGCATAAATTGCATTATAAATCACCGCTGAGTTAATGGTGACCTGGGCTGCATCCATATTTCCGGAAATAGAAAAAAACATCAATGTGAAAACAAAATAATTAAATTTGTGTAAAAGTATTTTCATATTTATCTCGTAGGAATCTAATATAGGTTTTAGCCTACAAATAAAAATATAAAAAACCAAGATGCCAGCCAAATTAAGTCGATTAAGTACGCATATTTCAGTTATAATGCAGCAATCATATACTTCAAATCCTGTTTTTAGAAAAAATCATATGTTTTAGAAAATTTATACAGTGATGATTGGGTACTATTGTAAGTTAATTTCATTATTTACGCAATACTCTATGAATGGAAAATCTGCCGAAAAACATTAATTCCCACAATCAAATTTTAAACGTAATCTTTAAGCACCAAAAATTTTATGTCATCACATATTATCCAATGGATTCAAAAACAACTACATTACAATTATAAAAGTCATTATATTGCAAAACGGCGCTTTTTTGAATAAGCATTCTTTTAAAATTTGTTTTAATAAACAATTTTATTTGCGACGATTTGCCCATCATGAAGCAAAATTTTAATCAGCAGAACTTGGTGCGTTAACCCTAAATTTTGAACAATAAAGTCATTGTTATTTACATTTGTTTTTTGAAATAGTACTCTTCCAAATAAATCATAAACTTGAATTTTATAAATCATTTCATTTGGCGAGTTTATTGTTATTTCTTTATTTGTATTATACACTAAAACTGTATTTTCGAGTTTTTTAAAGCTTTTAGTTTCTAGAGTTTTATCTGTATATCGCAATACAAAACGATCATCATATGTTCCCGATTTGGTGGTAAAACTATATGGAGATTCTTTCAGATTATGAATAACGCCAGTCAATTTATCTTCGAGCAAAACAGCATTGTTGATACTGCTAAACACTCCCTCTTTAGAGTCGATGTTTATATTGAAAATCCCATCAACGGCGCTAGAATAACCAAGACGGACCTCATCACTACTTTTGTAAGCTTCCCTCCCTTGTATTTTGTAGGCACTATCACCTATTAAAGAGTAAAAATTAACATAATTACCCCCATCATTTAGCATCCCGTCATAGCCATTATCAAAGTCATTTGTAGCATTCTTAAAATACCCAACGAGCTGTTGACTAAACATCCCATCTTTATTCTCTAAATTTAGCCAAATCCGATCTTTGACTTCGGTTATTTCTTTAACAGGCATCGTTCTGAAAAATTGTGTGTTCGATGTTGGTGTTGTAGAACCGACACGCATATCGTTATTAAAAAGTAAATTAACATTACCATTTTTTGCCTCGACAAAAAAACCTTGGCAAGACGCAATATATCCAAGCGGTACTGAATTTACGGATGAATCTGAACTTCCGGTTGTTGAAATCGTTTTAGCTGCCATTGTTGAAACGGTAGCCGTGCCTCCTGTCAAATTGTATATCGCGTAATCAGATTGAGAATAATTATATGCATCGGGACCAAGATTTGCACCACCTCCTAGATTAGCCTTATGAGTCCAAAAATATAAGGTACCGTCAATGTTTGCACTATTTGCATTAATGAATTTATTTGCATCGATTGCGCAAGGATACGGGTTACCTACCAAATTCCAATCATCATCTGCAATTGTTCCCGGAGTTAATTGTATTGGAACATTTATACTACCTGTGTTTACTTTATTTACGGTAGAACTAGCATTAAAAACTACAGATTCTACTGCAGGGTAAGAAGTTAACCAAGTTGGACCCATGATGATGTATCCCTTTCCTGGAACATCCATATTGCTAGCCCTTACCCAATCATCATGATTATCGTCAAAACCATCATCGTCTGAATCTAAAAAATTAGCAGGATTAAAATAGTAAGCATGATCAGTTCGCCAGTTTGCAAACGTAGTCCCTGCAGTATAAGAGATTGGTGTACTCGTAATTGGACTTGACCAATACGTATAGTCCGACTTTTCAAAAGGAGTGGTCGTTTTATTTACCCTCATGGTCCCGTTATTTATCACCGTGCCTGAATCACTTATCATTACTAAAGATCCTTGGTTTGCGATATTTAAGGTCCCATTAACAACTAAATTATTCTGAATAGTTACAAATTTTTGATCACTAATAGTAAGAACTTTTCCAGAATTTACCGTTAAGCTACACGCAGTAATATTAGGCAACAAATTGGTATCGTAGTCTGCTGCAATAATTACATTGGTGGTGATATCAGGAATACCGTTGCTCCAACTTCCAGTCCATGTAGAAGACGATTTATCAGTAATTACAATACTCCCGGTTGTTGCTGGTGAAACACAACCAAATTGATTCGTCACAGAAAAAGAATAGGAATTGCCAACCATTAATCCAGTTACTGTTCCTGTAGAACCGGAACCCGTAATGTTTCCAGGATTAATTGTCCAAGTGCCTGATGGCAAACCACTGAGAACGACACTACCGGCTGAATTACAATCAATTGGCTTTATCGCACCTATTATAGGAACTGTTGGTGTGGGGTTCACTACTACATTAATGGTTTCGGAATTAGTATAGGAATTACTGCTATACGTGGACGTACATTTAAGTGTCGCCTTATAATTCCCAACAATAGGTGAATTGATAATTGGATTTCGTGCCGTAACTCCTGCAGTAACTATATTATTATTAGGATCAACAATTGTCCATAAATACGTGATGGCATTATTTCGCCCAAGCCCAGCATAATTTCCAAATAAATTAATAGGACTGCCTTGACAAACGGGAGTATTTGACGTAGGCACAGCATTAGGGGTACCTCCGTCAGCTTCTACATAGGCAAATTTTAAATTTCCTGAACAATCAATAGTTATAGGAGTAGTGTATCCCAGAATGATAGTCTGATTATTACTGCAATTACCACCATTCATTCCTGCGTTAGATGTTTCGATAACAGAATTATCGATCGGCACGTACAAGGTAACTTTATTTACCATTGATATTAAGCCGGCACCCAGAGTAACGACAATAAGAGGCGTTTTAATTGTACTGACGACCCCGCTAGTATCTCCTAAAAAATATAATGTACCAGTAATTGTTATAGTACCAAGTAATTGAGTTGAAATACCCGTCAAGCCAACTGAAATGGTATGACCTGATTGTATTAAAACAGACCCGGCCGTGACAGCATATTGACCGGGATATCCTTGCGGTGATGTAGTTAAAGGAGTAACCCAAGCAGTTCCATTGTAGTACTCCCAGCTTACCACACTATTCCATGGGCCAGAAGTTGTAGATCGGTAGTCTCCAGTAGTTTGCGAATACACCAAAGTTTGAGACAACACTAATAAAAGCGTAGGTAGTAATTTTATTTTCATAACATTTAAGATTTGGGGGAAATCATTTAAATATGTTACTCTAAGTAAATAATAATAAAAAACATACAAAAATTAAATCGATAACAAGCATCTATATCTGTTAAAATACTGTTTTTAAGCAATTTGCACATTCATTTTCGCAATAAACTAAAATATTAGGTAAAAAGTGGTCTTGAATCCATTACATTCATTTTCAATAATAAAATCCCTCTATAACTAATAATAATTACCTAAATTTCCAACTTTTAAAAAATAATAAATGAATCCAGTTTATTCCGTCAAAGAAGCTATTAGAAAAATCGAACATTTTTGCGCCTATCAAGAACGCTGTCACGAAGAAGTAGTGGCTAAATTGCGAACCATGAAAATGGACTCTGATGAAATTGATCAAATTTTAGTAAAACTTATCGCTGATAATTTTCTAAACGAAGAACGTTTTGCCTGCAGTTTCGCCCGAGGCAAACACCGTATCAAACAATGGGGGAAAATCAGAATTGTAAACGAGCTGAAGTCAAAAAGAATAAACCAAACATTAATTAATATTGCTTTAAAAGAAATTACTGCAGAAGAATATGCCACAACATTTCACAAGCTCGCCGAAAGACATTGGGAATCCATACGAGAAACAAATTCGCTAAAAAAGAGAAAAAAATTTTGTGATTATTTACTCCGTAGAGGTTTTGAGAGTAATTTGGTTTACGAAAAAGTAAAGGAATTGGAAGTTTTATAGAGGAACTATTTTAGAGGGACAACAAAACACTAACCGCATTTCCTCCAAAACCAACTGCATTTATCAACACTTTTTTGATAGGTTTTGTTTGAGTTTGTGCTTTTGCAAAAGGAACTCCAATGAAGGTATTGTGTTGCATCATCATCACGGCCAATTCTAAACTCAATATTCCAGAGGCGCCAAAAGTGTGTCCTATTTTCCATTTATTGGTAGTTAGCAAAGGAAGATTCGAACCAAAGACTTTTTCAATTGCGCGATATTCGGTTAAATCACCTTTTATAGTTCCGGGAGCATGCATAACGATTGCATCCACTTCAGAAGGATCTACATCTTGCAAAGCCATCTTCATTGATTTCTGGAAACAAGTCGCTTCTGCAGAAATCGAAATATTATGTTCCAGAATTTCTGTGGCATATCCTATCCCTTCGATATAAGCCAAAACGTTTTCACTTGCGCCTATTTCGAGACAACAAACTCCAGCGCCTTCTCCAAGAATCATCGTGCTTTGTTTTTTTTCTAAATCTAATGCTCGATTTGGGTACTTTTCCTCACTAGTGGAATAAATCTTTAGCGCTCGCATTTGAGCAATTGTAAAATCGGTTAACGGAGCCTCACTCCCTCCTACCAAAAATTTATCAGACATTCCGGCTTTGAGCCAAGCCACTCCATTTAATACAGCATGTAAAGCAGTCGAACAAGTAATAGAATGTGAAATTTCCGGACCTGAACTTTGTAAATCATGCGAAACCCAAGAAGAAATATTCCCCAAGGTTGTTGTAGGCGAAGCTAAAGTATGTGCTTTTCCATTTTCTAAATATTCCTGATGGTGTTTTTCGAATAAGTCAGTTGCACCGCGAGACGAACCAATATTGATTCCAAAAACATCATTTTGAGTCCAGCCCGCATTTTCTATAGCTTTACGCGAAGCTGCCATAGCATATAAAACCGATTTATCTAACGATTTATATTTATTATCTGATTGTCGCAAGGCTTCAATTATTTGTCCCGAATCAGTATCGAGCACAGCAACTAGTGTTTTTTTATGGTCTAAATTGTGTTCGGTAAAACAATGCTCGCTCTTCAGATAATTTTCCCAAATAGTTTCTGGCGAATTACCTAATGGCGAAATGGAAGCGATGGCTGTTATTGAAATTTTTTTGGACAAGATGTTTTTTATTTTACCGCAAAGGTCGCAAAGTTTTTCGCAAAGTTCACAACCGTTTATAAAAATTATGGGTACGACAAACTTCTTATTATTATAAAAATTTAAACTATATCTAATGCTTTTTCGACCACTTGATACACTTTTTGCAACTGTTCATCAGTAATAACATACGGTGGCAAAATGTAGACAATATTACCAACCGGACGCAAAATCACTCCGTTTTCAATAAAGAAATCGTAGAGTTTATTACGCAGTGTTCCATAATAACTAGCAGCACTTTCGGTTTTTATTTCTAATGCAAAAATAACTCCTAGCACTCGGGTTGTAGTAACTTTTGGATGTTTCTCTATTCTTTTTTGAAAGGCCAAATGGCTTTTATTTACCCCAGAAATATTTTCTTGCATTTCATCGCTTTGCAACAATGCTAAACTTGCTAGTGCTGCTGCGCAACCCGTTGGATTTGCAGTAAATGTATGCCCATGAAACAATGCTTTATTAATATCGTCATCATAAAAAGCATCGAATAAATCCTGAGTAAAAGTTGTAATTGCCATAGGAATTGTTCCTCCGGTCAATGCTTTGGACAAACACATCATATCCGGATTTTCATTCAAATAATCCATTGCAAACGTTTTTCCCGTTTTACCAAAGCCCGTCATAACTTCATCGGCAATGGTAAGGACATTATTCTCCTGACAAATTCTTATTAATTCATCCAAAGCTTCCGGTTCGTACATCACCATTCCTGCGGCTCCTTGAACCAAAGGCTCAAAAATAAAACCAGCACAATTGTTGTTTTTTATAACCGATTGTAACGTGTCATAACTTTCTTGCTCCATTCCTTTAACCGGAACCGGAATCCGCACCACATCAATAAACATTCCCTGAAAAGCCTGGGTATAAAATGAAATTCCGCTTGCTGCCATCGCTGCAAAAGTATCACCATGAAAAGCATTTTCAAAAGCAATAATGGTAGTCTTCTTTTCTCCTTTATTGAAAAAATACTGCAATGATACTTTTATCGCTACTTCAACTGCGGTAGAGCCATTGTCCGAAAAAAATATTTTTTGTTGGTTTTCTGGCAAAATTTCAATCAGCTTTTCAGCCAAAATAACAGCAGGTTCATGTGTAAATCCGCCAAATAAAACGTGCTCTAAAGTAGTGAGTTGCTTATAAATTGCATCGGCAATAAATTTATTCGAATGTCCGTACGGATTAACCCACCAAGAAGCAATTGCATCAATATATTCTTTATCATTTTCATCCCAAAGCAAAGCGCCTTTTCCTTTTTTGATGGCAATTGGTAAAGCTGCCGTTTTATGTTGGGTATACGGATGCCAAAGATATTGGCTGTCTCTTTCTATAAGCCCCCTAGCCCCCGAAGGGGGAATATTTGTACTACTCATAATTATAAACTCAAAAGATTTTCACGAAAATTGTCTGCATATTCTTTGATTACATTTGGATCAATATACGGCTCTTCTTCAATTCTACCGATGCATTTTACGCCGGTTTTACTCAAAATAATGCTTTCTGTAGCTTTATTTTCATCACCATTAAAAATAATTCCTGCGATTTTAATATTTCGGTTTCGCATGGCTTCTATCGTAAGCAATGTATGATTGATACTTCCCAAATAATGTCTGGAAACCACAATCACTTTATAATCGGGCTGTATCAGATCAATAACACAATCATTCTCATTTAATGGCACAAAAATACCTCCCGCACCTTCGATCACTAAATGATTAGCTGTTTTCGGTTCTACAATTTTCTTCAAATCGATGGTAATCCCGTCTAATTCTGCCGCGAGATGTGGACTAGCCGGTGTGTTCAAAGCATAGCTATTCGGATGAATCACCGTCTTTTTATTAGACAAAAACGATTTGACTTTATGACTGTCAGAATTTTCTAAATCACCCGCTTGTATGGGTTTCCAATAATCAGCTTCTAAAGCCTCTGTTATAATGGCCGAAGCAATGGTCTTGCCCACGTCGGTTCCAATTCCTGTAATAAATAGTTTCATAGTATTAGCCACGGATAAAACGGATTGAACGGATTATCGCTGATTTTTTATATTAATTTTTCTATCGTTTGTAAAGATTAGTCTTTTAAACTCCGGTTCTTCTCCAAAATTTAATAACAATCCAACTTCAATTGATGTTGCCTTTAAATAATTCATTATTTGAGCAATATGAATATTCATCAGTAATTCTGTTAGTTTCAATTCTACAATTACTTTGTCTTCAACAAGTAAATCAGAATAATATTCTCCAACCAATTGATTTTTAAAATATACTTTAATTTGTTTTTGAGCTTCAACTTTATATCTTAAAGATATTAATTCAAAATACATGGCCTTTTGATATACTTTTTCGAGAAATCCGGAACCCAATTCATTATAAACTTCATAATAAACTTTTAAAATTACATTTGTAATTGATTCGTGAAGCAAATTTGCCATATTAGACATGTGTTAATCCGTTAAAATCCGTTTCATCTGTGGCTAAAAAACAAAAGTAATCAACAAAGCTAAGACTTCCGAAATTTCCTTCTTTGAATTATAGCTATGCAAACAAAAGCGCAGACGTTCTTGACCTTCTGGAACAGTAGGCGAAAGTATGGCTTTTACATCAAATCCTTTTTCTTGGAACTGGCTAGCAATTACTTTTACTTTTTCATTTCCAGGAATAATAGCTGATTGTATTGTTGATTTGCTTCTGACAAACAATGGCTTTAATCCAAATAAATTCTTCTCCTGATTGAAATGAATAATATTTTCTCTAAGCGTTTGAATATTTTTTTTATCTTTTTCTAAAATTTGATAAGCAACCAAAATCGTGGCAACCGAATGTGGCGACAGCCCTGTGGTATAAATAAAACTTCGGGCAAAATTTACTAAATAATCCCTCAATTCAACCGAGCCTAAAATCGCGGCTCCATGACATCCCAATCCTTTCCCGAAAGTCATAATTCGGGCAAAAACGTGATCGTGCAATCCCAGCATTTGAACGAATCCTTCGCCTGACGAACCAAAAACTCCCAAAGCATGCGCTTCATCAACAACTAGATAACATTTGTGTTTAGTTGAAACCGAAACCAATTCTTGTAGATTTGGACAATCACCATCCATCGAAAAAACAGACTCGGTGACGATATAAATAGTGGTGTCTGGATTCCTAGAAATCAATTTTTCTAAATCCTCAAAATCGTTATGATTGAACTTATACGCTTTCGCATTCGACAGTAAGATTCCGTCCCTAATAGAGGCATGACACAATTCATCGTATAGAATCAAATCTCCTTTTTGCGGAAGCGAACTAAAAAAACCAACATTGGCATCATAGCCAGAATTAAAAATTAAAGCCGATTCTGATTTGTGAAACTGAGCAATATAGCTTTCTGTCTCTTGATATAGGCGGTGATTTCCGGAAAGCAAACGCGAACCTGTCGCCCCATTTATTTTTAAATTCTTACCTAACAAATAGTGATGCGTTTCATCAAAAATGGCTTCCGACTTGGACAATCCCAAATAATCATTCGAAGCAAAATCAATTAAATCCGAAGTCAAAGACAATTGCCTCAAAGATTTATTTTCTTTTCGAGTTGCAAGTTTAGCGGATAGATTTTTTGGAAATTGTTTCATACGCATCAAAAATAAGCATCTTTTTCGGTTTATAAATTTTATCAATATTCTTTGCTGATTTTGGCAAATAATCAGCGATAAAGAATCATTTTAATTCTAAAAACAAAATTACACTTATAAAAACAAAATTCTCCAAAAATTAACAATCAAACCAATAGTAATCAAAATAATACTGATAAATTTTTACGAAAACGGTTTCGATTTTAACCATTGTTAAACTTATGTTAAAATCATC
The DNA here is from genome assembly GCF_015752245.1 of Flavobacterium sp. CG_9.10. Lineage (NCBI taxonomy): Bacteria > Pseudomonadati > Bacteroidota > Flavobacteriia > Flavobacteriales > Flavobacteriaceae > Flavobacterium > Flavobacterium sp. CG_9.10. Next base: position 68,525 of record NZ_JADOVD010000008.1, read on the forward strand.
TTAATTTTTCAATTAAACCCATTTGAGTACAAAATAGTTTTCTACTTTCGGCACATATGAAACGAATTGCATCACTTTTCTTATTAGCTACGTTGTTTTACAATGTGCTTGGATACTATGCGATGTTTGCCTACCAAAAAGAGCAAACGTGGGTATCCAATATGGAAAAAATGCCCAGTTCAGAGCTTCAAGTAATTCAATTAAATGCCTCTTTATATTCGTTTGTTGAAGACACCGATTTTGAATACGTAAATGAAAATGTAATTATAAATAACAAAAGCTATCACATTTTTAAGAAAAGAATTCAAAACAACATACTGAGTTTATATTATTTACGTAATTCTTACGGCGACGTAATCGGCAAAGATTTAAAAGAAATTGTTGACAATCAATTATTCAATAGCGCACCTTCAAAAGAAGGGCCTTCAAAAAAACTACTCAAATCTTTTCTTCCAGATTATATCCCGAACAGCACGATTTGTGTCGATTTTTCAGCAAAAACAGATTTGAATTCAATTGCACTTATCATTACACCAAATAAGGCTTTGGATTCCGGATACCTTTCTTTATCGTATACTCCACCGGACGTCGCTTAATTCCACTTATTGTTTACGCAAAATCAAAACTTTTAGAAAACTGCAAATTCACGATAATTCATGAATTTTGTGAAGCTAAAACAAACGATTTATTCTAAAAATTTATTGAAATTTTTACTTTTAGAAATACAAAATAATATTTTGTGTTTATTTCCCAATCCATTATTTTAATGGAGGAAACGAAAGTGTATTTTTATATTTTTAATTAGATTATTGACCTTTAGCTTTTAAAATCAAGACTTATTTTGATTATACCTTTAAAATAGATTTTAAAAAGTAATATTTCAAATTCTATTTGTCTTGTAAAAATCATGATTCCCATTTTACGGCTTGCGCCAAAAAAAGCTCTGCCTTTTACAACAGTAAGATCTACAACTCACTTAATTTGATTGTGCACATCACCTTCTCTATCTTGAAGAAGTTGAGGTCATCCTTCTTTACATTCCATTTAACTATTAAAACAAAACCTTTGAAAACTTCATTCTCATTATATTCGGCATTCATTTTTATAGCATTCATTTTAATTACTCTTCAAACTGAAAAAATAACCGCCCAGGGTTGCGTCGCTGTTCGCCAAATGGGAGGCCAAAATATGAACTCCTCTAATTCTTATAATTTAGATAAAGGAGAATTCCAAGTAGGGGTAAATTATCGTTATTTTCACTCATGGAGACATTTTGTTGGGAAGGAAGAACAACCGCAACGCCAGTTAACCGGTGGCGGTTTTGATGAAAACGGAAAAGAGCGTGGTAATGCCGTAAATATATATTCCCACGCGGTCGATTTAAACATCTCCTATGGATTAACGGACCGCATTCAATTAAACGCCACATTACCATACGTAAACAATGAACGTTCACAAGTCTTAAAGCAAACAACGCCTGTAAAAAACACATTCCGTTATAGTGTATACGCGCAAGGTATTGCCGATGCTAGATTGAGCGTCAATTACTGGGTTTTTGACCCTAAAAAAAAAGAAAAAGGAAATATAATGGTTGGCCTAGGTGTAAAATTAAACACCGGTAATCATGACAAAACAGATGACGCTCCACAAGCAGACGGAACTACTAAAAATGTGGTTATGGACCAAGCCATTCAGCCCGGTGACGGAGGAATTGGTATCTCAGTAGAATTACAAGCATTCCGAAAATTAACAGGCTCTTTATATGGATTTGCAAATGGGTATTATTTATTTAATCCACGAGAATCCAATGGCAGTTTTAAATCGGCTCCAACAGTTGTTAAGGATAAAAACGGAAATACACTTGGGGTTTTAAATGGCTATAATATTTATGCTTCTCCAGATCAGTATTTTGGCCGTGCAGGATTAATGACCACAGTAGATAAGCAACAGAACTTAACCGTTTCGTTAGCAGGTCGTTTTGAAGGAATTCCTGCTTACGATGCATTTGGAGGACAAGTGGCTTATCGCCGTCCCGGATATGTAATTGCCGTTGAATATGGTTTTTCATATCGATTAGGCAATCATGGTTTCAGTTTGTTCATTCCTTACAATGTTGTTAAAAACCGCGTTCAAAGTGCTGCAGATATTGCAAGCCAGGATTTACAAAATTCCGTAATCACGGACCCAGCTAAATATGTTCATGTACAAGGTGATGCCGCTTTTGCTGATTATTCTCTAAATTTTGGATACACGTATCGATTTAGTTTAGCTAAAAAAATGAAAGTTACAATGCATCCAAAAATATAAATTAATTACTGAATTCTTTCAATTAATCCAAAAAGACAAAGGCAAAAATATTACAATACTAAATTTCAAGTAATTGCATTAAAATAGTCTAGTTTCTGTCACGGCGACGAAATACGATACGGAATAAAGTTAATTAATACGTTGATAATTTGTTCAAATGGTTTGTTTTAATTTATCAACAATAAACCTAACAGACGTTGGAAACCTGTTAGGTTTACTATTTAAAAAATGTCAATTATTAAATACAATAACTACTTTCATTTTTGATAAAAAATTTAATATGAAAATTTCTTTCCATTCTCTATATTTTCTATTTAGTAAAAAAATGGAAAAGCACAGCGTAAATTTTATGCGCGTCGCACTGGCAGTAGTTTACATCTGGTTTGGCGGTCTAAAAATCTTCGGAATGAGTCCTGCCGGTGAACTTGTCGAACAAACCGTCTATTGGTTTCGACCAGAAATATTTATTCCAATACTTGGGGTGTGTGAAGTAATAATCGGACTTGGTTTACTCATAAAAAAATTCATCCCCTATGCTATTGTATTGCTATTGCTACATATGACAGTTACTCTTTTTCCAATCTTTATTTTAAAAACAATTTGTTTTGACACCTTTCCTTTTTGCCCCACTTTGATTGGACAGTATATCATCAAAAATCTCGTTTTAATTTCTGGAGCGCTCGTAGTTGCAGGAAAATACAATGAAAATTATTATGCTGAAACCAATTTAAAAATGGAAAGAGACTAAAAAAATTGCATTTTTTAGTATTTTCAATATTGCAATCTGACGAAAATTAACTAGTATGAAATCTATAATTTATAAAAGAGCCGCAAATCTAAACGAGTTGCAACAAATCAGAAGTTTACAATTAAACAACAGCTCGCAGATTATCACTACCGAAGAAAAGCTACGAGAAGGATTTGTTACCGTTCAACATACCGTTGCATTATTAGAACAAATGAATACTGCTTGCGCTCATATTATTGCCAAAGAAGAGGAGAAAGTGGTGGGTTTCGCATTAGTTATGCTTTCCAGTTTTAGAAATGAAATTCCAGTTCTTATTCCAATGTTTGAAAGAATTGATTCTTTATTACCAAGTGACAAATCATACGTAATAATGGGACAAGTTTGCGTAGATAAAAACTATAGGAAACAAGGAATATTTCGAGGATTATATGACTTTTACAGAACGCAACTTCAACATGAATTTGATTATTTAATCACAGAAGTTGCCGAGATAAATCAACGCTCCATGAAAGCCCATGAATCTATAGGTTTCAAAACGATAGAAAGTTATGAAGAAGAAGGTGTTATTTGGAATATTATGCTTTGGGATTGGACATAAAAAAAGCCCAACAGTAACGTTAGGCTTTAAATTTAAATTATCGAAATTATTTTAGTCGGCTAAAATAATAACTTTATTGTCTTTCATTTCAATTGTTCCTGAAACAATAGCCAGTGTGTAATTTTGCTCATCTATTTTAGTAAACTTACTAGCTACATCTTTGCCAAAATGAAAGCTTGAAGCTGCAATTTTAACTACTCCTTTTCCTAATATAGAAACAATTGGAGCATGATGATTCAATATTTGGAAACTTCCGTCGATCCCAGGTAAGGTAACTGAAGTTACTTCTCCTGAAAATAATTTTGCTTCTGGTGATACTATTTCTAATAACATAATTATGAGTTTTGAATTATGAGTTATGAGTTTTCAAAAATTGAAATAACTCATAACTCATAACTTATAATTTTTAAGCTTCCGCTAACATTTTTTCTCCAGCTTCGATAGCTTCTTCAATAGTTCCTTTAAGGTTGAAAGCTGATTCTGGCAAGTGATCTAATTCACCATCAATAATCATGTTAAATCCTTTGATAGTGTCTTTAATATCAACTAACACCCCTTTCAATCCTGTAAATTGCTCAGCAACGTGGAAAGGTTGAGATAAGAAACGTTGTACACGACGCGCTCTTGAAACGGCTAATTTATCCTCTTCTGATAACTCTTCCATACCAAGGATCGCAATGATATCTTGTAATTGTTTGTATTTTTGCAAAATTTCTTTTACTCTTTGAGCACAGTCATAGTGCTCATCACCTAAAATTTGAGGAGTAAGGATTCTTGAAGTTGAATCCAATGGATCAACTGCAGGATAAATACCTAACTCAGCAATTTTACGAGACAATACAGTAGTAGCATCAAGGTGAGCAAAAGTTGTAGCCGGAGCCGGATCCGTTAAATCATCCGCAGGAACGTAAACCGCTTGTACAGATGTAATAGAACCTTTGTTTGTTGATGTAATACGTTCTTGCATTGCACCCATTTCAGTAGCCAATGTTGGTTGGTAACCTACCGCAGATGGCATACGACCTAAAAGTGCTGATACCTCAGAACCTGCTTGTGTAAAACGGAAGATATTGTCCACGAAAAACAAAACGTCTTTCCCTTGATCAGTTCCTGCTCCATCACGGAAATATTCAGCGATAGACAATCCAGAAAGTGCTACACGAGCACGAGCTCCTGGTGGCTCATTCATTTGTCCGAAAACGAAAGTAGCTTTAGACTCTCTCATTCCTGGCATATCCACTTTAGATAAATCCCATCCTCCATTTTCCATAGAGTGCATGAATTCATCTCCGTATTTTATAATTCCTGACTCTAACATCTCACGAAGCAAGTCATTTCCTTCACGTGTTCTTTCTCCTACTCCTGCGAATACGGAAAGTCCACCGTGACCTTTTGCAATATTGTTAATCAACTCCTGAATCAATACTGTTTTACCAACTCCAGCACCACCGAACAATCCAATTTTACCCCCTTTTGAGTAAGGCTCAATTAAATCGATTACTTTAATACCTGTAAATAAAACTTCAGATGAAGTTGACAAATCTTCGAATTTTGGCGCTTGTCTGTGAATAGACATACCGTTTTCTCCTGTTTTTGGTAAATTACCTAAACCATCAATGGCATCTCCAATTACGTTAAACAAACGACCGTAAACATCGGCACCGATTGGCATTTGGATAGGATTTCCTGTTCCAACTACTTCATAACCTCTACTCAAACCATCTGTTGAGTCCATCGAAATGGTACGAACGGTATTTTCACCGATGTGAGATTGTACTTCAAGTACTAATAATGTACCATCTTTTTTTGTGATTTCTAATGAATCATAAATTTTTGGAAGTTCAACATCCTTACCGTTGAAAACAACGTCAACTACTGGGCCAATGATCTGGGCAACTTTTCCTATTACTTTTGACATTACTTATGTATTTATTAAATAGCTATTTAGGTTTATGAAATATAACCAATCGAAACTTATCGATTAGACGCTTTTTTCAGTTTGCAAAGATAATTTTTTAAAATAAAAAATCAACACCTTTTGCTATAAAAAACATGAAAAAATTAAAGGATTGTTTAAAAACCTATTCGAAACAAATAAAAGCAACGAATCAACACTAAAAATAAAAAACCACCACGTTTTAAAAACGGGTGGTTTCATTTAATTTAACAAAGCTTTTTTTATAAAGAAGCAGGATATAATATTGCGTATAACCCTAAATCCACTTTTGGTAATGTTGAAGAATATTTGGCATTAATGGCAGCACTAAAAGCATTTGCAATTAAAGCATATCCTCTTGGACTAGGATGTACCCCGTCAAGTGAAAATGATCCTCCAGTAACGTAGGTAGAAGTCAAAGTAAAACTGTTACTAACTATTCCAACAGTTGACAATTGCGTCATGATTGTTTTTGTGTCTACGAAAGCCAATCCTTTTGCATCTGCAATTGCTTTTATAGTTACATTATACGCATCCGTCGCTACTTTTATTTCCGCAACCTCAGTTGGTATTAAAACATGTTTGTCTTGAAGCGGGAAAGTAATTCCAAATTTATTTAACGGAGATGGCGGCGCAAAACCCACTCCTGAATCAGTAGCAGTTGGAGCAGCACCAATTGCAGATTGTGCTGGCAAAACCACTAAGTCAGTAGCGGTAGCTTGTCTAGCTTGACCGAAAACCGCTCCGTAAAACGCTGCTGTTTGAGCTCCAAGGGAAGGAGTAAAAGCAGCAGTCAATTGGGCTGATAAATTAGTTAATGATTCATCTTTAATCAACAAAGGATTCGCAGCAGTTGTTGAAAGTAAATTAATTCTAGTACCGGCACCAAAAGCGGTTAAGGCAGCTTTCAATGGCCCGTATAGTTGTGCATTAAGCGCATTTATAGTTGCATCTCCAACAGCAATACTACCACCACCTAAAACTTTTGATGTTAAAGGATTAAAAGGGACAGTAGTAAAGTAAGGAAGAGTATTCACATAAGGAAGATTAGCTACTACTCCTTTTGCACCATTCGCCGTTAAATTAGTAACCATTCCCGAGTAAACACTTGCAAAAACATTAGGATCTGTGATGTCATTTGCTCCATAAGTAGCCGGATTCAAATTTCCCGTTTGATTTACACCAATACCTCCTGAGGTAGCATAACCCAAAACATCATTCCCACCGATCCACAAGGAAAAGAAAGTAGGAGCTTGCACCAAAGCATCCGCAAGGACTGTTGTCCCGGAAGTTGTTGCAAATCTAGCAAAATATGGATTTGCAGCACCAGTCGCCACACCAGCAACATTTCCATAACCTGGCGCTACTAAATGATAACTTTTTGCGCCTGGAACTCCTAAATTATTAAAAGGTCCCGTAATGCGTGTTGTTACTTCAGTTGTTGGAGTACCGCTAACAGCAACTGGTCCAACACCATTAAAATACAAGCGTGTTCCTGCAATTACATTCCCGCCAAGAAGCAACCCTCCTTTATTATCCGACGTAAGAGGAGTTTTAAAGTCTCCTCCTCCTGCCAATGCAAATTGTTGCGACAATATATTAGCATAAGAGCCTTGTTGCCCTTTGATAAAGAGTGCTCCATCGCTGTATCCCGCAGCAAATGAATCTCCTAATGCAACATATTTAGTAAAACTTGCTGTACCGGATGTTACAGCTACCTCTGCAGGCGCCATGTTTTCATCATTATTACATGCTACAAAGCTTAAAGAAACTAATAGTAGCCATTTGAAATTTTTTATCATCGTTATATGTGTTTTTTATTAATGACTCTATTTATTAAGGGTTGATAGTCCAAGAAGCAAAAAATTGCTGTCCAATTAATCCAGCTCCTAATACTTGAGTATACTCTTTACCACCAATGTTTGAAGCTCCTAACTTAATTGTTGATTTCAATTTTAAAATATTATAATTGATTTGAGCATCAATAACCGTTGCAGCAGCTATCATACCATCAACCATTGTAGATTGCCATAAATATTCGCTATTCCATCTTCCGCTTACATTAAATCCAAAGTTGTCAAATAATTTTTCGTTTCCGAATGACGCTTTTACTCTATGTTTTGGAGTGTTGAAACCTGCTTCAAAACTTGGATCTTTTTCTTGATCAAATTTAAATTCAGCAAAATTATAATTCACACCTACTTCAAAATCTTTATATACTTTTTTAGAAAGCCCAACACCAAAACCAAGAGATTTAATTTCTAGGTTAGTATTTGTATATAGTTGAAAAGCTCTAAAATTTCCAGTAGAAAGTGCATGTACAGTTTGAAAGCCAGGATCAGCACTAGGAGTCATACTTGGAGAATCTTGTGCTGTACCATATAAAGGGGCTACTACATTTAAATTTCCAATAAAATCATTATAAATGTTATAATAGCCGTTCAAATCAACTGAAAAACCATCAATAAAAGAACGGTATCCTAATTCAAATGCTTTTACTTGCTCTGGTTTAACATAGTCAATGTTTGTTTTTCTTAAAACCGAAGCGTTTCCAGTGGCTGAAAAAGCGCCAACTGATGTAGCCGTATAGGAGTTATTGTAAGCATTCAAACCATTTATTGTTACGGAAGTTCCTCCTGCAAAAGCCTGCCCAACAGCAGTAGAAACAGGCAAAACTTCAGTATATCGAGTTAAATTATCAGGAGCTGATCCTAATAATATTGCACTCCCTACATTAAATCCAATGTATTGATCTTGAGTTGAAGGATTTCTGAAACCAGTTTGATAAGATGCTCTGAAATTATGATTTTTTCTTTCTCCTCCTGAATACACAAATGATACTCTTGGCGAAATATTACCGTCGAAATTTTTTGATTTATCGTAACGAACAGAACCTGTAAATTTCAATCTGTCATCCAATAATTTTTTTGTTATTTGAGTATATGCTCCATAGTCATTGTAATGTATAGGACCATTGGCATCAGTATAAATTCTTCCATGAGAATTCAATTCATATTCTCTAAATGAACCTCCAACTTGAATTTCAGCAAATTTTATAAGATCTCTAAAATTATAATTCACATCTGAATGGTATATTTTAGAATTATCAACCAATTTCGAACCCGAAAGTACACTTTCTTCATCAATCACTTTATTAAATGCCGATGTAAATCCTGGAGTTCCCGGAATCAATCTACCAGTATCAGCTACATTTCTAGCAGCAATATGTGCTTGCTCTGGAGTTGCTCCTCCTAATGTAGATGAAATGTATTGACCCGCATATTGACCAAACCATGTTTTGTCATCTTTCCATGCTCTGTTAATGTTGATACCAGTAAAAAGCATGTCATACGATTTTCCGCCATCTTCGTTTGTTGTATAGCCTCTAACGAAAAAGTTCTTTCCTTTAATTTCTAATTTATGCTGTTGCATAAAAAAATTGTTCAGGTAATATCTGTTGGCACCTTGATAAACTGCGTTTCCAAAACCAAATTTACTTTGCCAAATAATTTCGAAATCATTTACAAAAGGCTTGAAATGAAGCGAGAAGTCAATTTTTGTATTACTAGCTTTATTATCCGTCAAATTCACTTCATTATATCCCGTTCTACTTACGTTATAGTTAGGTAATAAATTTACAGCTCCAGCTGGTATTAAACCTAAAGAAGCCAAAGATTGCCCAACTCCCTTAATGTTTGTAGATACTTCATCGCCATAAACATTTATCCCATCATAATTTGGGTTACTTCTATCCCTTCCTTGAACAGTTTTATCATTATAGTTTGTTGCAAACCAATCTGTTCCGTGCATGTAAGTAAAGTTTGCTTTCCCAGCGAACCAAGGAGCAAATGCATGCGCAACTCTTACGCCATAATCAACAAAATCATTTGTTCCTGCTGCTTCTTGGCTAGTTTTACCATACTTTGCATAAGCCGTAATTCCCTGACTAGTAAATGGACTTTTACTATTCATAAATAAAATACCATTGAATGCATTTGCGCCATACAAAGCCGAAGATGCACCTGGCAATAGCTCCACACTTTGAACATCAATTTCTGAAACTCCAATCAAGTTTCCTAACACAAAGTTTAACAGTGGAGAAGAATTGTCCATTCCATCAACTAATTGCATAAAACGAGTATTCGCAACAGTAGCGAATCCACGAGTATTAATAGATTTGAAAGACAAACTACTGGTGTTCATTTGTACCTCTTTCAAATTTTCTAAACCATCATAAAAGGAAGGAGAAGCTGTCTTTTTAATCTCAGCGATACCCATTCTTTCAATAGTTACTGGCGATTCTAAAACTCGCTCAGGAGTTCTTGAAGCCGAAACCACTATTTCATTTAATTTAGTTTCTTCGTCAACAAGTTTAACCGATACTTTCTGGTTATTCGATGAAACGGTTACTTTTTGCGATCCATACCCCACACTAGTGACATTGATAGCATAAGGAGGTTTTTTTGATGATTGTAAAGTAAACGCACCATCGACACCAGTAATTGTACTAGCGGTTTCACCAACAATTTTTATGTTGGCCCCAGGAATAGGTTGATTGTTACTATCTGTAACAATACCTGAAATTGTATTTTGAGCAAATGTTAGGCTACAAAAAAACAATGACAAAAAAAGTAAATACATTCTCATTTGGTTAAAATTTTTTGATTTATGTTACCAAAGTACAATTAATTTTAATATTATTAAAAAATGGCGTTAAATTTTTCATAATTATCAATGAATCCGCATCAATCAGTGCAATTCCTTATTTAATATTTATCATATTGTGTTAAATTTTAAGTCTAAATAACAAAAATTCACTATGCATGCATATTAAAATTGCATTAATCTCAGAATTTTTATTAATTTTTAGATATTTAATAAAAGTTAATAAAATCCAAATTTTTAAATGAATTTCTTATTAAATCTAGCAATTTTTAAAGCAAAACTTGTCCAAAACAAAAAACCCCGAAAGAAAAATCTTTCGGGGTTGTACTATATCTTTTCGTTCAATTATTCCACAGTAACAGACTTAGCCAAATTACGGGGTTGATCAACATTACACTCTCTCATGACAGCAATATGATAAGACAAAAGCTGCAAAGGTATAGTAGTAATTAGCGGAGACAAAGCGTCTGAGGTTTCAGGAATTTCAATCACATAGTCTGCCAGATCACGAACTTGAGTATCCCCTTTAGTAACTACTGCAATAATTCTTCCGCTTCTGGACTTAATTTCTTGAATATTACTAACTATTTTATCATAATGACCTTGTTTTGGAGCAATAACCACAACTGGCATATGTTCATCTATCAAGGCGATTGGACCATGTTTCATTTCAGCAGCTGGATAACCCTCTGCGTGAATATAGGATATTTCTTTAAGTTTCAAGGCGCCTTCTAATGCTACAGGGAAATTATAACCTCTTCCAAGATACAAACAATTAGGAGCATCTTTAAATGTAGCAGCAATTTCTTTTGCTCTATCGTTCGTTTCCAAAGCTTCTTTAACTTTCTCGGGAATTAACTCCAACTCTTGCAAATACATATGAAAATCAGAAAGAGATAATGTTCCTTTGGCTTTAGCCAAACGCAAAGCAATCATTGTCAACACGGTAATTTGAGTAGTAAATGCCTTTGTTGATGCAACACCAATTTCTGGTCCTGCATGAGTATATGCCCCTGCGTGAGTTTCTCTTGAAATAGAGGATCCAACTACATTACAAACACCAAACACAAATGCACCATTTTCTTTGGCCAACTTAATAGCTGCCATAGTATCAGCAGTTTCACCAGATTGCGAAATCGCTATTACTACATCTTTACTGTTTATAATTGGATTTCTATATCTAAACTCAGAAGCATATTCTACTTCAACCGGAATTCTCGCAAATTCTTCAAATATATATTCAGCAACTAAACCAGCATGCCATGAAGTCCCACAAGCCACAATAATAATCCTATCTGCGTTCAGAAATTTCTCTAAATTATCTTCAACACCAGCCATTTGGATTATTCCTTCGTTTGCATGAAGTCTTCCACGATAAGTATCTTTTATAACACTTGGTTGTTCGTAAATTTCCTTAAGCATAAAATGGTCATATCCTCCCTTTTCAATTTGCTCTAAGTTCATTTGAAGTTCCTGAATAGTAGGATTAACTAAAGTATCATCTTTAATCTTACGAACTTTCATTTGTTTATGCAATCTAATAATTGCCATTTCACCATCTTCTAAATAAATGGCATTAGACGTATATTCTATAAATGGAGATGCATCAGATGCTATAAAAAATTCTCCTTCACCAACACCAATTGCCAACGGACTTCCCAAACGGGCTGCCACAATTTCGTCTGGATTATTTTTATCGAAAACTGCTATAGCATAAGCACCTACCACTTGGTTTAATGCAATTTGAACCGCCTTCCCTAATTTTAGTTTTTCTTTTTTCTGTACTTCTTCAATAAGATTGACTAAAACTTCCGTATCTGTGTCAGAATAAAAGACATATCCTCTTTTAATCAACTCTTCCTTCAAGGGTGCATAATTTTCAATAATTCCATTATGAATTATTGCCAAATTCCCTGAATTGGAAAGATGGGGATGAGAATTTACATCGTTTGGAACTCCGTGTGTAGCCCAACGTGTATGTCCTATTCCGATAGTTCCATTTGTAGTAATATCCTTGGCTGCTTTCTCTTCAAGATCAGAAACCTTCCCTTTGGTTTTGCAAAGTTTTATGTTCTCACCATCATACAACATCACCCCAGCACTATCATAACCTCTGTACTCAAGTCTCTTCAGACCTTTAATAACTATAGGGTACGCTTCTCTATAACCTATGTATCCAACAATTCCACACATAATTTCTACTTAATTAGGTTTTGTATAAAAAATTTCAAGCTTCAATCTTTTGTCCTCAGGAACTGTAGATTTTCCTCCATAAAGAATAGTCCCTAAAGGATTCATAACACTAGCTTTTGGTACTTGAGAGCTAAAAGAATTTGGAGTTTTCAAATAATGCGAAGTGCTTGTATTTATATCTTCTGTAACTACAAGACCTAACTTTACATTTGTTGAATCTGCATTTTTTATCAAATTTCTGATCTGATTCGTAATTCTGATTTTATAAGTCAATCCCTTACCGCTAGTTTGTTTATTTATATAACCGCCGTAAATAGTTTTTCCATTTTTTGCATTGGTACCAGTCGTCGCATCATTAAAATAATCAACAACCGGTCTATTATTAGTCAAGTCATACAAATAAATCCGGTTAGGTTCAAAACTATTCGCCATTGCAGCGGCATCAATATGAAACACAAGATTTGCTTCATTAATTAACCAATTGTTGGCTCTTATGGTTGCAAGTTCCCCTGGAGTACTAAATAAATTTAAAATTGCCATTGAACCTTCTCCTCCTTTTAAATATAACTTTTCGTCACCAAGAGTAGCATCCGGAGTAGCTGTCGCGTTAGCATATGCTGTATTTGTATTACTTTGCTCCAGCAGACTTACTGAATTTCCAGTCATGTTAAGCACAATTGACTTATCCACTCTTGTAGGTGCTCCGCCTACAGTTGTTGATGCTAAATCTTCCTTGTATTTAATGGTAATTTTTCCTAATTTAAAATTAAGCATCGCTAAGTTACCAGTACTTCCCGAGTTTTCTACTTTAAAATACAAACCTCTAAAATAATTTTTAAAAACATCATTGGTAGCTAACTTGTCAGCTGATGCATGTATAATTTTTGCGTCAAAAAAACTTTTATTTAAGCTCAATCGCATTCCAGGAGCCGTACGCGTAGTAGTTTCTACATTTGTAGTTGCATCTTTAGTGGTCTCTGTAAATTCATTAGCATCAAAAGAAAAAGCATCGTTTTGAGCAACACTGCTATCATCGTTCAAGCGATTTCCAACTTTTACATCGTTAAAATCAGTACTTTGATTGGTGTAATATCTTTGTGCTTGTTGAAATCCACCGGCAGGATCTAAATCCCTCATATAATATCCAGATTCGTAAACACTTAATTTAATTTTTGCATCACTAGGTCCGTAGATAGAATCTAACTCATAAACATGGCTGCCATCAGTATTAGTAGTTTTTATAGTACTATAATACGGAACTGTCAAAACAACACTTTCAATTACCGGATTGGCTCCAATTACAGGGCTTAAAGTTCCCAAACCTAATTGGGTCACAAAACTGGCGGTTGTTGTACCAAAAGCAGGATTTGCATATATTCCCAACCCGTTTACAGCAAGATTATTAGACTGAACAGCGTTGATTTTCTGATTGAAAGCTGTTACATTTGATGTGTAAGTGCTAAGATCAAAATGATTATCCCCAATTAAATCTCCACCAATCGTATTGTAATCTTTATCACACGAATACAAAAAAATTACGCTTGTTAAAACTAGCATTTTCTTAAAAAAAGAAGTATTGTACATATTTATTAATAAAAGTTGAATTTAAAGAACCTCGTTTTTGTAGAAATTAGTATACGCTTCCGCGAATTTATCTTTCGGGGCGAAAGGTAAAAAAGGTTTCCCTGAAGATTCTATAAATTTTGTTAAACTTGAAGATAGGTTATCTGAGGCAATAATTACAGCATCAGAATGCAAAATCGTCGCCTTCATAATGTGTTCGTAATCCGGAACTTCTAACTCAACGACTGCATCATTAGGAATGCCGTCAAATTTCACTTTATTGATCATTTCAACATCCAAGACTCCTTCAAAAGACTGACTATAAACTGAAGTAACTATCTTAGTTTCGGAAAACAAAGCTTCATTTTTATAATAATGTTTCAAATAAATAGGCAACATAGCTGCCATCCATCCGTGAACATGAATAATATCAGGAACCCAATTCAGTTTCTTAACGGTTTCCACAACTCCTTTTGCAAAGAAAATGGCACGTTCGTCATTATCCGGGTACATCACACCTTCTTCATCCGCAAAGGTTGCTTTCCTCTTGAAATATTCGTCATTATCGATAAAATAAACCTGAATTCTTTCTTTTGGAATCGAAGCCACTTTAATAATCAACGGCATATCCAAGTCGTTCACTACCAAATTCATCCCTGAAAGTCTAATTACTTCGTGTAATTGGTGTCTTCTTTCATTAATATTCCCATATCTCGGCATAAAAATTCTTATCTGTCCTCCTTGATCATTGATCATTTTCGGAACGTCATAAGACATTAAAGAAACCTCATTTTCAGCGAGATAAGGCACCACTTCAGATGATACATATAATATCCTCTTATCTTTCATATTATAATTTACTTAGTTTATTGGTAATAAAAACCACGCAAAATTACAAAAATTTATGCAGTTATTAACTAAAATATTATGTTTGCATTTAATTTTAATAATACCATCATGCATATATTCTACGGAAAAGCAGCTTTGATAGACTTTTTGAAATCTATTAAAACTACTCATTCCACTATTGGGTTTGTTCCAACTATGGGCGCTCTGCATCAAGGTCATCTAGCATTAATGCAAAAATCATTATTGGAAAATGAAAATACCGTTGTAAGTATTTTTGTAAATCCAACCCAATTTAACAATCCGGAAGATTTAGCAAAATATCCAAGGACATTAGAAGAAGATGTAAAAAAACTTACAGCTTTAAGTCCAAAAATTATTTTATACGCTCCAACAGTGGAAGATATCTATGATGGACAACCCGTTTCTCATTCTTTTGATTTTGATGGATTGGAAAACCAAATGGAAGGAAAATTCAGACCTGGTCATTTCAATGGTGTTGGCACCATCGTAAAACGTCTTTTTGAGATTGTAGAACCTACTAAAGCTTATTTTGGCGAAAAAGATTTTCAACAATTGCAAATTGTAAAAAAAATGGTGGCTAAAAACAACTTAAATGTTAACATTGTTGGTTGTCCAATTTATAGAGAATCCAATAATTTGGCCATGAGTTCCAGAAACGAACGCTTATCTATCCAAGAAAGAGATGAAGCCGCCATTATCTTTCAAACATTAAATATTGCTAACGAAAAATTTAAAAAGAATAGCGCCAATTCAGTAAGTGAATGGGTACAAAAATCATTTGAAAAAAATTCAATGTTTACTTTAGAGTATTTTGTAATTGCGGATGAAGCCACGCTATTGCCTTGTCTAAGAAAAAATAAAAATAAAAAATACCGTGCTTTTATCGCTGTGCTTGTCAATAACATTCGTTTGATTGACACCATATCATTAATTTAATTTACTTTTGTCGCATGCAAATTCAAGTCGTAAAATCAAAAATTCATCGAGTAAAAGTAACTGGGGCCGATTTAAATTATATCGGAAGCATTACCATCGATGAAGCCTTATTAGATGCTTCTAATATAATTGAAGGTGAAAAAGTTTCTATCGTAAACATTAACAACGGAGAACGTTTTGACACCTACGCCATTAAAGGCGAAAAAAATTCTGGCGTAATAACCCTAAATGGTCCGGCAGCAAGAAAAGTTCAAAAAGATGACATCATCATCATCATTTCGTACGCTACCATAGAATTTGAAGAAGCAAAAACCTTCAAACCTTGGATTATTTTCCCTAATGAAAACGACAATTCTTTAACGTAATATTTTAGAAATAAAATTTTACATTAAGAATCTCATTCCATATTTTTAGAAGAATTCGATTGAATCACTTTATAAAATTTAGCGCTTTCGGCATAAATTTCATAATGCGTGTTTTTATGTGTCCTGTTTTTAATAAAAGTAAATAAAGTATTATATTGGTACTCCCTTTAGAATTATTTAATTCCTAAAACAACTAAAATTATGAAACAGATACTACTCTTGTTATTCTTTTCTATTTCAGTATTTTCACAAAAAACCGTAGAAGCATTCGATTCAAAAAAATTAGGCGAAAGTCGGGAAATCACAATTGGATTGCCCGCATCCTATGAAAAGAATCCAAACAAAAGATATCCAATTCTCATTTTACTAGACGGAGATTACCTTTTTGATCCTTTTAATGGCGCTTTGAGTTACGGCGCTTATTGGGACGATTTGCCGGAAACGATAATCGTTGGTATAAATCAAAATAAAAAAGACGAACGAGTAAATGACAGTAATTATGATGAAACCGATGCGATTCCCTCTGGAAAAGGCGCGCAGTTTTTCGAATTTATAGGAGGTGAACTACTGCCATATTTAGAGAAAAAATATCGGGTGGCACCTTTTCGAATTATCGCTGGACACGACACTACTGCAGGTTACTTAAACTTTTTTCTTTACAAAGATTCGCCACTATTTAACGCCTATATTTCATTGAGTCCTGAACTTGCCCCAGAAATGGAAAACCGTATTCCGGAAAAACTTTCTAAACTTAAACAACCTATTTTTTATTACCAATCCACATCGGATGGTGATGTAAAAAAGCTGCAAGAACCTATAAAAAAACTAGACGAAAACATAAAACTGGCAAACAATCCTTTACTCAATTATAAATTTGATTACTTCAAAGGAGCTTCCCATTATTCTTTAGTTTTATACTCCATACCGAGCGCATTGTATCAGTTTTTTGATTCGTACAAACCAATTTCATCAACTGAATATACCGATAAAATTGCCATACTCCCATCTGGACATGTTGATTATCTGACTACTAAATACGATTTAATATCAAAAAATTTAGGGCTAAAAATCCCCATTCGAATAAATGATTTCAAAGCAATTGAAGCTGCTATTTTAAAAAATAAAGACTATCAGGAATTAGATAAATTAGCTGCTATTGCGAAAAAAAGTTACCCTAAATCGATGCTAAGTGATTACGAATTAGGCTTGATGTACGAGAAAACAGGCGATGCTAAAAAAGCAGCAAAAATGTATCAAAACGCCACCCAATTGGAAGAAATTGGAAATTTAACCAAAGACATGATGTTTCAAAAACTTGATGACATGAAAAGTCTAACACCAAAAAAATAATGTCAAAAGTAAAAACTACTTTTTTTTGTCAGAATTGTGGAGCTCAATATTCCAAATGGCAAGGACAGTGCAATTCCTGTAAAGAATGGAATACTATAGCGGAGGAAATTATCCAAAAACAAGAAAAAGTGGCTTGGAAGAGCGAATCCGTTTCTAGCAATAAAGCACCGAAGCCTTTGCGAATAAACGAAATTGATTCGGCTCAAGAGATCCGGATGGACACAACAGATGGCGAATTGAATCGTGTGCTTGGCGGAGGAATTGTTCCCGGTTCCCTAATCCTTTTGGGCGGTGAACCCGGAATTGGAAAAAGCACCCTTTTACTTCAAATTTCTTTAAAATTACCCTATAAAACCTTATACGTATCCGGTGAAGAAAGCCAGAAACAAATAAAAATGCGTGCCGAAAGAATCACGCCCAGCGGAGACAATTGTTACATCCTTACCGAAACCAAAACTCAGAATATCTTCAAACAAATTGAAGCCATCGAACCTGAAATCGTCATTATCGATTCAATTCAGACACTTCACACGGATTATATTGAATCCACACCGGGAAGTATTTCGCAAATACGTGAAACCACTGCCGAACTGATAAAATTTGCCAAAGAAACTAATATTCCCGTAATTCTTATTGGGCATATTACCAAAGACGGAACTATTGCGGGTCCCAAAATATTGGAACACATGGTCGATACCGTTTTGCAATTTGAAGGTGACCGGAATCATGTGTATCGTATTTTAAGGTCTTTGAAAAATCGTTTTGGTTCCACTGCCGAAATAGGAATTTATGAAATGCTAGGAAGCGGATTGCGAGAAGTTTCGAATCCTTCGGAAATATTAATTTCACACAAAGACGAGGAATTATCCGGAACTGCCATTGCCTCCACACTAGAAGGAATGCGACCACTGATGATTGAAATCCAATCGCTGGTAAGTACCGCCGTTTATGGAACTCCACAACGAAGCACGACGGGTTATAATGCCAAACGATTGAATATGATTTTGGCGGTTTTGGAGAAGCGGGCCGGTTTTCGCTTGGGAGCAAAAGACGTTTTTCTAAATGTAACCGGAGGAATTTCCGTAGACGATCCCGCAATAGATTTAGCAGTTGTAGCTGCCATTTTATCCTCTAATGAAGATATTCCGGTGAACAAAGATTTCTGTTTTGCTGGCGAAGTGGGACTTTCAGGGGAGATTCGTCCGGTAAACCGCGTGGATCAGCGTATTCAGGAAGCCGAAAAATTAGGTTTCTCTACCATTTTTGTTTCAAAATATAATAAAATCTCGTTAAAAAATACAGGAATTAAAATACGATTAGTTGCAAAAATTGAAGACGTAGCCAGTGAATTGTTTGGATAGCGTCCTTAAAACCATCGTATATAGAACAATCTTTAATCATTTGTAATGAGCACTTTATATTCAAAATCCCGACCAGATTTATAACTTAATCTGCTCGGGCTTTCATTATTTTTTTGTAAATTTATAAAGCTCAAAAATTCTCTATAAAAATGAAAAAATGAAGCCATCCGACCAAACAATGATTCATTTCTACCAATTACTCGGTAAAGTGTTTTATAGCATTGCAGCCATAGATAAAACTGTCCGAAAAGAAGAAATTGAACAGCTTAAAAAAATTGTCAAAACCGAATGGATACCGCTCGAAAATGCTTTGAATGAATTTGGCGATGATGCGGCTTATCAAATCGAGATTGTTTTTGAATGGTTAGTAGAAAACGAATGGGATCTTGAACAAGCGATTCCCGACTTCAAAATTTTTAGAAAAGAACATGAAAGTCTGTTTACTCCAGAAGTACGGATTTTAATCCTAAAAACAGCAATTGCCATTGTTGCCGCATTCTCGGGGGAAAACAAATCGGAACACATTATAATAAGTCAACTAAAAAGTATTCTTCAACCATTAAATTAATAGCTTATCCTAATTCAAAAATCAAGGTTCTTTAAAATAATTTATTTACTATAAAAATATAAAAACATGAAAAGACAAACCGGCATTTGGATAGACACCTCAAAGGCAATTATTGTAACTCTTGAAGGTGGTAAAGATGAAAAGATTTCCGAAATAGACTCTGACGTTGAAAACCGTGTTTACCACGACAAGGAAGGCAACAAAGGAACCTTTTCTGGCGTTCATCATGGCAGCAGCGAAACAAAATTTGACAACCGAAAAAAACAAGAAATCGATTTTTTTGTCAAATCAGTGCTAGACTATGTGAAAGGAGCGGATGAACTCTTCGTCTTTGGTCCAGCAGAAACAAAAATAAGACTCGAACAAAAAATTCAAGATGAAAAATTATTTGCCCATAAACTAAAAGCAGTTGAAACAGCAGACAAAATGACCTTAAATGAGATTGTGGCCAAGGTTAAGAAATTCTATGTGACTCCAAAATAAATTTCAGCACTTTGGGTTAATTAATAAGAGATATTTTAATTTACAAAACCATAATTCAAACATTATGGTTTTTTTATGCTTAAAATAGTACGAAACACTTAAAAAAGTGATAAATAATAACGGATAAAGATTCGACTGCTCCTTTTTTCCTTTTCTTTACCGATAAAACAACAAAGAGATTACTATCAAATGACCCACTATTCATGAGGACTGGAAAACAAAAAATAATTCTAGCAGTAAAAATTCTTGCTGTGCTTTTTGTAATTATGGTTATTACTTTTTTTGTTTTTAGGAAGTCTCTCTTACAACAGGTAATCACAAAAACGACCACCAAATTAAGCCGAGATTACGATAGTGATTTTTCGGTAAAAAAAGCTTCTTTTGACGGGTTTTCGGGTGTGAATATGTCTGAAATAGCATTAGTTCCAAGAAATGCCGACACGCTTTTTAAAATACAAAAATTGAAAACTAGTATCAATTTCTGGCGTTTATTAGTTGGTGATGTTCAATTAGGAACTTTAGAAATTAAAAATGGATATGTTCAGTTGGTAAAAAAAGGCGAAGTAAAAAATTTCGAAGCTTTTCTAAAAAAAGATAAGAACTTAAAAACATCCAACGACAAACGAGATTATGCCGAGTTTGCCTATCGAATTATCTCAAAAGCACTGAATTTAGTACCGACAGACATGAGTCTGGAAAATCTTTCTTTCCGCTTGGATGATAACGGGAAAAAAGCGACCATCAATTTTCAAAAACTGCGATTGGTCGATAAAGAACTCGAAACTTCAATAAAGGTTCAAACTAATACTTTTACCCAAAGATGGAAAATAAAAGGTTTTGCTGATCCAAGAAATAAAAAAGCGGACATTCGGTTCTTCAATATTGATACCGGCGCCATCAAAGTCCCTTATTTTGATGAACGTTATAACCTGAAATCGAGCTTTGACTCCATTCGATTGAATATTCAAAACATAGATCGAGATGGGGATAAACTGCATATCGATGGTTTCACTTCCATTAAAAATTTAAAAATCAACCATCCAAAAATTGCCAGTAAAGATGTAGTAATTAAGAACGCTCGTTTTGACTACCGATTCTTGCTGGGTTCTGATTTTATTTCGATTGACAGTAGCTCAACCGTTCAATTTAACAAAATAAAATTCCATCCTTATGTGGCTTATGAAACCGAAAAAGATACGGTTTACAAGCTCAAAGTAGCTATTCCAAAGATGAAAGCACAGGATTTCATCTCTTCGCTTCCTGACGGTTTGTTTACCCATTTTCAAGGAATGGAAGCCGAAGGTAATTTTGATTACAATTTGAACTTTTCTTTCAACAAAAACAAACCTGATCAACTCGTTTTTGACAGCAAAATAAACAAAGAAAATCTAAAAATTATTAAATATGGCGAAGCCAATCTCAACAAGCTAAATGGCGAATTTATTTATCGCGCTCTAATAAAAGATATGTTGCAACGTCCTATTTTAGTTGGCTCAGCCAATTCAAACTATACTCCTTTAAACCAAATTTCGCCTTATTTAAGAAAATGTGTTTTGACGACAGAGGATCCTTCGTTCTTTTCGCATCACGGTTTTATCAATGAAGCGTTCAAGCAATCCATTATAAAAAATATTAAAACCAAAAAATTCTCACGCGGTGCCAGTACCATAAGTATGCAGTTAGTGAAAAATGTTTTTCTGACCCGAGAAAAAACTTTGTCGCGCAAACTCGAAGAAATACTGCTGGTTTACATCCTTGAAAACAACAGAATCGCAAGTAAAGAACGCATGCTTGAAGTGTATTTTAATATTATTGAATGGGGTCCAAACGTTTATGGAATAGGCGAAGCAAGTCGGTTTTACTTCCAGAAAAGCCCATCTGAATTGTCGCTAAATGAATGCTTATATCTTGCCCGAATTATTCCAAGTCCAAAGAAATTCATGTATCAGTTTAATGATCAGGGAATGCTAAAAGAATTTGCCACAAGACAAGAATCTTTTTTAACGAATATCATGTTTAGAAGAGGACTTTTGAGCACTGATGACACTATTTATAAATCACAACGCATCATTATTTCCGGGCCGGCAAGATCTTTTATTAGAATAAGAGCGCAAGAAACTACAGAATTAAAAATAGATTCAACAGCAGTTGATGAAGAATTTGATCTTTAACCCAATAAATCACCAAGTCAATTTTTGAAATTCACAGCACTATATTTTCATTCCGACGAATGAGGAATCTATTGCTGAGATTCCTCATTCGTCGGAATGACAAATAGTATGGTTAGTTTTCCTTATGGTGCCGGATCTGGAATTATAGCCTGCACTTCGTCAATTGCTTTTAGAATTTCCTCCGAAAGTGATACCGTAGTAGTATCAATATTTTCAATTAATTGCTCCATTGTTGTTGCTCCAATAATTGTGCTGGTCACAAACTGCTGTTGCTCTATAAATGCTAATGACAATTGGGTTAAAGTCAATCCGTTTTTCTTTGCGATTTCCTGATACAATCTTGTTGCTTCCGTACATTGCTCGCTATTGTATCGCGAGAACTGCGGAAACAATTTAATCCTGGCATCTGGATGACTTTCACCCGTTAGAAATTTGCCGGACAAAACACCAAAAGCCATTGGAGAATACGCCAATAAACCCACGTTTTCTCTTAAACAAGCTTCGGCAGAACCGTTTTCAAAAAGTCTATTCAATAAGGAATAAGGATTTTGAACCGTTTTAATTCTTGGCAAATTATTGTACTTACTTTCTTCCAGAAAACGCATGATTCCCCATGGAGTTTCATTTGAAAGTCCAATGTGATTTATTTTTCCTTCTTTCACGAAACCATCTAAAGTCTCCAGAACGTTATGAATATTATCTTCCCAGGCATCGTCTTGCACTTTGAAACCGCGTTGTCCAAAAAAATTAGTTTTGCGCTCCGGCCAATGCAATTGATACAAATCGATATAATCTGTTTGCAGTCGTTGCAAACTTTGGTCTAAAGCAAATTTGATACTTGCAGGCGAGAAATCATTTTTTTCACGCATGTAGGTGAAATTGGGATTTGGTCCGGCAATTTTTGAAGCCAAAACTATTTCCTCTCTTTTTCCTGATTTTTTGAACCAAGTTCCAAGAATTTTCTCGGTACTTCCGTAAGTTTCTTGACGTGCAGGAACAGAATACATCTCGGCAGTGTCAAAAAAATTGATTCCATTTTCGAATGCATAATCCATTTGCGCATGACCTTCAGCTTCTGAATTTTGTTGTCCAAAAGTCATCGTGCCAAGGCAAATTTTACTCACTTTTATAGCGGTATTCGGTAAAGTCGTGTATTTCATATTTAAGGAAATTGTATTTTATTTTTTCGAAAACAAAGATAAAACTTGTTTGCTGTTTAGATTTACTGTTAACAGAAAATTGAGAAACGTTTACAGAATGTTAAAGAAAAATATAACCGCTAATTCGCGAATTAAAAACCCCTCAATTGAAAGATAGAATTAGCGTATTAGCGGTTAAAAAAAGGTTTTTTAAAACCATTAAGAAATTAAGCTTTTTAAGAATCAATACTTAATTTGATGGTGAAACTTATAATTACTGGATATTTTAACCTTAATTAATCTCATTCAACATTTTAGAAATTTCATCTAATCTTGGGGTGAGAATAATCTCGATTCTACGATTTTTTGCTTTTCCTTCGGCAGTTGCATTACTTACTAAAGGGGAGAATTCCCCTCTTCCGGCAGCGGTAAGATTTTGTTTGTTGATTTTCTTGTTTTCACTTAAAATAGCAACAATTGCAGTAGCTCTTTTAGTAGATAAATCCCAGTTATCAGTAATAGGACCAGCAGCTGCAAAAGCATCATCATCCGTATGTCCTTCTATTAGCACTGAAATATCAGGGTTGTCACCCAATACTTTTCCTACTTCAATAACCGCCTTTTTCCCTTCGGAACCTACTGCCCAACTTCCTGAATTGAAAAGTAATTTGTTTTCCATGGAAACATACACTTTTCCGTTTTTTTGTTCGACTGTCAACCCTTTACCTTCAAAACTATTCAAGGCTTTTGACAGCGTTTCTTTTAGTTTTTTCATGCTGGCTTCTTTGGCGGCAATCAAATTTTCTAATTCTTGCAAACGTTGTGCGCTTTTATTCAAACTTTCTTGTTCTAATGCCAATGCTTTGCCTTTCTCTTCCAATTGTTCCAATAAATCGCGATTTTTCTTCATGTTGCTTTGCAAAGCATCGCTACTGTTCTTCTCTAATGCAACGTAAGAATCTTGTAAAACCTTAAATTTATTTTGAGCGGACGCATAATCCATTTTCAGTTTTTCCAGTTCTGATTTTGATTTATTTAAATCCGATTTTAAAGTCTCACCATCTAGTTCCAACTGACTTTTTGCTTTTAACAAATCGGCATTTTCATCCGATATGCTTCTGTTTTCTTTCTTTAAATCGGCGAATTTACTTTCTAAATCATTGTATATTTTTTTGGACACACAAGAAGTTGAAAGTGCTACTATTAACAATCCGGTGGAAATTCTTTTTATCATTTTTGTTTCTATTTATTGTTATTTCTATTTTTATTTTGAATTCAAAACTTGAATTATAATGGGATTAAGTAGCCCTGATAGAAGCGACATCCTTTTCTTGTCTTGTCTCGTTTTTTGGAACGAGACAAGACAAGAAAAGATATAGCGAATAGCAGGAAACAGCTCCAAATACTGCTATAAATTCAGCACAAACTACTACTCGATTTCTACCAAAATAGGGCAATGATCTGAGTGCACAGCATCTGATAAAATAACGGCTCTTTTGAGTTTATGTTTTAAGGAATCGCTGACTAAATTGTAATCAATACGCCATCCTTTGTTGTTGCCTCTTGCTCCGGCGCGGTAACTCCACCAAGAATACTGATGCGGCTCGCTGTTGAAATGACGGAAACTATCTACAAATCCAGACTTCATAAATCCATCGAGCCACGATCTTTCCTGCGGCAAAAATCCGGAAACATTTTTGTTTCGGACTGGATCGTGAATATCGATTGCTTCGTGGCAAATGTTGTAATCGCCGCAGATAACAAGATTTGGGATTTCTTTTTTCAATTCGGTAATATAATTTTGAAAATCATCCATGAACATGAATTTATGATCCAATCGATCTATATTTGTTCCGGATGGTAAGTACAAACTCATTACAGAAAACGCATCAAAATCAGCACGGAGGTTTCTACCTTCAAAATCCATGTGGTGAATTCCAGTTCCATGAACCACGTTGTTGGGTTTAATTTTAGAAAGTATAGCCACACCGCTATATCCTTTTTTGGTCGCTGAGTAATAATACTGATACGGATAGCCTGCTTTTGTAATAGCATCTACCGGGATTTGGTCTTCGGTCGCTTTGATTTCCTGCAGACAAATAATATCTGGATTTGCGAGTTGCAACCAGTCGATAAACCCTTTTGAAATGGCGGCTCTGATTCCGTTGACGTTATAGGAAATAATTCTCATTAATTTTATTTTTGTGTTCCAAAAGTAATAAAAAAGTATAAGTTTGATTCAGAAAAACAAAGAAAATGGAGTTTTTTGCTATCTTTGTTTCTTGCTCTAAAAACAATAAATTACATGGGTCTAGTTACCGCTAAAGAAGTTGCGAAGGCAATAAATACTGACAAGTACGGAGTTTTAGGTACTTTTTCAGGCTGGTTGCTTATGAAGGTTCTAAAAATTTCTACGTTAAACACCGTATACGACCGAAATAAACACTTGAAGGATGTTGCCTTTTTAAATGGCATATTAGATGATTTACAAATAAAATTCGAAATTCCGGAAGAAGACCTAAAACGTTTACCCAAAGAAGGTGCTTATATTACCATTTCTAACCACCCTTTGGGAGGGATTGATGGTGTTTTGTTGTTGAAATTAATGCTCGAAAGAGAACCTAATTTCAAGATTATTGCTAATTTTCTTTTACATCGAATTGAGCCACTGAAGAAATACATCATGCCGGTAAATCCATTCGAAAACCACAAAGATGCAAAATCGAGTGTCGTTGGGATCAAAGAAACATTGCGTCATTTAAGTGACGGAAAACCTTTGGGGATGTTTCCTGCAGGAGAAGTTTCTACCTATAAAGACGGAAAATTAGTTGTAGACAAAGCATGGGAAGAAGGCGCCATTAAAGTAATCCGCAAAGCACAAGTGCCCGTTGTCCCTATTTATTTTCATGCCAAAAACAGCAGGTTGTTTTATTTGCTTTCGAAAATCAGTGGAACTTTGCGAACTGCCAAATTACCTTCGGAAGTATTCAGTCAAAAGCGACGCGTAATAAAAGTTCGTATAGGAAAACCAATTTCAGTAAACGAACAAAACGAATATAAAACTATAGAGGAATACTCTGAATTTTTGAGGAAGAAAACCTACATGTTAGCGAATCCTTTCGAAAAAGAAAGTAAACTATTGAATACTCCAACTTTAAAAATTCCGAAAAGTCCAAAGACAATCGCAACACCGGCTAATCAACAAAAAATGATTTCCGAAGTGGACTTTTTAAGAGACCATGATTGCCGACTTTTACAGAGTAAAAATTATGAAGTCTTTTTTACCGAAGCCAATAAAATTCCAAATGTACTGCACGAAATTGGTCGATTACGAGAAATTACTTTTAGAGAAGTAGGAGAAGGAACCAATGAATCTATAGATCTTGACAAATTTGACAAGTACTATCACCATATGTTTTTATGGGATGATGATGCCAAAAAAGTTGCCGG
The DNA here is from genome assembly GCF_015752245.1 of Flavobacterium sp. CG_9.10. Taxonomy (NCBI): domain Bacteria; kingdom Pseudomonadati; phylum Bacteroidota; class Flavobacteriia; order Flavobacteriales; family Flavobacteriaceae; genus Flavobacterium; species Flavobacterium sp. CG_9.10. The sequence continues at coordinate 95,228 of NZ_JADOVD010000008.1, forward strand.
CGCTTATAGAATGGGGTTGGGTTCTGAAATTTATCCAAAATATGGAATGGACGGTTTTTACCTGAACGACCTTTTCCGATTTGAACCAGAATTGCACGATATGATGCACAAATCGATTGAAATGGGTCGTGCCTTCATCGTTAAAGAGTACCAACAAAAACCAATGCCCCTTTTCTTGTTGTGGAAAGGAATCATTCACACCACACTTCGGTATCCTGAGCATAAATTCCTGCTCGGCGGCGTGAGTATTAGCAATCAATTCTCTGATTTTTCGAAATCGCTGATGATTGAATTTATGAAATCAAATTATTACGATCCATATATCGCACAATACATCCATCCCAAAAAAGCATTTAAGGTAAAACTGAAAGATGCCGATAAAGATTTTATTTTTGATGAGGCCGAATCTGATTTGAATAAATTTGACAAAATCATTGATGAACTGGAGCCAGGAAGTTTACGTTTGCCGGTTTTGATTAAAAAATACATTAAACAAAACGCGAGAGTAGTCGCTTTCAATGTGGATCCTTTATTCAACAATGCCGTTGATGGTTTGATGTATATTCGGATTGCCGATATTCCGGAAAGCACCATGAAACCTGTTATGGAAGAATTTCAAGCAGAACTGGAGCGAAAATTAAATGAAAAAGAAGAAGCCGAAAATGAAGAATTGGAATAATATCCAAATTTTATAAAAGACAAAAATCCCGTTTGCTGGGCAAACGGGATTTTTTTTATGTTTTAAAACCAGCCTTTTTTACCAACCTGATAGGTCTGGTAAAACTCTTCGTCTGATTTTGTTAAATATATTACTCCTTCAATAAGACCTAATATAGCGGTTACCGTTCCACAGGTACAAAGACTGATGATTAACCATATTATTCCTTCCGACGTATAGCCTAAAAGAAATTTATGAATACCGAATGGACCTAAAAGTATGGCCAAAATACCGGCTGGTAATTTTTTATTATCCCGGTAAACTGGCTGGGGATTATTCCATGCTTCTTGTTTTGAATTTTCCATTAGTTGATAGTTATATAGTTGGTTTAGTTAATAACAGTTGATTTAAATTATTATAATGCATTGTCAATTGGCTCCCAAAGTTCGATTTTGTTTCCTTCGATATCCAAAATCATAAGACTCTATTTCAACAAAAATGTTACATTGACTGTAAATAAATTTAATCCTACACAACTTATATTTTGGCTTGACCAAAATAAACAGATTTAATTTTGTCGACAATTACCTGTGCCAATCTTTCATGGCTTTCGAATGTCCAACCGGCAATATGTGGCGTCAGAATCACATTCTTGGCATGCAACAAATATTGAAATGCTTCCGGAGTATTCCCATCATGGAACAGCGTTTCAAAAGATAATTTCTCGTATTCCAATACATCCAAACCAGCGCCAAGAATTTTCCCGGATTGCATTGCCGCAACTAAATCAGCCGTCACAATGTTTTTGCCTCGAGACGTATTTATAATCCAAAATGATTTTGCAAAAGCGTTGATAAATTCCTCATTTACCATTTTATCAGTTTGTGGTGTCCACGGAATATGTAAACTCAGCACATCCGCTTTTAATTGCAATTCTTCTAAAGAAACCTGCTTGGCATTGTTATCGCCCACATTTTCCAGAATATCATAACATAATACCTCAACATCAAAACCGCGAAGTTTTTTGGCAAACCATTTTCCCATATTTCCGTAGCCAATAATCCCAACGGTTTTACCGTCCAGCTCATGACCCCGATTACTTTCTCTGTTCCAATGGCCGGATCGTATCTCCTGATTTGCTTGGTTCAATTTATTAAAAAGCGACAAAATCATACCCAAAGTATGTTCGGCAACTGCATTTCTATTGCCTTCGGGTGCGGCAATAAGTTCAACGTTTTTTGACAACGCATAGTCACAATCAATACTTTCCAGTCCTGCTCCAACACGCGCAATGAATTGCAAATTTGTCGCTTTGTCTAGAAATGTTCTATCAATATTAAATCGGCTCCGAATTACAATTCCCTGATAATCCTGAATTTTAGCTTCGATTTCTTCTTTTGAGGATGAAAAATCTTCGTGGTTTGTAAACCCCGCTTGCTGCAATTGTTCCATAAGAATAGGATGATTGCTATCGATATGAAGTATTTTGATAACCATAAATAATTATTGTTTTTGCTATCCAAAATTAACAAAAAAAAGATGGTATTTTATTTTAAGAAAAAAGATTCCGTAAAAAAGTTGTAAATTTGTATCCTTAAGAATTTGCTACTTACTGAAGCAATTTATTACAAATATAATCCAAAATGAAATTATCGAAACCTTTTAAGGCCTTTTTCAATAGTGAGAAAGCAGGAGGACTCCTTTTGCTCTTTGTGACGATTCTCTCGCTATATCTCGCAAATTCCCCAATACATACTCAATATATTGCCTTTTGGAAAACGCAAGTTAACCACCACTCGATTAGTCATTGGATTAATGATGGACTAATGACCATCTTTTTTCTGTTAATAGGCTTAGAATTAGAGCGCGAAATTTACAAAGGGGAATTATCTAGTATTAAAAACGCGGCATTACCAATTTTTGCTGCGTTAGGAGGAATGATTATTCCGGCCGGAATCTTTTTATTATTAAATTTTGGAACAGATACACAAAATGGTGCAGGAATCCCAATGGCGACCGACATTGCTTTTGCGATTGGAATTTTATCTCTTTTAGGAAGTCGGGTTCCGAAATCGTTAAAAGTATTTTTGACCGCTCTTGCTGTAATAGATGATTTAGGAGCTATCATCGTCATTGCCATATTTTATACAAAGACAATTGTCTTCGTCAATTTATTTTTTGCTTTCGTTGTCATGGGTATTTTATTTATGCTAAACCGAAAGAAAGTTCATAATTTAATTCCTTACCTCCTTGGAGGAGCTTTAATGTGGTATTTCATGCTTAATTCAGGAGTTCATGCTACTATAACAGGAGTACTATTGGCATTTGTCATTCCGTTTGGCGGCGGAGAAAAAAAAACATCGTCCTATAAACTACAGCACTTTTTACACAAACCTGTAGCTTTTATAATATTACCTTTATTTGCAATGTCCAATACTTGCATCGCTATTAGCTCAAACTGGCAAGAAGGGCTCAATCATCCCAATACCATCGGTATCATATTAGGATTAGTGATAGGAAAGCCATTAGGGATTTGGCTTTTTTCATTCTTAGCTGTTAGTATAGGAATTTGTGCATTACCTGATGACTTAAAATGGAAAAACATTCTAGGCGCAGGAATTTTGGGGGGAATAGGTTTCACAATGTCAATTTTCATAACCTTGCTTGCTTTCAAAAATGAAGGTGAAGAAGTAATTCCATTCTCGAAAATTGCCATTCTTATTGCTTCAGTTATTTCTGGATTAGTTGGTTTCTTTTGGTTAAAATTTACTTTAAAAAAATCGAGAAAAAACAAAAAGGAGATTACGTAATAAAAAACCACAATTCTTTTAAAAGCTTCACTATCTCTAAAAAATTTTACACAGTCGCCAAAAATGAATATACTATGGCTAGTTGCAATTCCATGTCGAGGAAAATAAAAAAACCCATTTCTAAATTAAAAAATTAGAAATGGGTTTCTTATTAAACAATTTGTGTAAAGTACTGTTTTTTCATACGTTTTTTTTAAAAATTACAGTTTTCAGTTAAAACGGCAACACCTTTTTGCCTCCGAATAAAAAAATTGAAATTTTGTCGTAAAAATTGTAAAATAACTTTTTCATAATAATGTTTATTAATCGTTAGACTTAATTTAACACATTACTAGGTAAAAACAGTAGATTTGGATTGCTATACAAAATTACGTATAATCGGTCTTAATATACAAAAAAAATCCATTTTTTTTCGACTAACTACATATAAATCAGTGTCCTTGTACAAAATAGACTACGTTAATTATTTTTAAATAAACTTCTTAATCGGTTTCGAAAAATAAAACATTTCAATGATTCAGAATTTGAAACTATCCTTTTATTTGCTTCAAAGAAGTTTTGATTCCTCGTATCAAGGACGAACTGAATCCATGCATTTCCATTTCGTTCAATCCCGCGATGGTACAGCCTTGTGGCGTGGTGACACGATCAATTAATTGTTCTGGGTGAATTTGTTCTTCCATAATCATTTCGGCAGCTCCTTTTACGGTTTGTGCTGAAATAGCTAGTGCAGTTTGCCAGTCAAATCCTATTTCGATTCCGGCTTGCATCGACGCCCGAATGTAACGCAAGGCAAAAGCCGTTCCGCTGGCCGCAAGAACCGTTGCCGCATCCATTAATTTCTCGTCAATAATAGGAGCGGTTCCTAAATCTTGGAAAAGAGCTACCACGTTTTGCGCTTTCGCTTTGTCTTTTTCATGGAAAGCAATACAAGTTGCCGATGCGCCAAATTGCGATGCGATATTCGGCATGATTCGGATAGCACTATTCGAAGCACCTATCTTATTTTGTAAATTTTCGATAGACAATCCACTCACCGCCGAAGCGATTACTTTATTTCTAATCACAGGAAGGATTTCTGCTAAAACGGTATCTACTTGGTACGGTTTTATGGTAAGAATAATAATATCTGCATCTTGAATTTCATGTTTATTATCAGACGAAACTGTAACGCCTAATTTATCCAAATAAAGAATGCTCGTTGTATTTCTTCGGGTTATGGTGATTTGATTTCCTTGCGAAAATTTCGACAATCCTTTTGCAATAGCGACACCTAGGTTACCTCCGCCAATTATGTGAATTTTCATTTTATTTTTAGTTGTTGTGGTTATTTAATAGCTCGAATGGTGGTTATTCATTCGGTTTTTTCTAAAATTAAAATCCTAAAATCAGATTTGCAATTCCGAAGTAAATCATAATTCCAAATACATCATTTGTTGTTGTGATAAATGGCCCTGTGGCAATAGCGGGATCAATGTTATTTTTATGCAGAAAAAGAGGCACCAAGGTTCCTAAAATTGCTGCAAATAAAATGACTACCACTATCGATATTGATATTGCCATTCCTACTTGAAACTGCCCGTACATAAACGTATGATAGCCCAAAACCATCATAGCGATTATAGTTCCGGAAATCATGGCAACGGCTATTTCCTTACTAAAATAACTACGACTAAATTCTTTCAATGTACCATTAGCCAAACCTTGAACAATAATTGCCGATGCTTGAACCCCAATATTTCCAGCCGTTGCCGATAGCAAAGGCATAAAAATAATAAGTGTGTAAAATTTTTGAGAAGTCGCTTCATTACCTTTTATAACATAAGATGCTATCAGCTCAATTAACATACCCATCAACAACCAAGGCAAACGCGCTTTAGTATGCTCGTAAATACTGTCATTCGTTTCAACATCCTGGGTAATACCCGCAGCCAATTGGTAATCTTTATCGGCTTCGTCCTTGATTACATCTATAATATCATCAATCGTAATTCGACCAACAAGTCGCCCCAGTTCATCAACCACAGGAATCGCTTCTAAATCGTATTTCTGCATGATTCGGGCAACCTCTATATCTTCAGTATCTACATTTACTGAGTTTAGCTTTCGAATATAAATATCATTAATAGGCGTTTTTGTTGACGTCGTCAATAAATCCTTGAGCGACAAACGTCCTTTTAACCTATTTTCATCATCTATCACATAAATAGAATGCACTCTGGAGATATTTTCGGCCTGAATACGCATTTCTTTTACACAAGTAAGGACATTCCAATTTTCATTGACCTTAACCATTTCCTTGTGCATGATTCCACCAGCGGTGTCTTCTTTATAACGAAGCAAATCAACAATATCCTTGGCATGCTCAACATCTAGAAGTTCTGATATTACCTCTGCTTTCAAATCTTTCGAAAGCTCTGCGATAATATCTGCCGCATCATTCGTCTCTAATTCATCCAGCTCTTCAGCAATTTCCTTTGGCGAAAGCCTGCTTAGGATATTTTCACGCAAATCATCTTCTAATTCAAGAAGAATTTCGGCGGTTTTATCACTGTCTAATACTTTAAAAATATAAGTCGCTTCGTCAAAATCAAGCTCGTCCAGAATTTCGGCAATATCAGCGTGGTGCATATCATTCAGTAAAACCTCCAATTGCTTGTCGTTTTTACTTACAATAAGTTGCTCCAATTCATGGATTAGTTCTTTGCTGATTTTAAACTCCATCGGCTTCTATTTTTTGGGTAAGTTCTATGAACTGTTCTACATTAAGTTGTTCTGGTCGAAGATCAAAAACAGGGTCTTCTCTCAGTTTATCTGACAAATTTAAGGTTTTTAAACTGTTACGCAAAGTCTTTCTGCGTTGTTGAAAAGCAGTTTTAACCACCGTGAAAAATAATTTTTCGCCACAAGGCAAACTGTAATCTTTCTTTCTACGCAAACGCAAAACCCCTGATTTTACTTTTGGTGGCGGTATAAAAACATTTTCATCCACCGTAAATAAATATTCAGCGTCATAAAATGCCTGCACTAAAACCGATAAAATCCCATACGCTTTGGTTCCCTTTTTTTCACAAATACGCTGCGCCACTTCTTTCTGGAACATCCCTGCAAATTCAGGAATTTGATTGCGATATTCCAACGCTCTAAATACAATTTGAGTCGAAATGTTATAAGGGAAATTCCCAATTATTGCGAATTGCTTTCCTTCAAAAATTTCGTTGATGTTGTATTTCAAGAAATCTTTAGAAATGATTTTATCCTTTAATTTTGGATAATTTTCATCCAAATAAGTCACTGATTCCGGATCGATTTCTATAACGTATGTATTGATTGGCTTGTCCAATAAATATTTCGTCAAAACACCCATTCCCGGTCCTATTTCTAATATATCATCGTATCCTTCTAGATTCAAAGTGTCGGCAATGTCTTTTGCGATGCTTTCATCTTTCAAGAAATGTTGTCCGAGGTGTTTTTTGGCTTTTACTTTTTCCATTTTTATGCTGAATTTATTTCAGTATCTTTCTTTTTTGCCATGAATTCCAAAGTTTCGGAAACAAAGGTGCAAAGTGTTTTTTATGTATTTTTTTTATTTGGAACTCCCAAATTGTGATCTCCAATTATAACTATTTTTACAACCCCATCTTAAAATTGCAAATTGAGAATTCAAGATTGTGATTCAATATGATAAACTGAATGTGATTGCTTCGTTCCTCGCAATGTCTCTAATAATCCGAAATCAACTCCAGCTCCGTTCTAAAAGCAAGCATTTTGTCTCCAAATAATTTCAATCCTTCTTCACGAAATCTAGGTGCATCTTCTTGGTAATATTTCTCCAAGGTTTCCTTGCTATCCGTGGTGTATTGAACGGAATAGGTTAATCCTCCCATTTCTTCTTCAATTAAAACCCGAACCATTCTTGCCGATGAGAATTTCCCCGTAGCCAAAATTTCAGGAATGTGTTTGTGTTGCATCCAAATCATCCATTGATCGTGAACGCTTTCATGTATGTTTGTGGTAACGTTGTATATTATCATATTATGTTTTGTATTATAAATTTAAAATAGATTACTGATTTTTCTTTCTTTCTAAATCTGCAATCTAAAATCGTTAATCTAAAATCTTCTTTAAAGATTCGTATCGCCTCGCAATTGCCTGAATGTCTTTCTGGCATCAACAAAATAAATACTGTCCTGATGATTGAAAATTATCTTTTCGTATAATGGCTTTGCCTTTTCGGGCAACTTCAATTGCTTGTTATAAATTTCTGCCGAAAAAAACAATGCTTCATCAATATAAATTCCGTCGCTGTGATGGTCTATAATATTTTGGTATTGGCTTAAAGCCAAATTAAAATCTCCCAGTTTTTCATAAACCTTTCCTAAACGCAACAAGGTTACCGCCTCAATTTCCTGTCCCTTATAATTCTTCAATATCAACTGGAATTGAGTCACCGCTTCCTGATTTCTATTTTGATATAAAAGATAATCGCCTTTTGCAAATTGTTTCAATGCCGTTTGTGTTGAATCGGCAACCGTATTGTCATTTATTAGAAGAAAATATTCCAAAGCATCATTGGCAATCAACTGTGTATTCGCCGATTTTAATTCCTTGAATTGTTTCAATGCCCAGGCAAAATCAGTTTTGAAATAACTCGTTTTAGCCGATTTCAAACTTGCTTCATGAGCCACCACATCATTTTTTAAATCCAATTCTATCTGCGAATAATAAATCAACGCTTGATTAAATTTTTCTTCGTAAAGCAAAATATCCGCCAATTCCATTTTGGCTTCAGCCACTTGATAATCGTCCAATTGCAATTCGAGGGCTTTTTTAACTATTGCCTTCCCATCTTCCGGTTTTTTTAAATTAAAAGCAACAAAATGGGCTTGAATTAGCTGCAAAGATAAGGTAAAAGGACTTATTTCATATTGTTTCAACAAACCGACTAATTCTGTATTGATGGTGGCAAAATCTTTTTCCTTAGCTTTCTCTATTTTCATCTTCATCAAATAGGAATTTGCTTGCACCAGAAGTTCCAATTCTTTGGTGTTTTCCAAAACAAAACCCAGTATTTCCTTAGCCGCTTCTTGATTATCTTCTTCTATGGCAAGCTGTCCCAAATTCACGATGTTAGAAAGTGATTCCGGATCGCGTTTATAAATGGCTTTTTCTTGAATAAAGGCTTTTTCAAATTCTTTTTGCTGCACATAATACCAGCTTAAATAACGATTCCAAAAAATATCTTGGTTTTTTTGAGCCCTTATAATTAGTGCCTTTCGCAAGGTTTCATTAAAGTTGGCGTCTCCCTCATCAACCATAAAACGAGCCAATTGATTCTGGATCATTATCGAATTCTGAGGATTTGCAGACGCTTCATTCAAAAATGTCGCAATCATCATTTCAGTATTACCCAATTGTCCGTAGAGCAGTGCTACTTGATAATTAAAATTAAAATTTGGGTCTAATTGAGAAGCGCTTTGATAGGATTTCAAAGCATATTCCAGCAACACTTTTCTCTCAAAAGAGCTCGCAATACCATAAACCTCGTTTGGATTTCCCTTAATGCGTTCCAGTGCCTGATCGTAGTAATTTTTGGCTTTGGCCTCATTTTTTTGCAATTGAAAATTATAGCCTAATTCCACCAGAAGATTTCCTTGCTTGTATTTATCAAATCTCGACTGAATTGCTCTCTCAGCAACATCAAATTGTTGTAACTGCTGATAACAGTCTACCGTTCTGAGAAAATATTGGGTGTTTTGAGGTACATTTTGCAGTAATTCCTCATAGCTAATTTTAGCTTTTTCAAAATCACCTTTGTCATAATAATACTGCGCCAATTGCTCGTTTTGGGCGAAAGCAAATAGTGAGAAAAATAAATTGATATAGAGAAAAAAGTGCTTCATGTTAAAAGTGTTCAGTATTCAGTGTTCAGTTTGCCAAACGGTGTGTTGTCCAAAAAGCTAACTGAACACCGATCACTGAGGACTGAACACTAGTTAGTCTATAATATCAAACCCACAATACGGACGTAAAACCTCAGGAATTACAATCCCTTCTGGAGTTTGGTAATTTTCTAAAATTCCCGCCAAAACTCTTGGCAAAGCCAATGCACTTCCGTTAAGGGTGTGTGCCAATTGGTTTTTTCCGTCTTTGTCTTTGAAACGCAATTTCAAACGATTCGCTTGAAAAGTTTCAAAATTAGAAACCGAACTGATCTCTAACCAACGATCTTGTGCCGTTGAGAAAACTTCGAAATCATACGTCAATGCTGATGTGAACCCCATATCGCCACCACAAAGACGCAAAATACGGTACGGTAATTTCAATTCCTGCAAAATACTTTTTACATGTTCTACCATTCCGTCTAAAGCTTCATACGATTTATCAGGATGTTCTACACGAACGATTTCGACTTTATCAAATTGATGCAAACGGTTTAATCCACGTACATGCGCACCGTACGAACCCGCTTCACGACGGAAACATGGCGTGTAAGCCGTAGTTAAAACAGGTAACTCATTTTCGTTTAAAATGACATCACGAAATAAGTTGGTTACTGGAACCTCGGCCGTTGGGATTAAGTATAAATCATCGGTTTTATCATGGTACATTTGTCCTTCTTTGTCCGGCAATTGTCCCGTTCCATAAGCAGAGGCTTCGTTTACCATGTGCGGAACCTGAACTTCATTATAACCGGCTGCCGTGTTTTTATCCAAGAAATAATTGATCAAGGCGCGTTGTAATCTCGCCCCTTTTCCTTTATAAACCGGAAATCCTGCACCAGTGATTTTTACACCCAATTCGAAATCGATGATGTCGTATTTTTTTACCAATTCCCAATGCGGTTGCGCGCATTCGTGCAAAACTGGAATTTCACCTTCTTCAAAAACGTTTAGGTTTTCCTCTGGCGTTTTCCCTATTGGAACAATATCCGCAGGAAGATTGGGTAATGTATATAATTTTTCTAAAAGTTCTGCGGCAAGCACATCAGCAGTTTCGGCTAATTTCTTGCTTTTCTCTTTTAATAAAACTGTTTTTTCTTTTAAAATAGCGGCTTTTGATTTCTCTCCTGCTTTCATCAATTCGCCAATATCTTTGGATAACTTATTAGATTCGGATAAAATTCCATCTAACTCCACTTGCGCAGCGCGACGTTTTTCATCCAGTTGTACCACTTCTTCAACAACACTTGTAGCATCGATGTTTCTCTTTGCTAAAGCGGTGATTACTTTTTCTTGATTCTCTCTAATAAATGCGATTTGTAACATAGTTGATTTTTTTAACGCTAACTTATATAATAATGGAAGCAAATTTAAGGAAATGTTTGGGACTTATAAGACAAAGTTTTAAGGAAAAGGAGAATATCCTAATTCAAATGCATTGGGCTTTTTTTAAACACATAGAATCATAGAAAAATTAAGAGCGAGAAGAATTTGATAGCATTTCATTTTCACATAGCTATGCATTCTAGCTAAAATGAAATGCCTTTTTAATAAACTCAATACTATGTTTCTGTGTGTTTAAAAAATAAATTTGCTATTCTCTTTTGATTTCATGCCCCACAAACTCTTCTAAGACAGCAAACATATCGTCTACGGAAAGAGCTTCGAAATCTGGATGTGATTTTAAGAAATCAGCGTTCAAAGTAACTATATTTTCTTCAATTTCAAAAAAAGTATCGTTGTTGAGCAAATCTCGCGTTGGATTTACGCCATCTAATTTTCCTTTCAAAAACTTATTCAGCTTTACGCTGCTCATTAATTTAATTTTTTTGGATTGCTGTTGGAACAATTCCAGATGCTTTTCTGCACCAACTAATGCCAAAGCTTCTTCTAATAATTCATTTAATTCTTTATCCCAACCAGAATTATATACAAACTGCGCAAAATTGCCTTCCGTATATTGAGAAGTATAATAATCTAAATAATAACTCATCAAGGCATCCTCGTGAATCAAATCATCGTCAATTTTTTCCTCGCGCATTAAGTTAATCACCGAAATATTAGAGTTGATTACGTCTTGTGGGTTTTCGCTAATCATCGCGGTTTCTGAAATAATTATTCTACCAAATTCCATGGGTTTTGTGTTTAAGGAGTTTGAGGCAAATTTCGGGGAAAATAATGAGAGATAAATGTTTTTAAACACGGATTTCACAGATTAGCACAAATTATTTTTGTGTTACAGATAACGGTTTACGAGTCACATAGGAATAATGAAAACCGAATAATTTATTCTCAAAAAAATAAGTAACTTAGCAATATGAAAATGAAAGAGGCAATACAATTGAAATATGCTGAGTTTTTAACCTTATGCAAAAGCCATAATGTTAAAAATATTTATGCTTTTGGCTCTGCTGTGACGGAAAATTTCAATGATGAATCCAGCGATATTGATTTATTAATCGAAATTGACACTGAAGACCCTATTGAGCGTGGCGAAAACCTAATGAATCTATGGGACAAACTGGAAGATTTTTTCCAAAGAAAAGTTGATTTATTGACCAATTCATCCATTAAAAATCCAATTCTCAGAAAAAATATAGACTCTACAAAAATTTTACTTTATGACGGAAAAGAGCAAAAAGTATCTTTCTGATGTCTTAATGGCGATAACCTTAATTCGCGAATTTACTGTTGACATTACTGATTTCAATGCGTATGATAAAGACCAAAAAACTCAAAGTGCCGTTGAAAGACAGCTGGTAATTATTGGAGAAGCGCTCAATAAATTAAGATTGATTGAGAATGAATTTGTAATTAAAAATGACAATCAAATTATCGGTTTTCGTAATCGTTTGGTTCATGCTTATGACAATATTGATAATTCGATAGTTTGGGCTATTTTAAAGCGTCACTTAGAAAATTTAAAAATTGAAATCGAAAATTTAGAATACTAAAATTGTAACGGCAGCCAATCAAAACAAGGTCAAGTTTTTATTAACCAAAAACTTCACTAATTATCAAAAAAATTTTGAGATTTAGATAGCCTCAGATTCGTCACTATTCTTTATCTGATTCATTTTTGTAACCAAAGCTTTCAAACGTGCTGCTTTTTCTTTTTTCTCTTCTTGTAGTTTAGACTTTTTTCTATTGAGCAATTTGGTATGTAAAGCCTTATTTTTAGTGTTTTTTTCGGGTCCTTTAGCCATAATATACATTCTTCTTTAATTAGGTTTATAGTTTCAGACTGAAATCACATCTTCAACGTTGGAAACTTTGCGGAGGAAACCATTCTTTCTCGCTTTATATTCCGAAGAATGAGGAATCTCATCAAGTTGCTCACGTAATGGAGATTCTTCCTTCGTCAGAATGACACGTTTGGGGATAAATATTTTGGAAATAATGAATCCCTTATAATCGATAAAAGTGAAAATCCTCTTTCGTACAGTTCTATTTTTTTTCTGACAGAAAAGAGCGACCAAAGGAAGCTCCTTTTATGCCTTGAAAAAAAAGGGTTGCGGGTGAGAGATTGCAATGAATAGCGGGATTAGCTCCCTATAAAAGCCCTAAATAAACTTACGAAGACTCATTATAATCCCGATATGTAGCCCTTCATGAAAATAGTTAAAAGCCATAGCGTCAGCAGCACTTTTTAAAACAAAACCGGTCGATGTGGGATATTCACTGTAATTTTTGAAGTATTCATTACTGAAATCCGCTTCGGTCTGGTCGATTGTTTGAGAAAGCAACGATAGAATTTCATCTACCTCGGCTTGAGTAGCGATGTGTTCCGGTTTGGTTCCTTTTTTGTATTTTTCTACCATTTCGTCCGAAATCATCATTGGCAAACCCGATAATTTGTACGTCAACATTTGCTGCACGACAACGACGTGGGCGATATTCCAGATGAGATTATTGTTATATCCTTCCGGTATTTTATTTAATTGTTCCAAAGTGTAATTTTGCAACATTTGGGACAAGATTTTTCTACTTGTTCTGGTAATATCGAATGTTTGATTCATTTTTATATGATTTGGAATTTTTTGATAAAAATAATCATTTTCCGCATCAAATGATTTTTCTTTGCACAAAGAAATCATACTCTATTATGGATAAAATATATTATCTCGCTTCCTGCGATACGTGTCGAAAAATTATAAAATCATTACCGAAAGAACATGAATTTAAGTTTCACGACATCAAACAAGATCCAATTACTGTGGAAGAGCTGGAACAAATGCGTGAGCTTTCTGGAAGTTATGAAGCGCTTTTCAGTAAAAAAGCAGTCCTTTATAAATCGATGGATTTAAAAAATAAATCCTTGACCGAAGATGATTACAAAAAATACATTCTGGAACATTATACGTTTTTGAGTCGTCCCGTTTTCATCATCAACGATAAAATCTACATTGGAAATACCCAGCAAAATATGCTTCAGGTAACGAAAGCTTTGAGTTAATGTCAAGAAGAAATCTCGCGCTGCTTGGCGCCACATTAGTTTCCTTGATTTATGGCGTTACGTTTACTATCGCCAAAGATGTGATGCCATTGTATATTGACGCCTACGGCTTTATCCTATTACGTGCTGGTGGTTCCATGATTTTGTTTTGGCTGGTTTGGCTTTTTATGCCAAAAGAAAAAATAACACTCAATGATTTTCCTCGAATTATTGCCGCTGCATTCTTTGGTGTGGCTTTTAATATGCTTACTTTTTTCAAAGGGTTAAGCCTTACTTCTCCTATTAGCGCTGCGGTAATTATGGTTTCAACACCAATGATTGTTTTAGCGCTTTCGGCAATTATCATGAAAGAACGCATGAAAAACCGTATGGTTTTGGGAATCGTTCTTGGCTTAATAGGAACGGCTTTTCTTATTCTTTATGGAAAATCCATCGGCAGCGCCACCAATGCAGGTTTGGGAAATTTCCTGGTTTTGGTCAACGCTATTTCCTATGGATTTTACCTGATTATCGTCAAGAAATTAATGGATAAATACAATGCATTTACCTTTGTGAAATGGATTTATTTATTCGGATTTATTATGGTTTTACCTTTTGGCTGGAGCCAATTTGATGCTGTAGATTGGGCAATAGTCCCAACAGTTATTGGCTGGAAAATAGCATTCGTAGTAGTTTTTTCTACCTTTCTGACCTATCTGCTCAATTTGCTTTCGATGAAAGAATTAAAACCAACGACTGTTGCCGTTTTTATTTATTTACAACCGCTATTCGCAACTATTTTTGCGATAAGCTTGGGCAAAGACGAATTGAGTTGGGTGAAAATTGTTTCGGCTGTTTTAATATTCGCGGGAGTTTATCTGGTATCCTCCCCACAGTCCCCCACGAAGGAGGGGATACTGGACGTGAAAACTGAGACTGCGACTGAAAACTGAGTACTGAACACTGAATACTTTTCATTATCTTTGACCTCTTTTAGAAAATTATATGATACAATCAATGACGGGTTTTGGGAAAGCAACTTTGCAATTACCAACCAAAAAAATCACGGTAGAAGTAAAATCCTTAAACAGTAAAGGTTTGGATTTAAATGTGCGGATGCCTTCACTGTACCGTGAAATGGAATTAAGTTTAAGAAACCAAATAGCCTTAAAACTGGAAAGAGGAAAAGTAGATTTTTCTATTTTTATCGAAAGTACCGCGGAACAAACTTCTACGAAAGTGAATGTGCCAATTGTTAAAGGCTATATCAATCAGTTGAGAGAGGTATATGCTGACGCTGATGAAACCGAATTGATGAAAATGGCAATTCGCATGCCGGATACCATGAAAATAGAACGTGATGAAATCGATGAAAACGATTGGATACAAATCCAAACCGTTATCGAAGAAGCGTTGCAAAACATCTTGACTTTTAGAAGAGATGAAGGAATGTCATTAGAAAAAGAATTTCAATTGCGAATTGGCAACATTCGTCAATATATGACGGAAGCTTTAGCTCTTGATCCAGAACGCGTTCAAGCGATAAAAGACCGTTTGCAAACTGCAATCTCAGAACTTAAAGTGAATGTAGATGAAAATCGTTTTGAGCAGGAATTGATTTATTATTTAGAGAAATTAGACATCACCGAAGAAAAAGTGCGATTGACCAATCACCTGGATTATTTCTTGGAAACCATCAACGGAACGGAAGCCAACGGAAGAAAATTAGGTTTCATCACCCAAGAAATGGGACGTGAAATCAACACTATGGGTTCTAAATCCAACCATGCACAAATGCAGAAGTTAGTCGTTCAGATGAAAGACGAATTGGAAAAAATAAAGGAGCAGGTTTTAAATGTTTTATAAAAATAGTAAGTAGAGACGCGATTCATCGCGTCTTTTTGCATAAAAATTAGAAGTGATTGATCACATCTAAAAAAATAACAACAATGAGCACAGGAGGAAAATTAATAGTGTTTTCGGCACCTTCGGGGTCTGGAAAAACGACCATCGTTAGACATTTATTAGGAAAAGAAGATTTGAATCTTGAATTTTCGATTTCGGCAGCATCGCGCGAATCGCGAGGTGAAGAGGTAAACGGAAAAGATTATTATTTCATGTCTACCGAAGAGTTCAAAAAACACATCAAGAACGAAGACTTTCTGGAATGGGAAGAAGTGTACCGAGATAATTTTTACGGAACGCTAAAAAGTGAAGTGGAACGCATCTGGGCCAAAGGAAAAAATGTAATTTTTGATATTGATGTATCTGGCGGATTGCGAATTAAACACAAATTTCCTGATGAAACGTTAGCCGTTTTCGTTAAACCACCAAGCATTGATGAATTGAAAATTCGTTTGAAAAAACGCTCTACTGAAAGTGACGATAAAATCAATATGCGTATTGCTAAAGCCTCTGTTGAATTGGCAACTGCACCTCAGTTTGATGTTGTTATAAAAAACTACGATTTGGACATTGCTTTAGAAGAAGCCTATCAATTGGTGAAAAACTTTGTGAAAGAATAAACACGACTTTCACCCGTCAGCACCGTTTTCTTTAATTTGCGGAGATCATTGTTATTTCAAATAATTACTGTTTATGAAAATAGGATTGTATTTCGGAACGTTTAACCCCATTCATGTTGGGCATCTCATTATTGCCAATCACATGGCAGAGCATGCTGATTTAGACCAAGTCTGGATGGTGGTTACGCCCCACAATCCTTTAAAGAAAAAAAGTACTTTGCTCGATGACTACCACCGTTTACAAATGGTCTATCTTGCCACAGAAGACTTTCCGAAAATCAAACCTTCGGATATTGAATTTAAGTTATCGCAACCTAATTATACGGTGAATACATTAGTTCATTTGCAGGAGAAATATCCCAATTATGAATTTTCCTTGATTATGGGCGAAGACAATTTAAAGTCGTTGCACAAATGGAAAAACTACGAAGCTATTTTAGCCAATTACGATATTTATGTTTATCCTAGACTCGACGCCAAAGTACGAAAAGGTGAAGCAATATCATTGGAAACAGAAAATTTGGAATTCAGAAACCATAAGAGAGTTCACATGATTGATGCTCCTGTTGTAGAGATATCATCCACTTTCATTAGAGAAAACATTAAAAACGGGAAAAATATTCAGCCGCTTTTACCTAATAAAGTTTGGGAATATATTGACCATAATAATTTTTACAGGAGGTAACTATTTCAAAGTATCTTTTAATTCCACTTCAATTTTTTCGAAAATCGCACTTAAATTATCATTTTTACCAGATAATAGGAAAACTTCCGTGGTAGGCATTTGCTTGCTGTTCCACAACAATTGTATTTTTTTATCTCGAATAAAAGGTTGTGCATTAATATCCCAAACAACCGCAATTCCTGTATTTTCAGCAAGTATGTTTATCATTTCGTATTCAGAAGGAATAATATAATTTGGAACCATCGAAGGTCTTTTTTTGTTAAACACATGCAGCCAAAATAATTTGATATGCGGAATTCTGGCATCATAACTAAACCATTTTTGTTCGTTTAACCATTGTTCGATGGCTACAAAATCTTTACTTCTGATTTTTGTTTTTAATTCCGAAGCATCAATATTGCTAGAACCCACGATAATTTGTTTGATTTCACCGACTTTTTTTTGAATGGTGTCAAAAGTGTCGTATTGTTTAGTAACTATGGCAAAATCGAGTTTTTTAGAATCGACCAATTCAAAAAGCGTATCGTTTTCATGAAAACTGAAATCTATAAATTCAAATTTTGAAAGCAAGGCACTTCCTAAGCTAATCATGAAATGTTTGGAGATTCCGATAGAAATTAATCTGTTGGCATTGAACGCTTTGGCCCGAAAACCGTTTTCTACATTTTCTAATCGGTCTAATGCCTCAATGATTAAATTATTTAGTAACTTAGCGTATTCCGTTGGTTCAACGCCTTTAGACTTTCGATTGAAAAGTTTATAACCTACATGCGCTTCCAACATTGATATTTGCTGACTAACAGCAGGTTGACTAATAAAAAGTTCTTTGGCTGCCAAAGAAAAATTTCCATTTTTATAAACTGATTTAAATGTTCTGTACCATTCCAAATTGACCATGATATAAATATATTTATCACAAACATAATTTAAATTATTTTTACTAATAACATATTCGCCGTAAATTTGTATAAACATAATAAGAAATGAAAAAAATTGCATTATTTACCATTATAACATTAACCGTAAGTTGTATCACTGCAACTGCACAGAAACAAAATAAAAAAGTTATGAAAAAAGTATTATTTGTTCTTACCAGTCACGATAAACTAGGTAACACAGGGGAAAAAACAGGATATTGGACAGAAGAATTTGCAGCTCCATATTACGAACTAGCCGATAAAGGAGTTTTGATTGATATTGCAACTCCGCTAGGAGGACAACCTCCAATCGATCCAAAAAGCGAAGATCCATCTGCAGCAACAGAAGACACAAAAAGATTGGATAAAGACACAGCAGTTCTTGCTAAACTGAAAGACACAAAAAAATTAGCTGATGTCAATCAAGCTGATTACGATGCTGTTTTTTATCCTGGAGGTCATGGACCACTTTGGGATTTAGCCGAGGATAAAAACTCAATCGCATTAATTGAATCTTTTTATACTAACAAAAAACCAGTGGCTTTTGTTTGTCATTCCCCAGGAGCGCTTAAAAATGTAAAAGTAAATGGCGAATTCTTAGTAAAAGGTAAAAAAGTAACTGGTTTTTCTAATACAGAAGAAGAAGCAGTTGGATTAACTAAAGTTGTTCCGTTTTTATTAGAAGATGCATTACAATCGAATGGGGCGACTTATTCAAAAATAGGAGATTGGCAGCCTTACGCAGTTGAAGATGGTTTACTGATTACCGGTCAAAATCCAGCTTCCTCTAAATTAGTAGCTGAGAAATTATTACTACAATTGAATTCAAAAAAATAATACCATGTTAAATTTCGAATTATACAATCCTACCAACTTGGTTTTTGGGAAAGGGCAGATTGAAAAATTATCGACTTTAGTTCCAAAAGGAGCAAAAATATTATTGGCGTATGGTGGTGGAAGCATTTTTAAAAATGGAATCCACGAACAAGTACTTAATAATTTAAAAGGTTTTGAAATCGTGGAATTCAGCGGAATCGAAGCAAATCCTCATTTTGAAACATTAATGAAAGCGGTAGCAATTGTTAAGGAACAAAAAATTGATTTTATCCTTGCTGTTGGTGGTGGTTCTGTAATTGACGGTACGAAATTCATTTCGGCAGCTGCTCATTTTGATGGTAATCCAATGGATATTCTTCAAAAAAGATTGCTGATTAAAGACCTATCTAAAGTGATTCCGTTTGGAACAATTCTAACTTTACCGGCAACGGGGAGCGAAATGAACTCCGGAGCGGTTGTAACTATTGAAGCGACACAAGAAAAATTAGCGTTTGGTGGAAGTGCTTTGTTTCCAAAATTCTCTATATGCGATCCAACAGTTATTGCTTCGTTGCCAAAAAGACAATTGCAAAATGGTGTTGTTGATGCTTACACACATGTTTTAGAACAGTACTTGACTTATCCGCATGAAGGTTATCTTCAGGATCGATTTGCTGAAGGAATTCTACAAACTTTGATCCAAGTAGGTCCAGAAGTGGTGAGAAACCCAACAGATTATGCTTTAGCTTCTAATTTTATGTGGAGTTGTACCATGGCTTTAAATGGATTAATCCAAAAAGGCGTTCCTCAAGATTGGGCAACACATATGATTGGTCATGAACTAACGGCTTTATACGGAATCGATCACGCCAGAACTTTAGCAGTAGTTGGACCCAACTTATACCGAGTAATGTTTGAAACCAAAAAAGGAAAATTAGCACAATACGGAAAACGTATTTTTAATTTAACTGGAACTGACGATGAAATCGCTAAAGAGGCAATCAATAAAACAGTTGAATTTTTCCATACCATGGGCATGGACACTAAATTATCAGACTACACAAAAGACTTTGAAAAAACAGCTGATTTTATTGTAAATCGTTTTGAACAAAGAGAATGGAAAGCTTTAGGTGAAAAACAGAATGTCACTTTAGAAAAAGTAAAAGAAATTGTGGAAATGAGTTATTAATTCTATTGCATAGAGACTGATTTAACTTTAATCAGAATCAAATTAAAAAGGCGTTCTCCTATATAATGGGGAACGCCTTTTAAAATAATAAAACAAAACTAACTAACTCAATTTTCATTATATTCGTTAAATAACTAATTTATAATTACTTATAACGAAAATTTGTTGCGCATATTGCGTTAAAAAATATAAATGTTTTGAATAATTCTAAGTTGTTGTGATTGTTACATCCTGAAACCGCTAAAACTCTAAGGTTTCTGTTTAAATTTTATTTGCTTAATCAATGGTTTTTTAAGTACTTTTGATTAAATTTAATAAAAAAGATGGCCGAAAGTATAAAATTCGCAGTGATTGGTGGTGGTAGTTGGGCAACAGCGATTGCAAAAATGTTGTGTGTAAATCTTTCAGAAATTTCGTGGTACATGCGCAATGATGCTGCTATTGAACACATTAAAACCTACAAACACAATCCAAATTACTTAAGTTCAGTTGAATTTGACACCAAAAAACTTAAACTTACTAATGATATAAATGAGGCTGTAGCTTACGCTGATTATATCATTTTTGCTATTCCGTCGGCATTTTTAAATGCAGAATTGGAAAAACTAACCGTTTCTTTGAAGGATAAGATTATATTTTCAGCGATTAAAGGAATTGTTCCGGAAACAAGTTTGATTGTGGGCGAGCATTTTCATGTACAATATGACATTCCTTATTATAACATTGGCGTTATTACTGGACCTTGTCACGCAGAAGAAGTGGCTATGGAGCGATTGTCTTATCTTACCATTGCTTGCGGTGATGAAGAAAAAGCAAAAGTTGTGGCTAAAAATCTATCAGGAAATTACATAAAAACCAAGATCACTGACGATATTATAGGAACCGAATATGCAGCCATGTTGAAAAACATTTATGCTATTGCTGCAGGAATGGCTCATGGACTGGGTTATGGCGATAATTTCCAGTCGGTGTTGATGAGTAATGGAATTCGCGAGATGAAAAAATTCATTAAGAAAGTCCATAAAATGAAACGTAACATCAATGACTCGGCTTATTTAGGCGATTTATTAGTAACGGGTTATTCCATTTTCTCCAGAAATAGAATGTTTGGGAATATGATAGGTAAAGGCTACACGGTGAAAGCGGCGATGATGGAAATGAGCATGGTTGCCGAAGGATATTATGCCGTGAAAAGCGCATATAAACTTAATCAGGGTTATGGTGCCAAAACTCCAATTATAGATGCCGTTTACGCTATTTTATATGAGGGTCAGGATGCGAAATCTGTGTTTAAAAAACTGACTGACAAACTGGATTAACTTAGCTGCCAATTTAATAAGTAAACAACAATCAGTTCATGAGCGAAAGATGGAAATATCAGATTAAAATGGGTGGGATTTGGGGTGTATTTATGACGGTTTTCAATGTCTTATTCGAAATTAAAGAAATCCCTTTTTTAGAACAAGTATCTAAACCTAGCTTTTATATTCGTGCCGCGGCCTATATAGTTGTAGGGATATTTGTTTTAGGATATTTTACTTGGAAAGCCAAACTAAAACAACAAAATCAATAAGTCAACCACTATAACCAAAAGATGGAAATATCAGATTTTAACAGCTTGTGGCTGGGGGATTTTTACAACCGTTTTTACGATTCTATTTGAAATAAAAGAAATCTCTTTTTAAAACAGGTATCAAAATCGGGTTTTTTTATTCGTGCCGTTAGTATATTTATTATGGGTTATTTTAATTGGAAAGCCAAAAATAAAAGACCCAACAATCACTAATTTACCTCATAATAACGCCGTCAACAAATAAAATAGGTACTTCTTCAACGAAGTCCTCGTTGATGGAATGCGCTTTGAAAATATATTTTTTATCGTATAATTTGTCTCCAATGAAAAAAGTCAACATGAATTCATTGTTGAGTGCCAAAACACTTTTTTCAATCATTTCGATCTTCATCACAGAAACCGGCGGAACCTCTACAAAAGCATGACGTAAAAGCGATGTTTTTTTCATTTCGCCGTCAATAGTTCCAAAAGCTTTGGAAACCACCATAACACTTTCAATCAGAAAATCACTGTCATTTATCAAATAGGCGTACCAGACTTTTTCCATGAAATCGTCGCTCCATTCTTGAACTGCAGCTAGGAAAACGTTTTCCACTTCGGGGATGATGATGTCTTTTTTCATGTTATTGCCAAGAATGAAGCAATCTCTTCATTCATTTTTTATTAATATTTAGTATTAAAAACTTAAATTTCTTGTCAACCTAAATGCATAGCCCAGATAGCAGTGAAAATCCTTTTTTGAGGCTTTTTGCCTCAAAAAAGATTGCAACGGATAGCTGGAAATAGCTCCTAAAAATATAATTTATAACTCTTATATACTTGATTTGAATTGCTCAAGGAAACGAACGTCATTTTCGTAGAACATACGGATATCGCCGATTTGATATAGCAACATTGCGATTCTTTCGATTCCCATTCCGAATGCAAAACCATTGTATTCATCAGGATTGATGCCACAGTTTTTCAAAACATTTGGATCGACCATTCCACAACCCATGATTTCTAACCAACCGGTTCCTTTGGTGATTCTGTAATCGGTTTCGGTTTTTAGTCCCCAATAAATATCAACCTCAGCGCTTGGTTCCGTAAATGGAAAGTAAGACGGGCGTAAACGGATTTTTGATTTTCCGAACATCTCTTTGGTGAAATACAAAAGCGTTTGTTTCAAATCAGCAAAAGAAACGTCTTTATCGATGTATAATCCTTCCACTTGATGAAAAATACAGTGCGAACGGGACGATACGGCTTCATTACGGAAAACTCTTCCCGGAGAAATCGTTCGAATAGGCGGTTTGTTGTTCTCCATGTAACGTACTTGTACGGATGAAGTGTGCGTGCGCAACAAAATATCGGGATTTGTTTGTATGAAAAACGTGTCCTGCATGTCACGCGCCGGATGGTATTCCGGTAAGTTCAATGCGGTGAAATTATGCCAGTCATCTTCAATTTCCGGCCCTTCAGAAACATTGAAACCGATGTTTGAAAAGATATCTATAATTTGGTTTTTTACCAATGAAATAGGGTGACGGGAACCAATGGTAATTGGTTCAGAAGAACGCGTTAAATCGCCATAAAACCCTTTACTTTCCTCTTTACTTTCTAAAGATTCCTGGATGGTTTTTACTTTTTCTTCGGCAGAAGTTTTTAGCAAGTTAATTACCTGTCCAAATTCTTTTTTCTGGTCATTAGGAACATTCTTAAATTCGGCAAAAAGTTCTTTCAAAAGCCCTTTGCTTCCTAAGAATTTGATTCGGAATGTTTCTAATTCTGCAGTATTTTGTGTTGTAAAAGCTTGTGCTTCGCCAATATATTCTTTTATCTTGTCTATCATTTTCATCCAATAATTGAGAGTGCAAATTTAAGTAATTTGTTCCAAGTTTAATGTTTAAAGTTTAAAGTTTCCGTTCTAAATTGTGAGATTGTTTCGTCCCTCTCACAATGACGGAAAATTAAATCCTTAATCTATAAGTTCTCTTTCGAGGAAATAATTAACAATGGCTTCCTTCATTAAAACGGATTGTTCCCCTGCTTTTAGTGGTGGCAACTCCTCTTTGACCTTGTAGTGTGGCCAACCGTCCTCATCAAAAAATTCGAATTCATAGAAACCGTATGGCTCTAATAATCGACAAATTGCAATGTGCATGAGGTTTAGTTTCTCGTCTTTTTTGTATTCATTGTGCACTTTCCCTAGTTCCTGCACCCCGATTAAGTAAATAATGGAGTCTAAATCTAAATCTTCCCCTTGTGAAAATTGATCGGAAAGTATCGTTACAAGCTGTTCCCAGCGTTCTTTAAGTTGTGTGTCTCTTGACATTTTTTAATTTAGGATTTTAGATTTTAGATTTTAGATTTTGAGCTGAAGTCGCAATTAGGATATTTTTAAATCACAACTCTGCAATCTGAATTCTAAAATTATTTTGGCAAAGATAAGAACTTGAAAATTGGCAATTGATAATCACAATTCTTTTATATTTGTACTTTTATTTATTTTACTACATCACCATGGAATTCATAGATATTATTTTGGGGGCTTTATTCGCTTTGGCTTTGTTTAAAGGAATTAGAAACGGTCTTTTTATCGAATTGGCTTCACTGCTTTCATTACTGATTGGAATTTATTTTGCAGTAAAATTTTCTTCGTTTATGAAAAATATACTTGTAGGGTTTGTGCACTGGAATCCGCATACTATTCAGGTTGCTGCCTTTGTCTTTACATTTATTGCCGTTGTGATTGGAATTTCAATATTGGCAAAAATCCTTACTCAAGTCAACAATTTAGCTTTTCTGGGGTGGTTAAACAAATTGGGGGGTGGTGTGTTTCGAGTACTGAAAACCGTGTTGATAGTTAGCGTTGTTTTTACTATTTTCGAAAAAATAAACTTCCATAACTATTTGGCCAAGAAAGAAGCTTTGGATCGTTCCTTATTTTACAATCCAATTCAAAAAACAGCTGGCTATATTTTTCCTTCACTAGAAAAATGGTATGATGACTTGAAGAAGAAAGGTTAGCCTAATAAAAATGCTTGGGCTTAAAACTTTCAATAAAGACTGAAAGTTGTCTAATTATTAAATGCAAATCAACAATCTTTTTTAATCAAATAAAAAATAACTATTTATTTTCTTTTTTCCAACTATCAGGTTCTTGAGAAGTGTGAAATATAGCATTCAAAAAAACAGTTTTCGATAATTCATCTACAATGAAAAAAGCCACATAAGGAAATTTACTAAAAGGTAGGAATCGGTAATTAACATCATGAAATTGATGCAACGGATTAATTTTTAATGCTTGGTATGTTTTTCTATAATCTTTCAAAAAATCAAGAGCTACTTTTTTACTGGCTTTATAGATGTAAAATTCAACTGCATCTTCTATGTTTTTTGAGGCTATTGGCGAAACAATAATCTTATAACTCATACTTGCTTTTTAAATCAGAAAATAATTTATCTGCATCATTATAAAGGCTTTTGTCTGAGTTTAATTGACTGTCAAGAATTTTTTGTTGTGTTTTAGATATAGTATATGATTCTTTATTTTCTATATCAATCAGCGCATCGACATATCCCATGACTCTTTCTAAGATGCTTTGAGGTGCATCTTTTAATTTTTTAGTCAACAATTCTAAGGTTGGTGTTACCATCTTTATTCCAATTTAATATTGTTCTTTCCTAAAAAAGCTGACAATTTTTTTGTTATTCTGTATATCCAAATTTACAAAAAGGAATCCAAAAAATAATTCATTTTAGAAATATTTATAAAGTCTCACCGTCGAAAAAAGTACAAGAACTTAAATTTGCAATCCAGAAAAACTGAAACTGTTCTAGAAGATTTGGGAAAAAACCCTAATACTACTTCACTTCCTTAATGGTATTGCTTTCAATCCAACCTTCAGTACCATCCGTTAACTGCACTTTTTTCCAATTATCTGCTTTTTCCTGTAAAAAGACTTTTGTTCCTTCATGCAACACAATAATAATGGAACTAGCCTTTTGCGGCTCGGTTCTGACCTCAGCAATTTCGGCAAAAACAATAGCGGGTTTTTCATTATCAAAATGGCTTTTTTCAAAAATAGCCCCGAAAATACTGATAAAAACCAGAAAAACAAGTACAAACATTCCCAAAAAGAAAATTCTTTTGAGCATCGTCGTTTGTGAAAAATAGTAACCCACAAAAAACAATAGAAAAGAAGTCGCTAACACTACTGAAATCCAAGCCCAAGTATTGTAATGCCAGATTCCAGTGAAATCACGAAGCAACTTTCCAAAACCTACTTTTGGCACTGTTTTAATTTCGTCAATAGTTCTTTTTTGAGCAAATTTAAGGTTGTTAGCGCTTTCTCTATCACTGGGATTAAGCACTAATGCTTTTTCATAATTATAAATCGAGGGCGCCACTTTATTCAATTTATAGTAGGTATTCCCAAGATTGAAATACAGTTCCGCCGATTGTTTATTGTCTTTCAATATGCTTTCATAGGCTATGGCAGCCTGTTCGTATTTCCCATTTTTATACAATTCATTCCCTGTATCAAAACCGCTTTGGGCAAAGAAAATCTGGGTTGTCAGTAATAATATATAAACTATGTTTTTCATTTTAATGGTATAAGTTGTCGATAAACTATTCGTAAATCTAAAATCGTAAATCTAAAATTATATCTGTTTTTCTAAGTCTGAAATAATTAAAACGGCTTTGTCAAAATCCTGTTGTATAGCGAAACTTGACGATGGCGCATAACGCGCCACTTCGCAGTTTTCAGTCAATGCAATGAAATCATTTACGGCTTCCGGATTAGCATTTCTAGACAATAAAAGTTCCTGAATGTTATCCTTACTCATTTCTGAGGTTTCAATATGTAATTTAGCTTTCAAGAAGTTATGCATGGCTTTTTCAAGAGCGATATAAAATAATTCTTTATTGTTGATTTGTTTTTTGGCTTCCGATAAATATTTTTTGGCCAATTTATTGTTCATTCTTATTCTGTTACCAGTAACATCTCCATCAAGTGCTTCTTTTTTCTTTTTAAGCAATACAATCACAGGAAGAATTAAAAAAGGTAAAAACAACAAACCTAAATATAAATTAGAGCCAAAGAAATCTTGCTTATTTATTTTTAAAAGCTTCGTTTTTAACTTGATGTCTTTAAATTGTTCAACTTTATCAATTTTATTTTTGTCGCTACCTGAATTTGATGCTACAGTAGCGGTTGGTCCATCGAGAACATTAATCATTATTTCGGAAGAACTTAGGGTTTTATATGTTTTTGACCCCAAATCAAAATAAGAAAATTTTAATGGTTTTATTGGATAATTCCCTTTGTACTGCGGGACAATGGTATAACTGTCTGAAACCTTGCCAACCATTCCTGAAAGCGGCGTGTCAACTTGTTCGCTATGAACGGCGTCGTACATTTCGAGCGCATTAGGCACAATTGGTTTTGGCAAACTGAATAATTTCATATTCCCTTTTCCGGTTACACTGACAACCAAATCAAGACTTTCCCCGTTTTTTAAATTGGTTTTTGTTGGCGTTACTTTGAAATCAAAATTACCAACGGCGCCAGAGAAATCTTCTGGTTTTCCAGCTTCTGGGAGTGGCTTAACATTTATTATTTTTGTTCCTGCAGAAACTCTTTTATTTCCTTCAGTAATAACTACACGACCAAACATATCTCTTTGATTTGAAGGCAACTGTACGGCAATATCCAGCGACAAAGGCTCAATAGTGAGTTTCCCTGATTTTTGAGGATATAACACAATCTTTTTCAAAACAATATAACGATATTTTTCTCCTTTAAAAAGTCCTTCCTCTGCAACTAATTGTTTTATAGGAATATCCTGACTCCAAAAATCATTGTATTTTGGCTTGCTTGCTTCTGTAGAATTAGAAATCCCAATATTGTTAAAATACAATTTATAGACCACCGTAATGGGTTCGTTGATGTACGGATTTGTTTTAGAAACATCAGCAATAAGATAAAGATTGCCTTCTGCAGAAACCTGAGTGTCATTTGGATCTCTAGGTTGTGCAGTCGCTGCCGTAACATTTATTCTAATAGCCGCAGTTTTATAAACTTGTCCATTGAATTCTATCGTAGCTGGCCTAATTACTAATGTACCTTTTTGATTTGGCAAAAGGTAATACGAATATACTTTCTCAAAAGAGCTTCTCCCGTTTACCCAGGATTGACTCACCTGCTGACTTGGACCGGCGATAATTCTAAATCCATCAAAATTTGGCTGCACAAAATTATCCCCATCAACATTCATTATAAAATCGATACGAAGTCTTTCGTTTAGGCCTAGCGTAGTTTTACTTACTTTGGCTTCAAATTGTACTTGAGCGCTCAGTGAGGTGCCTATTATTAAAAGAATCGCTACTATAAATCTTTTCATTTTAAAATATCTTAATTGACTTACCAATCTTTATCCGTTTGAACTGGTTTTCCTTTTACTTTTTGGGCATTAACTTTATCTTGAACTTTTTTCTCTTCCTTATTCACCGCATTCAAAAGACTTTCTAACCTTTGTTTAGATATTCCTCCGGGCATCGGTTTTGGCTCCCCTTTTTCATCCTGTTTTGGATCTTTCTTGTCTTTATCTTTGTCTCCTTTATCGTCTTTCTTGTCCTTATCTTTATCCTTCTTATCGTCTTTTTTATCTTTATCCTTTTTCTTGTCGTCCTTTTTATCGTCTTTCTTATCCTTTTTCTTGTCGTCTTTCTTATCATCCTTAGGAGGATTTTCCTTTAGCATTTTTTTTGCCAAAGC
This sequence comes from Flavobacterium sp. CG_9.10, assembly GCF_015752245.1. Classification (NCBI taxonomy): domain Bacteria; kingdom Pseudomonadati; phylum Bacteroidota; class Flavobacteriia; order Flavobacteriales; family Flavobacteriaceae; genus Flavobacterium; species Flavobacterium sp. CG_9.10. The sequence continues at coordinate 123,542 of NZ_JADOVD010000008.1, forward strand.
ATAATTATAACGTGTTTCCTCATCCGAAGGATCGTTTCGCAAGGCATTTTTATAAGCGTCCACCGCTTGAGTATAATCCTTTTCTTTCATGAAAACATTTCCCAAATTGTGAAATGCTTTGTGTTTTTCTGTTCTCGATTTTGAGTTTTTCAATGCTTTGGCAAAAGCAAATTTGGCTTCTGATGGCTGGTTTTGCTTATAAATTGAATTCCCTAAATTATAAGACGCCGCACTTCTATTCGGAAATTTTGAATTTGAAATTCTATAATCCGCTTCAGCATCGACAAACTTATTTTCGGCATATTCCTCGTTAGCTTTAGGCAATATCCTATCCTTTTGTTGCGCGTTTGCAACAAAAGAAAAAAGCAGTAACAGATGTAAAATTATTTTCTTCATTTTATTTTTAAATGTAAATGTCTGCGTAAATTTTTTTAATAGCATCGGCGATGGAGCCATTTTTAACAACGCGGCACTTTATATTTTATTTATTTTCGTTAAATAAATTCATTTTATTTACCCAACTTGTTTTTCTGTCTAAAAGGAAAATATCAACAAATAACAGCAAAAAAGCGAAAGCTAAAAACCATTGAAATTGCGATTGAAAATCCGCCATTTCCGTAGCTTCAAATTCTGTTTTTTGGATTTTATCCAATGTGTTTTTGATATAATCGATCACCTCTTTGGTACTATTCCCATTTACGTAACCGCCTTTGGTAGCTTTTGCAATGGCAATCAAAGCCGCTTGATTCAATTTAGTTATAACAACTTGATTGTTATTGTCTTTTTTAAAGCCTTCAACAACGCCATTTCTTTTCAATGGAATCGTACTTCCTTTTTCAGTTCCAACACCAATGGTAATAATTTTTATCCCTAATTTATTGGCCTCCTCTGCAGCAGCTGCAGCTCCGTCAGAATGATCCTCTCCATCTGAAATCAAAATTAGCAGCTTACTGGTTTTTTTATCATCATAATAGGTTGACGATAATTTTATCGCGTCATCCAATGAAGTTCCCACAGATGAAACCATATCGGTATTCATACTTTGCAAAAACATTTTGGCTACGCTGTAATCCGTAGTAATAGGCAAAACGGGAAAAGCACTTCCAGCATACGCCACTATTCCTATTCTGTCACTTCCCAGCTGATTAATAATTTGAGAAACGATTTGCTTACTTTTTTCCAATCGGTTAGGCGCTACATCCTCAGCAAGCATACTTTTGGAAACATCCATTGCAAAAACAATATCAATTCCTTCTCGTTTTACGGTTTCCATTTTAGTTCCTATTTTTGGATTTACTAATCCGAAAATAATTCCAACCAACGCCAAAAGCAACAATACCAACTTCAAAACCGGTTTAAAAACAGAGCTTTCAGGGCTAAGTCTTTTTACCAGTTCCAAATCACCAAATTCGCGCTGTTTTTTTCTTTTCCAATATAAATTAACTAGAAAAACCAACACCACGAAGGGTAGTATAAAAAGTAGATATAAATATTTTTTCTCGTCTAATTCCATTTTTTACTATTAGTCGCAGTTTTCAGTCACAGTTTTCAGTTTACGACTGAAATGCGACTGCAACTGTCATTATATAAAGCTTTTAAAAACTGTTTTTCTCATTCCAATTTCTGCCAATAATAAAAAACCGGCAAACCAAACAAAGGGTCTGAATTTTTCATCATAATCGTAGAATTTTAACTCTTCAATTTCTGTTGTTTCCAGTTTGTTGATGGAAGCATAAATTTCGGCCAATTTACTATTGCTTGTTGCTCTAAAATATTTTCCATCCGTTTTTCTGGCAATACTTTTCAATAAGGCTTCGTCGATTTCCACTTTCATCATTTGAAATAAAAACTGGCCATTTGGAGCGACAGCGTAAGGAAACATTGCCATTCCGTTACTACCAATTCCTATGGTATATACTTTAATCCCATATTGTTTCGCAATATCAGATGCCGTTTCTGGTTCGATAAACCCTGCATTATTTACACCATCGGTTAAAAGAATAACTACTTTGCTTTTGGCTTTACTGTCCTTTAAACGATTTACGGCAGTCGCCAATCCCATTCCAATTCCAGTTCCGTCTTGCAAAACAGTATCATATTTAATCCCGTTGATAGCGTCCAAAATGACCGCTTTATCACTCGTCACCGGAGTTTTTGTATAGGCTTCGGAAGCATAAACCACCAATCCGATTCTATCATTTGGTCTTTCTTCCACAAAGTCAGCGGCCACTCTTTTCAGCGCTTCCATTCGGTTTGGTTTCAAATCTTTGGCAAGCATACTTCCGGAAACATCGACTGCCATAACAATGTCAATTCCTTTAGTAGTTTTCGTTTTATTGCTTATATCGACGGTTCTAGGTCTTGCCATAGCAACAATTAATGACGATAAAGCCAACAGTCGAAACACGTTCAAAATTGGTTTTAGCTTCACTAAAAAAGATTCGGAGTTCTTAAATCCTTGAATGGAACTGATCTTTAAAGTGGCGGATTGCTGATTTTTTTTCAAAAACAACCAAGCAATTGCAACTGGAATCAGAAGAAACAACCAAAAAAATTCTGGGTTTAAAAAAGTGATTTTATCCATTATTTACTTACTTGTTTTAGTTCAACTGATCTCAAAACCCGTTCTGATATTTGGTTGGCATAATCATCCCCTTCTTCATGGAAAATAATAATTTGCTGCAATCCGCCTTCCTGACTAAACAGTAATGCTTCATAATATAATTTAGCACTGATGCCTTTATTGCTATCTATTTTCGAAAATGTTCCGTATGCTTTGAGTCCCTTAATTCCTTCTTTGGTTTCAAAATCTTCCTGTTTGACAATCATGTTTTGAGCTCCTTGAGATTCTAAGGATTGCAACGCACCATCCATTGATTTTGCCAAATCAATTTCTCCTTCTTGTTTGTATTTTAAAGTAGAAACCATAAGGTAGAAATTGTCTTGAACACTTCCGTAAGCAAAAGATTGCATTTCTTTAATCAAAGCCATTCCATCTTTGGGTAATGTCTTGGTCAAATCTACTCTCTTGAGCACTTTTGGTGTTTCTATAATTATTCCAGGATTTCCATAATCACTTTTTACCCATTCGCCTTCCAATAATTCTTTAGTAGGATTACCAATAATATTATCTTTTACATAATCGAATCCCTTCAAAATGATGAAAAAAGCGGTGGTTGCCACCAATATAAAAGCAACCGAAGAAATAGTGAGAACAATACGTTTCTTTCTCTTTTTTCGCAGTTGAATTTCGATTTGTTTTTGTCTTTGTGCTTCATTCAACAAAGTATCTTCTTCAACTGGAACCTCAACCGGAATCGAACTGTCTAAAGTTAAAATAGCTTTTTGAATTTTATTTCGATCTTCGGTAATTTCAAAATCCAATGGTTTTGACTTAGCAAATTTCACTAAATCCGCTTGTTTCAAAACTCTTTCCAGATTTACAATCGTTTCTTGAGAAAGTGCCATTTTCTTTTTAACAGATGCCATTCTTAACCCTTCAATCAATTCAGAAGTCGTGCTTTCCATGGCTGGAATTTCAATCGCTTCCTCGATATAATTTCGTGCAATATCGGTCAATTCACTATAATACGCCTTAACTTCTCCTTTTTGCCAAAGTTCTTTCTTTTCCAAAGTATTCAGCAAGCTGGTCGCTTTTTCAATTGGTGTTTTGAAAATTTCTGCTTCTAATTTTTTCTTTTGATGTTTTTTAATATACCAATAAATGAAGGCTCCAAGACCGATAATCAACCCTACTATAAGAAGGTATTTCCACCAATTTCCTAATGAATCATCCGCAGCAGCAATGCCCTTGATATCGAACATTTTTTGTTTTAAAGTATCCACTTTAACATTAGCAACTTCAACCAAAAGCGAATCCGTCATAAACGGCTTACTATTGATAAAAATCTTTATACTCGGAATAACATATCTACCGGAATCAAATTGGGTTAAACCGTATTTTTTTATTAATTCATAACGACCATCCATTTTAACGGTGTCAATAGGATACGACTGAATTACTTCCAGCGCGCCAAAATTTTTCAACTTAGGGAAAATCACTTTAGCCGAAGTATCTACAGTAGTTTTTATTGATAGTTTGAATTCGGCACCAATTTTATTTTTAATCGTATCTATACTTGTAATCACCTGCTTTTGTTGTGCAAAAACAGCCGTTGAAAGCAGTATAATTAGTAGGTATAATTGTTTTTTCATCTTTTATTATTGAACCCTTTATCTCGATTTAAAATAGCTTAATAATTTAGTCACATAACTTTCGTCCACTCTGGTATTTACAACCCCTGAACCTGATTTACTGAATGTTTCTTTAAAAAAGGTTACTTTTTCCTGATACAGTTTCTCATAATTCATTCGCACGGATTTAGAACCTGTGTTTACTAATTGTATTTCTCCAGTTTCGGCATCTAGCATGGAAACCATTCCTAAATTTGGCATCTTTTCTTCTCGAATATCATATACTCTTATTCCTGTGATATCATGTTTTTTAGAAGCGATTTTCAAGACATGTTCGTAATCCTCCGACATGAAATCGGAGATAATAAACACAATGGCTTTCTTTTTTTGGGTTCCCGATAAAAATTTCAAAGCCTGAGCAATATCTGTTTTTTGACTTTTTGGCTGAAATTCAATCAATTCACGAATGATGCGCAATACATGCGACCTTCCCTTTTTGGGCGGGATATACAATTCGATTTCATCTGAAAATAAAATCAAACCTATTTTATCGTTGTTTTGTGTAGCTGAAAAAGCCATTGTCGCCGCAATTTCAGTAACGATATCTTTCTTGAATTGGTTTTTAGAACCAAAACTTTCCGAACCTGAAATATCCACCATCAACATCATCGTCAATTCGCGCTCTTCCTCAAAAACTTTTACATGCGCTTCATTATAACGTGCGGTCACATTCCAATCGATTGCACGAATATCATCTCCATATTGATACTGACGTACTTCGCTGAAAGTCATTCCCCGTCCTTTGAAAGAAGTGTGGTATTCCCCCGAAAAGATATGATCACTCAATCTTCGGGTTTTGATTTCTATTTTTCGTACTTTTTTTAAAAGCTCTTTTGTATCCATTTTTAATTTGTTTAAAGTTTAAAAATTTAACGTTCCAAGTTCGTAATACAACAACTTGAAACTTTAAACATTAAACAAACTTTAAGGTACTTCAATCTCGTTTACGATTTTGTTTATGATATCTACTGAAGTGACGTTTTCGGCTTCCGCTTCATACGTAATTCCAATTCTATGACGCAATACATCGTGAACCACGGCGCGAACATCTTCTGGGATTACATATCCACGACGTTTGATAAACGCGTAACATTTAGCCGCATTGGCTAAATTTATACTTCCACGTGGCGAAGCTCCAAAACTGATTAACGGTTTCAATTCGGCTAATTTGTATTTCTCCGGGTAACGTGTCGCAAAAATAATATCAAGAATGTATTTCTCAATTTTTTCGTCCATATAAACTTCACGAACCGCTTCTTGCGCGCGTAAAATTTGTTCGACAGTAACAACAGGATTTACTTTTTCATAACTTCCTTTTAGGTTTTGACGAATAACTAAGCGTTCGTCCTCCATTTTTGGATAGTCGATAACTGTTTTCAACATGAAACGATCGACCTGCGCTTCCGGAAGTTGGTATGTTCCTTCTTGTTCAATTGGGTTTTGAGTAGCCAGAACTAAAAATGGTCGGTCCAACTTGAAAGTGGTATCCCCTATAGTTACTTGTTTTTCCTGCATGGCTTCTAATAATGCTGATTGCACTTTGGCAGGAGCACGATTTATCTCATCCGCTAGGACGAAATTAGCAAAAATTGGTCCTTTTTTAATCGAAAATTCATTTTGCTTTATGTTATAAATCATCGTTCCCACAACATCTGCAGGCAATAAATCAGGAGTAAATTGTATTCTGCTGAAAGATCCATGAACAGCTTGTGAAAGTGTATTAATGGCCAAAGTTTTTGCTAATCCGGGAACCCCTTCCAACAAAATATGTCCTTGACCCAAAAGTCCAATTAATAAACGTTCCACCATGTGCTTTTGACCCACAATGACTTTGTTCATTTCCATGGTGAGGAGGTCTATAAAAGCACTCTCTCTTTCAATTTTTTCATTGATTGCTCTAATGTCTAAAGTCGCTGTATTTTCTTCCATTTTATTATTTTTAAAACCTTGTATTTAATGCCTTGCTTTTGAGAGTGCAAATTGAAATTTTTTTTAGAGGTAAGATGTTAAAAAATGGTTAAAACTTCTAGAAATACCCTAATTTTAAGGACGAATTATGATACAATTTTCTTATTTTTAAGAACTTTGAAAAATATACTTTGAAATCGCAGATTCACCGATTTCATTAAAAAATTAAAACCATGAGTAAAACAACATTATCACCAATTGTAGCTGGTGTCATGAATTGGGGAATTTGGGATAAAAATCTCAATACCAAAGAAATGGAAAACATGATTAATATTTGTTTAGAAAACAAAATTACCACTTTTGACCACGCTGATATATATGGTGATTATACTACCGAATCCGAATTTGGAAAAGCATTTGCGTCAAGCAAGATTGCAAGAGAAAAAATGCAATTGATATCTAAATGCGGCATCCAAATGCTGACCGAAAATCGTAACAATACCATAAAACACTATGATTATTCAAAAGACTATATTATTTGGTCCGTTGAAAATTCATTGAAAAATTTAAAAACAGATTATCTGGATGTGCTTTTGCTTCACAGACCCAGCCCTTTGATGCAGGCGGATGAAATTGCGGAGGCTGTTCTAAAATTAAAATCGGATGGGAAAATTATAGATTTTGGTGTTTCTAATTTTACTTCTTCGCAAACCGAATTAATCCGTCAAAAAACTGAAATCAGCTATAATCAAGTGCAATTTTCGGCGACTAATTTTGAACCTATGGTTGACGGAAGTTTTGATTACATGCAAGTCCATAACATTCGTCCAATGTCATGGAACCCTCTAGGATTTGTTTTCAGAGAAGACATTCCTCAAACCCACAGATTGAAAAAATTATTGGCAACTTTAGTTTCGAAATACCATTTGGGTTCCGACACGATTTTGCTTTCCTGGATTTTACAACATCCGGCAAAAGTTATTCCAATCGCTGGAACGGTAAATGTGGCTAGAATACAATCGCTGATGAAAGCTGTAGAACTAAAATTAGAAAAAGAAGATTGGTTTGCAATATGGACCGAAAGTATGGGTAATACTGTAGCTTAATCAAAATTCGGATTGTAGAATTTAAATTTAAAAACACAAGAAATCTAAGATTCACGATTTCAATTACAAACAATAAACCATGAGTAAAATAGCATTAATAACTGGTGCAACTAGCGGAATTGGCAGAGCAACAGCAAGAATATTAGCCAATAACAACTATAAAATCATTCTTTGCGGACGTCGTGAAGACCGACTAGCAGAACTGAAAAAAGAACTTTCGGAATTTACAGAAGTTCATACTTTATCATTTGACGTTCGAGACAAAAAAGCCGTTTTTGAAAGTATCAATTCTTTGCCTGAGGCTTTTTCGAAAATTGAAGTTTTAATTAATAATGCCGGAAATGCACACGGTTTAGATTCAATTCAAAATGGGGATTTAGACGATTGGGACGCGATGATTGACATCAATGTAAAAGGACTTTTATATGTTTCAAAAGCAATAATTCCGAAAATGATCGAACAAAAATCTGGACATATCATTAACATTGGCTCCATTGCCGGAAAAGAAGTTTATCCAAACGGAAACGTATATTGCGCCTCGAAACACGCCGTTGACGCCTTGAATCAAGCCATGCGAATGGATCTGAATCCTCATGGAATTAGGGTGGGGGCTATAAATCCAGGAATGGTGGAAACCGAATTTAGTGAAGTACGTTTCAAAGGTGATGCGGAGAGAGCTGCCAATGTTTACAAAGGAATCAAAGCGTTGCAACCAGAGGATATTGCTGACATCATCCATTTTGTAGTTTCCAGACCATATCACGTGAATATTGCTGATTTAATTGTATTTCCTACGGCACAAGCCTCGGCGGGGATTTTGAATCGCTCTTTAGATAATTAATCCCAATGATCAACAAACGTATTTTAATTAAGAACCTTCTCGCTCACAATGATGAGAGCAGTTTTTATGATAAAAAACGGCAGTTGAATTTGCATACGCGAGAGGGAAAAGCCAAGTTTTTGAAACACATCTGCGCCTTGTCAAATTCTAATCCTACGAACAATTCTTATATAGTTGTGGGGGTTGAAGATCATGACAATGCCATTGTGGGGGACGATTTTTTTGATGATAGCCGAATTCAGAATTTAGTGAATGCGTTTCTGGAAAATCCACCGAAAATTCAATATGAAAATGTGCCTTTCCCGAACTTGCCGAAAGACAAAGTCATTGGACTCGTAACGATAAAACCCAAAAGTAAAACCTCCTATTTCAAAAAAGGAATTCACACCATTACTGCCAACTCCGTTTTTATAAGGCGAGGCAGTAACACAATGCCCGTGGATGGTGAAGTGGAAAAGAATTATCAGAACACCGAAACCGTAATTGGTATCGAAAACAATTCCAGAAACAGTATCGAATACACGCTTGATGGCGTAATTGATTTCATGAATTTCAGGCATAAAGATATGTCGCCAAAATATAAAGTATTCAAAGAATTATTTGTGATTTGCTGGGCTGGAATTGCTAAAAGATCTCGAGACAAAACCTATTTATCCCGTGTTGACATCGAACTGATAAACGAGCAAATTAAGCTTTTTTACTCTGCTCAAGATGTGGTTGAAATCATTTATGACGAAGATAGTTTCACGATTATTGAATATGTTCCATTAGGATTGAATGACAAAACAAGTTATTATCCTTTAGAGAAACAAACCATTCATTTTCATGACAATGGCTATTACAAAATTGATAGGGAAATGCTTTTTCAGCCACCGGAATTCAACAGAAAAATGTTGTTTCATATTTACAATACGAATCTTTCACTGCTAAACAAACTCCAAAAGGGATTTTCTTTATCTGAACGCGAACACAAAGATTTAGAGAATTTGCCTTCTACATTTATGATTTGCTACCTCAACGGTTTTGAAGATGCCAAACAAAAACTGATTGACGCCAAACCACTTTTGAAACCTTTCACGCCTATTTATTTATCTTTTAAAGAAGCATTACGGATTTTACGAAAAATGAAATACGATGTACAATAAATTCTTAACATCATTCTGATTTGGTTTTACCCAAATATAATTTTCAATATATAAAACACAAAACCAGCAAGAAGCAGCGATAAAGCAATAATTACATTCATTTTGAAAGTATTTTAAATTCGTTGTAAAACTACCTTGAAAAACAATACCAAACAATCACCTAAAACAGTGATTTTTTGTTTTTTTTAAAAAAAATAATTTGAGTTATAATTTACCCAAATTGTATTATGAAATTTAATTTTAGATTATGAAAAAAACACTGATTTTCTGCTATTTTTGTAAAACAATAAATTGATACAACATTAAATGAGAACACTCGTCATAGGCGATATACACGGTGGATTACATGCGCTACACCAAATTATGGAAAGAGCAAAAATCACTACTAAAGACACCTTAATTTTTTTGGGAGATTATGTAGATGGTTGGAGCCAATCCCCTCAAGTAATCGATTTTTTAATCGAATTAAACAAAACAAATAATTGTGTTTTCATCCGCGGAAATCATGATGAGTTGTTGCGCACCTGGCTCGATGAAAGCAGAGACAATCTATTATGGTATAAACATGGCGGTGAAGCCACGGTTTTGGCGTACGCCGATGTAAGTGTAGCGACCAAACAAAAACATATTGAATTTCTACATGCATTGGAAGATTATTATCTGGACGAAGAAAACCGTTTGTTTATTCATGCTGGTTTTACCAACATGAACGGGATTGACTTTGAATATTTTCCAAAACTTTTTTATTGGGACAGAACATTATGGGAAACGGCTTTGGCATTGGACAAAAACATAAAAATAGGCGATTTAATGTATCCAAAACGCTTGACGCTTTACAAAGAAATCTATATAGGCCATACACCAGTATCCAGAATTGGAGAAACTATTCCGGTTCAAATGGCTTGTGTTTGGAATATTGATACTGGTGCCGCCTTTAAAGGTCCATTAACTATTATGGATGTTGACACAAAAGAATTTTGGCAAAGTGAACCATTACCGGCTTTATACCCGTATGAAAAAGGTAGGAATTAGTTTATTTAAACTATTTTTGTATAAAATTATAAAAATTTAAGAGTATGAAAAAGAGTATTACATTGTTATTATTATTGTTAGCTGGTTTCGTAAATGCACAAGCTTACAAAGGAAAAGGAGACGTAAAATTTAACGTTGGGGCAAATATTCAAAACGGTGGATCTGGAATTGGTATTTCTTCAGATTTTGGCCTTGGAGAAAATATGTCATACGGTTTTGCTGCTTCTTATCTATTATCTGCTAGCTCAGATGATTTAGGAAACAAACCGGATTTTGGAGATAGAATTGATGCAAAATTTAGATTCAATGCTAATTTAGGAAATGTTCTTAAATTAGATCCTAAAATGGATGTTTATCCAGGACTTGACCTAGGTTTAAGAAATTTTGGAGCGCATTTAGGCTTCCGTTATTTCTTTACTGAAGGTTTTGGAATTTTTACTGAAGCTGGAGTTCCAATAGCTAGTTATAAAACGAACCCAATAGGTTTTGATAAATTAAACAACCAGTTTGTGTTTAATATTGGTGCTTCTTTCAATTTATAATATTTGTTAGAACACGAAATTCACAAGAATTTTTAAAATAAAAAGAGGCAATTTGAAATATTCAAATTGCCTCTTTTAGTTAATGATTTTTAGTACTTAGAAACCAAACTGAATTCCTTGTGCAAACGCAATTTTGCCCTGTAATTGAGGGTATTCGCTTATCCTTTATTAATTAAATTATCAATAAAGACTTGCTTTAACAAATATTCTTTTCAAAACTCCATTTTTTTCAACTCCTTGAACAACTAATTTAAATTTTTTTTGAGTTTTATGAAACACTTTACAATGAATAAGTTTAATATGTCCTAAATAAAAATCGTCTTTAAATACTTTAACTGCATTTTTATCAAAGGGATTTTCAGGCTCTAACTGATAATTTAAAACATCTCCTATTGAAATTTTATAAGAAGGAATTTTAGCTTCACTTAATCCTGTTATTTCCGTAACAAATGACAAATCGTCTTTTGGATTGAAATCAGCTAAAAATTCAAAACTATCTGTAGGCAGTAAACCTTGTGTAAAAGCCAGCATATAGTATTTGTCTTCTTTCTTTTTTAAATCGATACCCCAAAAATCATAAAAATCTTTTAAATCAGGTCTCTCACTTCTCATTAAACGTTGTCCAAAAATTTCTATTACATTTTCAGAATAGATTATATTTGTCTCAGGAAACCCTTCATAATGTATAAATCCCAATTCTTGTGCTTTGACTAAACCTTCTTTATTATATTGAAAGCGAATTCCTTCTGAGGTACTTTTTTTAATTGTACCAACAGATATCCGACTACCGCCTTTACCTGGTCTCCAGATAAGGTGTATGTTTCCTATCGCTTTCATAAAAGTTTAATTAAATTTTTGATGCGCAAAGTTATCAATTTAAACATCAATTGCTTTCTAGTTTCCGATAATTTAAAGTTAACTAAATTTCCAGGAAGATTTATATCAATATTGTCTATGAGTTCTTGTAACAATTCAGGCTTATATCTTTCTTGAACTCTTAAAATATAATTTCTAGTTTCATTTGGATACTTTTGTAATAAAAGTGATACTAACTCTAAATGTTTTCTTTTTGCTAAACCATCTTCCCAGTGAATTTCAGATTCCCCTCTATTAATGTAAGCATTTAGCATTTGAGAATCATTTAACATCTTTATAACTCTTTCATCCGTATGTTCCCTTCCTAAACAACAACCGCTATCGTAAATTGGAGCAAACTTATGTAATCTCTCAATTTTGACGTTAAAATTATTGTCGCTGATTACTCGTTCAAATTCTTCGTTTTCGTCAGTGAAAAATCTCCGAGATAATCTTCTAATTTTTCTAAATAAACTGCGTTCTTGTGGTTTATATGAAATGTCGTTTTCTACTTTTTTTTCTACGAATATTTTATGTTTCGTTATGATCCCCCAATTTTCTTGATGTCGATCTGAATTTCCAATTATGCTGTCGAAAACAATAATCTCGACAATGTTTTTAATATAATCATCTAAAGAAAACCGTTTCAAAGCATTGCAAATAAATTGAAAAGTATAATCTTTTTTATCTGTGTCAGGATCGTATTGTGCATTAAACCCTGTTAAGTACGTTTTCCCCTCTGTCAATTTATTGTTCGAGCTTAAAACCATTGATTTTGAAAGGCAACCAATCTTTTGTCTATGATTTTTATTAAATGCTATATTATAATCCAACATTGGGAAACCCAAAAATTGGCCAATTTTAGACGAAGCAATTTCAGACCAAAATTCAGTAGGATATCTAATTTCTCCACTTGGTGTTTCTTTAGATCCTTTAAAAAAGTATTCATCATTTGTCTCTGGTTCTAGAGTAATATATTTACTTCTTGTTCCACCAGTGCTATAAAATTCATTTTTATGCCAGTTGGAAATATTTGTAAATGTTGCTTGAAATTGATTCATTAGATAAATTTAGTAATAAAAAAACGCTTAATCTAATATAGAAAAAGCGTTTGATATAATCATTCTTTTTATTTTGTTACTTAGAACCCAAATTGAATTCCTTGCGCCAATGGCAACGATGTCCCATAGTTAATCGTATTGGTTTGACGACGCATATACACTTTCCATGCATCAGAACCTGATTCTCTACCTCCTCCTGTTTCTTTTTCACCACCAAAAGCACCACCGATTTCCGCGCCGGAAGTTCCGATGTTTACATTAGCAATACCACAATCAGAACCTACAGCAGATAAGAAATATTCTGCTTCTCTTAAATTGTTAGTCATAATCGCTGAGGACAATCCTTGAGCCACTCCGTTTTGAACATCAACAGCATTTTCTATAGTACCCGAATATTTTATTAAGTATAAAACAGGAGCAAAAGTTTCGTGTTGCACGATTTCGAATGAGTTGTCTGCTTCTGCAATCGCAGGTTTCACATAACATCCGCTTTCGTAACCTTCACCAGAAAATACGCCACCTTCAACAAGGATTTTTCCACCTTCTGCAACTACTTTAGTCAAAGCTTTATTGTACATTTCAACTGCATGTGTATCGATTAGCGGTCCAACGTGATTTTTTTCGTCCAATGGATTTCCGATATTCAATTGTTTGTAAGCGGCAACTACTGCATCTTTTACTTTATCGTAAACACTTTCGTGAATAATTAAACGACGAGTTGAAGTACAACGTTGTCCTGCAGTTCCTACTGCTCCAAAAACAGCGCCGATAACGGTCATTTTAATATCAGCATCCGGTGTTACAATAATCGCATTGTTTCCGCCTAATTCCAATAATGATCTTCCTAAACGACCCGCCACCGTTTGCGCAACGATTTTCCCCATATGAGTCGAACCTGTAGCAGAAATCAACGGCACGCGTTTATCATTAGTCATCATCTCTCCCACTTTATAATCTCCGTTTATCAAGCAAGAAATCCCTTCTGGCAGGTTATTTTCTTTGATTACTTCAGCAATTATATTTTGACAGGCAATTCCACAAAGTGGTGTTTTTTCTGAAGGTTTCCAAACACAAACATCACCACAAATCCATGCTAAAGCGGTATTCCAAGCCCAAACCGCCACTGGAAAGTTAAACGCTGAGATAATCCCAACAACTCCCAAGGAGTGATACTGCTCGTACATTCTGTGTTGTGGACGTTCAGAATGCATGGTTAACCCGTGCAACTGACGAGAAAGACCGACTGCAAAATCGCAGATATCAATCATTTCCTGAACTTCTCCGTATCCTTCTTGTAATGATTTCCCCATTTCATAGGAAACCAATTTACCCAAAGCTTCTTTGTTTTTACGTAATTTTTCTCCAAACTGACGCACGATTTCACCACGTTGTGGTGCTGGCATCAATCTGAATGTTTTAAAAGCTTCGGTTGCGGTTTGCATTACTTTTTCGTAATCGGCAGCGGTACTTGTTTTTACTGATGCGATTAATTGTCCGTCAACTGGCGAATGACTTTCAAGAATTTCTCCGTTTGAAAAATGGTTTACACCTGTTGAAGTTCCTTCGTTTATGGCTTTTACACCCAATTGCGCCAATGCTTCTTTCATTCCAAATTGATCTGCTATTGTTATCATTGTAACTTTTTTAATTAAAATTGTTATATTTTTTTGTAAAGATATTATTTCAAGTTGAATTTCTAACGAATTAAATTATTAAAATCGAAGTAAATTTAGACGAATTTAATCAGTTGGTATCGATTCTACAAAATAAATGCTCCAAGTCCAAAAGAAGAAACTAATTTTATGCTCTGAAAATTAATTCAAAATTTAAAACTATGACATTATTTAATCGGCTCTGGATTTGTTTGTTTTTAATTTCAATAAGTATAACTGCACAAAAAGAACAAAAATCAGCATTTCAGGTAATTCCTTTGGGTGTAAAAGGAGGTACTGACGAAAAAAATCTTTCGGCTTACTTGCTTGCGCCGTCAAATACCAACGATTTTATTTGCCTTGATGCTGGGACAATATATTCCGGAATTGAAAAAGCGATTGAAAATAAAGTTTTCAAACTCTCTGCAACTGAAGTTTTAAAAAAATACATCAAAGGCTATTTTATTTCACATGCGCATTTAGACCATGTCTCTGGTTTAATTATTAATTCGCCTACAGATTCATCAAAAACAGTTTACGCCATCAAGAGCTGCATGGAAATGATGGACAAACATTATTTTAATGGACAAACTTGGGCAAATTTTGGAGATGAAGGAACTGGATTCCAAATAAAAAAATACCATTTTCAAACATTAAATACAGGAAAAGAAACGTTGATTACAAATACAACAATGACCGTAAAAGCGTTTGCGCTAAGTCATGGAAGTCCTTATGAAAGTACCGCTTTTCTAATAAAAAATGGAGATGCCTATGCTTTGTATTTAGGCGACACCGGACCCGATTTTGTTGAAAAAAGTAACAAATTGAGTTTGCTTTGGACCGAAATTGCGCCTTTAATTAAAAACAAACAATTAAAAGGAATTTTCATTGAGGTTTCGTTTCCTAACGAGCAACCCGATTCTCTGTTGTATGGCCACTTAACGCCTAATTATCTTTTAAAAGAACTTCATACTTTAAGTGCGCTTAATGGAAAAGATGCTTTAAAAGATTTTAAAATAATTGTTACACATTTAAAACCGCCAGTTGAAAATATGTTGAAAATTAAAGCGCAGTTAAAAAAGCAGAATGATTTGGGCCTGAAACTTATTTTTCCTGAACAAGGCAAACGATTTGAATTGTAGATTATGTTTTGTTAATATACCTTCCATTTTCCAATTTAAATTATACTTTAAACTCGTTTTTTACCTACTTGAAAAGCATATTCAAACATGAAATCTATTTCTTTTTTAAAATGTGTTCCAATATTTATTTTAAAAAAAAATATCATTTATATCAACCAACCCTAGCCCCGGTAGTAGCGGTATCCTTTTGTGGTCTCGTTCTTTAACGAGACCAAAAAAGATATAGCGAATGACGGGAAATTGCTCCTGAATATTATTTTTTGGCTATGAATGTTGGGTCAGCCTCCATTACGGTTCCGCAATTCTCGCAGGTTCTCAACTTTTCTGAATTGTAAAAATGCTCAAAATGAGGCAAAAAATCATTTTCGATGTTGTGAAGCTCGAAATAAACTTCATACAATTTATGATTGCAGCTATCGCAAAACCATAATAAACCGTCCTTATAGCCTAGTCCAGCGCGTTTACGTTCGATTACTAATCCTATAGAACCTTCGGAACGCACTGGTGAGTGGGGTGTTTTGGCCGGATGAAGGTACATATCGCCTGCATGAAGTTCCATTTCTTTTCGCTCGCCGTTATCTTGAACGATTACTTTTATCGAACCTTCGAGTTGGTAAAACAATTCTTCGGTTTCGTTGTAATGATAATCTTTCCGAGCATTGGGACCAGCGACAATCATGACGATATAATCCCCCGATTCAGTATATAGATTTTTATTTCCTACCGGCGGTTTTAGAAGATGACGGTTTTCGTCTATCCATTTATTGAGGTTGAAAGGTTTTGCTATTGCCATGTTTTCTAATTTTAGTGTAAAGTTATGAAATAAAAAAATAGGTAGAGAGGCACTAGTTAGAGATGCACTGCAGTGCATCTCTACAAGATCATTTTTTTTCTTTGATCAAATAAATATAGACTGGAAAATGGTCGCTGAAGCCAATTTCTGTCGGCGAGTGTCTCAAAGGATATCCTTTGTATTGTCCACTGGTTTGTATCAAAAAAGCTTTGTTATAAATCCCGGCTTTCCAATAGGAAAAAGAAGTTTTACTAGTTGCCAATAAAGATTCGGAAACCATTATTTGATCGAAAATATCCCATGCGTCGCGAAAAGCGATAGTTCCCATTCCGTTTTTGGCCATTTCTTCAAATGGATTGTAAATA
The DNA here is from genome assembly GCF_015752245.1 of Flavobacterium sp. CG_9.10. Lineage (NCBI taxonomy): Bacteria > Pseudomonadati > Bacteroidota > Flavobacteriia > Flavobacteriales > Flavobacteriaceae > Flavobacterium > Flavobacterium sp. CG_9.10. The sequence continues at coordinate 140,238 of NZ_JADOVD010000008.1, forward strand.
CCGAGTGGCTGGACATCTGCTTTTTTGGCTTTGGCACCAAGCGCAATTTTAACGCTCCTATTATATGGACCATCATTCAAATCGCCAAGGGTTATGACTTTTGCATTTGGGTTTATTCTTTGCAAGGAATCGATTATTTTTCTATTTAATGCTCCCGCCGCTTCTCTAAAAGGACTGGTTTTTTTCTCACCGCCAGAACGGGATGGCCAGTGATTTACAATGATATTAATTTCTTCTCCATCGAGAAAACCAGTTACCAGAAGCTGATCTCTGGTGTAAATACGATGATTTTGATTGCTTACTTGCAAAACATCATCGGTCTTTTCTTCCGATTCTGTTTTTAAAACTTCCTTCGTTTTTGAGTCATTCTTATAAACAAACAAAGGAATATTTGAAAAACTGGTGGGTTGAAACTGCTTTTTTTGATACAACAAGGCGACGTCAATTCCTCTTTTGTCAGGAGAATCAAAATGAATAATTCCATAGTCTTTATTAATCAGTTTGGGTTGTTTGATTAAATCTTCCAAAACTCCTCTGTTTTCAATTTCGGAACCGCCTATGAATGTGGGAGAATCTGAATTTTCCCCTGACCCAATTTCAGATAAAACTCTTGCTAAGTTGGCAAGTTTATGATGATATTTTGTAGAATTCCAGCGTTGCGCTCCTGTTGGCGTCCATTCATCATCATTGGTAACTGGGTCATTTATAGTGTCGAAGCAATTTTCGAAATTATAAAAAGCCACCGTATGAATGATATAATTTTTCTGTTGTGCCGATGAAGTTGCATTGGAGAAAAATAAAATAAACAGGAGAATCAAAGGAGTTATTCTCATAAATTTTTTAAATTATACAATTAAATTGACTTGTTCGCTATTTGTAAAAATACTCCATTTAAATATGGAACTCTACATTATTTTCAAAAAACCTATCTTTGTGTTCGTTTATACTGACGCTTACTTCTTAGAATTTGATATATTTATAAAAAAAACAAAAATGCATTCGAATCGATCCACTTTTATAAACATCCATTTTGTTTTATATAAATTCCTATTTCTTATTTTTGTTTTACAATCCTTCAACTGCAAAGCCGAAACACCGATGATTACACCACCTATTTTACAAAAAGGAGATACAATAGCCATTTTGGCAACAGCCAGAAAAAATATAGACGATAACCTCAAACCTGCGATAGATTTAATGCACAGTTGGGGTCTTGAAGTCGTTATTGGCAGTACAATTGGTTTAGATGACAATCAATTAGCCGGCACCGATGAACAACGTGCAGCCGATTTTCAGAAACAATTAGACAACCCAAACATCAAAGCGATTTGGTGTGTAAAAGGCGGATATGGCACGGTGCGAATGATTGATTTATTGGATTTTACCAAGTTTAAACAAAATCCAAAATGGATTATAGGTTTTAGCGATGTTACCGTTTTGCACAATCATTTGAATACTTTAGGTTTCAAATCCATCCACGGAATTATGCCAATAAGTATTCCCAGAGCAACAAAAGAAGCTATAGAATCGTTACGCGTTGCAATGTTTGGGCAACCTCTTGCTTATAAAGTGCCCCCATTTGCAATGAATAAATTGGGGACTGCCGCCGGTCAATTAGTTGGCGGAAATTTATCCATTTTATACAGTTTATTTGGTTCTAAATCAGCAATTGATTGCACGGATAAAATTTTATTCATCGAAGATTTAGACGAATATTTATATCATATCGACCGCATGATGATGAACTTGAAACGCAATGGCTGTCTGGAAAGCATAAAAGGAATTGTGGTGGGTTCCATGACAAAAATGAAAGACAATGATATTCCATGGGGGAAAAATGCCATTGAAATAATTGATGATGTCACAAAAAAATACAACATTCCCGTTTTGTATAATTTTCCCGCAGGTCATATTCAAGACAATAGAGCCTTGGTTCTAGGAAGTAAAGTGACGATTGATGTAAATGATAAATTGAGTACTGTTATATTTGAATAAGAAATCGCTTTTCCCGAAAAAGTAGAGAATAGAAGGAAGTAGTTGGAGAATGTATATTGTAAACTGAATACAATTTTTTTGATTTTCGATTTTTGATTTTCGATTTTTAATTTCAGAAGTTTGGAAACTGAGCACTATATATTGAACACTGAAATTGATTGCAGATTGAGGATCAGCGATTTTCGATTTCAGAAGTTTTTAAAACCGGATAGAAAACACTATTTTTAATCGAAAGTCTATTCAAATTGAATACTGCTCCCGAAGCTTCGGGATGAACACTGAACACTATTCTCATGGCTGAACACAACGAACTTGGAAAACTTGGGGAAGAAATGGCAGTCGAATTTCTTCGGAAAGACGGCTATACTATTTTAGAAACCAACTGGACCTTTCAAAAAGCGGAAATCGATATCCTTGCCCAAAAAGAAAATACGCTTGCCGTTGTGGAAGTAAAAACCCGTTCTTCCCTAGAATTTGGATTGCCACAAGATTTTGTAAAACCAAAAAAAATTCAACTTCTTGTAAAAGCGGTAGATGCTTTTGTAAATGCAAAAGATTTAGACATTGAAGTTCGTTTTGACATTATCGCCATCCACAAAGAAGGCAAATCTTTTGTAATTGAGCACCTTATGGATGCTTTTTACCATTTTTAAATAAATTTTAATGTGTTATATTTGTAACAAATTGTTTTTTTATTATATTTGCAGTAGTTTTTAACACAACTATTTACTAACTACAACCTTTTACAACAAAAAACTAAAAACTTATAGCTATGAAAACTGTTTCTTCTATTGTAGAAAATTACATCAAAACCAAGCCTTTTTTATTGAATGCCTTATCGCTCGGAATTATTAATCTGACTTCACTATCGCGTAATATAATGACCGAATTGGAAAGTGAATTTGGCAAAGAAGTGAAGCAGGGCGCAGTTGTCATGGCATTAAAAAGATTAACCGAAGAATTAGATTTTCGACTAAATCATAAAATCAATAAAGTCATAAAAAACATTGGAGAAATTACCGTTCGCTCCGCGTTGACCGATTATACTTTTGCGGCGTCAGACACCGTTTTAAACAAACAAGCTGATTTAATTACTGATATTAATTCGTTTCCAGATATTTTTTATACCTCATCAAGAGGCGTTAATGAAACTAATATTGTGGTAAGCAACAGTGTAACCCATTTGGTTGATAAACACTTTGCATCCGAGAAATTAATTCAAAAACTAGACAATCTAGCTTCAATAACTGTAAAATTACCAAAAGAAAACATCGTTGTTCCAGGGATTTATTATTTCATTTTCCAGCGTTTGGCTTGGGAAGGAATTATTATCAATGAGGTGATTTCGACCTCAAATGAATTTACCATTTTGGTAAGTGAAGAACAAGTGGATGTGGCTTTTAAAGTGATTAAGGATTTGAAGAATTAGGAATCCTCCCCCTGCCCCCTCCGAAGGAGGGGAGACCAGGTGGAACTATATTTACTGTAATTAATTTACTAAAATTTAATTTCATTCTACTTCCCTCCCAACATCTCCATCAATTCCAAAGCTGTCCTCGTATTCTTCACATTGTCAAAAGTCAACAATAACCTTAAACCCGCTGGTGTTTGTTTTTCTTTCATTTTACAAATAGAACTGTGTTTTTGTACAAACTGCAACACGTCTTGAAAACGGTTCGACTGGTAATAATCCGATTGTTGGTCGGATATGAAATACCCAATCATTTTGCCTTGTTTCATCACCAATTTCTCGATTCCAATGCGAGTGGCAATCCATTTTATGCGAATACTATTCATTAACGCTTTGGCGCGTGGTGGCATAGGACCAAAACGGTCAATCAATTTATTTTGGAAAATAATGAGTTCTTCTTCATTTTTTACACCGCCCAATTCATTGTATAAACTCAATCGCTCGGAGACATTATTGATGTATTCGTCCGAAAACAACAACTCAAAATCGGTATCGATTTGAAGGTCTTTTACATATTCTTTGGTTTCCAAATTGTTTTCTTCAGGATATAAATCCTTGAATTCATTTTCCTTCAATTCATCAATAGCTTCGTTCAGAATTTTTTGGTACGTATCAAAACCTATCTCATTGATAAAACCACTTTGTTCACCACCTAATAAATCTCCTGCACCACGAATCTCTAAATCTTTCATCGCAATATTAAAACCGCTTCCCAATTCACTGAATTGTTCCAAGGCTTGAATTCGTTTTCTCGCATCATCAGTCATGGCAGAATAGGGTGGACAGATAAAATAGCAAAACGCTTTTTTATTACTACGCCCTACTCGACCTCGCATTTGATGCAAATCAGACAAACCAAAATTATTGGCATTATTGATAAAAATCGTATTGGCATTAGGAACGTCCAGTCCGCTTTCGATGATGGTGGTTGCCACCAAAACATCAAATTCACCGTTCATAAAAGCCAACATCAACTCTTCCAGTTTTCTGCCTTCCATTTGTCCGTGACCAATTCCCACTCTGGCATTGGGAACCAAACGCTGAATCATTCCGGCCACTTCTTTTATATTTTCGATTCTGTTATTGATGAAAAATACCTGCCCGTTACGCTGAATTTCATATGAAATCGCATCCCGAATCAACTCTTCACTGAAGCCCACCACATTGGTTTCGATAGGATAACGATTGGGCGGAGGCGTTGTAATTACTGATAAATCGCGTGCAGCCATCAACGAAAACTGCAAAGTTCTCGGGATTGGAGTTGCTGTTAAGGTCAGCGTATCTACATTGGCTGCAATGGTTTTAAGTTTGTCTTTTACGTTGACACCAAATTTTTGTTCCTCGTCCACAATCAGCAATCCTAAATCTTTGAAAACCACATTTTTATTGACCAATTGATGTGTTCCAATAACAATATCCAGTTTTCCTTCGGCTAATAATTTTAAGGTTTCCGCTTTTTGTTTGGCAGTTCTAAAACGGTTTAAATACCCCACAGAAACCGGCATATCTTTCAATCTTTCGGTGAAAGTACGGTAATGTTGGTAAGCCAAAATCGTTGTTGGTACTAAAATGGCCACTTGTTTACTGTTATCAACCGCTTTGAAAGCCGCACGAATAGCGACTTCGGTTTTACCAAAACCCACATCACCGCAAACTAAGCGATCCATTGGGCGGTCACTTTCCATATCGGCTTTTACTTCTGCCGTCGATTTAGTTTGGTCGGGCGTATCTTCGTATATAAACGAACTTTCCAATTCGTTTTGCAAATAGCTATCCGGCGCAAACTTGAATCCTTTATCCAATCTTCTTTTGGCATACAGCTGAATCAGGTTGAAGGCAACATGTTTAACGCGTGCCTTGGTTTTTTGTTTTAAAATCTTCCAAGCATTCGAACCCAGCTTGTAAATCTTGGGTGGCGCACCGTCTTTTCCGTTGTACTTTGAAATTTTATGCAGCGAGTGAATGCTCACATACACAATATCATTATCGGCATACACGAGCTTTATGGCTTCTTGAGTCTTGTTTTCGACTTGTATTTTTTGCAATCCGCCAAATCGTCCAATCCCGTGGTCAATATGTGTTACATAATCGCCAACGGATAAAGTTGTAAGTTCCTTTAAAGTAATATTTTGCTTTTTCGAATAGCCGCTTTTAATGTTGAATTTATGGTAGCGCTCAAAAATTTGATGGTCGGTGTAACAAGTGATTTGGTTTTCTTCGTCGATAAATCCTTGGTACAAAGGCAAAACGATTGTGTTGTATTGCTTTCGGATATTCTCCGCATTCGCTTCATCCAAGGTTTTTCCCCCTTTTTTAATTGTTTTTAAATGGTGGTCAAGAACCGTCTCACTAGTATTTCCCTTCGAATTAAAATCTTCACTTAAGACGGTTTCGAAAATATCATGAAACCGCTTCGCCTGAGCTTCATTTGAACAAAACAAATAGTTTTTATATCCGTTAAAATGATTCTCGTTCAAGTTATTCAACAACAAATCAAATTGCTTATTGAATGACGGTTGCGGCTTAATGTGATACTCGAATTTTTTAGTGGTTCTAAAAATGGGTTTCGAATTCAATTCCACAATCGAAAAGTCCAACGCTCTTTTTATAAAACTCGCTTGATTCAAGAATAATTGTTCGGGAGTGGAATGTTTTATGTCTTTTGACAATTTTTCAAAAGCTTCTTCTGCTTTGGCAAATTGTTTGTCTAATTGTGATAAAAAATATTCCGTGTTTTGAATAAAAATAACCGTTTTCTCCGAAATATAATCCAAGAAGCTTTCTCTGTTTTCCTGAAAAAATTTATTCTCGACATTCGGGATTATTGTAATTTTTTTTTGTTTTTCCAATGACAATTGCGTCGCAACATCAAAGCTGCGAATGCTTTCCACTTCGTCTCCAAAAAATTCTATACGGTACGGATTATCATTCGAAAAAGAAAACACATCGACTATTCCTCCACGCACCGAGAATTCTCCTGGTTCTGTTATGAAATCAACCCTTTTGAATTCATATTCGAATAAAACTTCGTTGATAAAATCGATAGATATTTTGTCGCCTACATTTACTTTCAGCGTGTTATTGTCTAATTCTCTTCTGGTTACCACTTTTTCAAAAATGGCTTCGGGATAAGTGACAATAATGGCCGGTTTTTTGCGGGAATTAATTCTGTTGAGGACTTCGGCGCGAAGCAGAACATTAGCGTTATCAGTTTCTTCAATTTGGTAGGGACGACGATACGAACCTGGATAAAACAACACATCCTGGTCGCCAATCATTTGTTCCAAGTCATTCAAATAGTAAGCTGCCTCTTCTTTATTGTCTAAAATAATTAAAAAAGGCTGCTCTGCTTTTTTAAAAACAGCTCGGATAACAAATGAAAGTGCAGATCCTAACAATCCATTAAGATGTATTTTCACCTGATTATTTTCGTGCAACCGGGCAACAATTTGCTCTGTTTTAGGCGAATTATCGTAACTGTTGTATAAGGCTTTTTTACTCAACTTGAGGGGTATTTGGGTCGACTGGCGTGTTTGGAATTGCTCTCGAGGCATCCATCATTTTCTTTAATTCAGATTCTCCTTCTTCGACAGGAATTTTACTTTTTTCCACAATTTTGTCCATTTGTCTTTGCAAGGACACCAATTCTAAATTAATTTCTGAAACCAAAATAGTCACTTTTTTATCAGGGATATTATCCAAGTTAATGAATAAATCCAGCATTTGAACTTTTGTGATTAAAGTGGATACTCTGCTTTTTATTTGTGGTTGGTTGAATTGACTCGGAATGTTGTCATTTAAAGCCATTACTTTTTTAGTCAATGCTTTTGATTTTTTTTGAAAAGCTCCTAAGGTTTTTTTAGGTTTAATAGCTAATTCAGCTAGAAAAATTCTCCATTCGTTCCAAGTTGATATCGATGCCTCTGAAGTTGCATTAATAGGTGTGTCGTAAAAAACCCAGCCTTTGTTGATATTTGAAAAAATAACTTCGTTTTTCTTAGCTTGTTTTTGATTTTCTGCCAGTCGTTTTTGATTATCATTTTTGCATGAAGAAAGAATGATAATCAGAAAAAAGAGGCATGATAATTTATATTTCATAGTTGAATATATTAAAGGACAAAGTTACAAAGTAAATTTATAATAACGAATTACAGTTCAGGAATAACAATCTAATGTCTTAGAAGTGCTTTTATGTATTAAAAAACATAAAAATTAAGAAATAAACCAACTTTATAAATGCTTTTTCAAGAAATTTCATACTTTTTTTTCAAAATAATAATATATACGAAAACGTTATATTTGCATTTCTAAAACAGACAAAATGAGTACTAAAATATTGATTATAGGCGCTTGCGGACAAATTGGAACGGAGCTTACCCATAAATTACGAAAGATATATGGAACTGAGAATGTAATTGCTTCCGATATTCGAAAACTGAACAATGACGTAGTGAATTCAGGCCCTTTTGAAGTAGTAAATGCATTGGATTTCAATCAAATTGAGCATCTTGTCGAAGTGCATCAAATTGATGAAATTTATTTAATGGCTGCCTTATTATCTGCAACAGCGGAGAAAAACCCAGCATTTGCTTGGGATTTGAATATGAATTCGTTGTTTCACGTTTTGAATTTGGCTAAAGCCAAAAAAATAAAAAAAATATTCTGGCCATCAAGTATTGCTGTTTTTGGTCCTACAACACCTAAAGAAAATACCCCTCAATATACAATCATGGAACCTTCTACGGTTTACGGAATCAGTAAACAATCTGGTGAAAGATGGTGTGAATACTACCATAACATTTTTGGAGTTGATGTGCGTAGCGTGCGTTATCCGGGATTAATTAGCTGGTCGTCCCCTCCGGGCGGTGGAACCACTGATTATGCTGTAGATATTTATCACAAAGCTTTAAGCGATGGAAAATACGAATGTTTTTTATCCTCTGAAACTAAGATGCCAATGATGTACATGGATGATGCCATTGCCGCAACAATACAAATTATGCAAGCACCAGCCGAACAAATAAAAATTCGTTCTGCTTATAACCTGGCCGCAATGAGTTTTACCCCAACTGAAATTGCCGCTGAGATTAAAAAACACATTCCAGAATTTACTATTTCTTACGAACCAGACTTCCGTCAAAAAATAGCCGACAGTTGGCCAGCAAGTATCGATGACGCCGAAGCCAGAAAAGATTGGAAATGGAAACACGAGTTTGATTTAGAATCAATGACAAAAGATATGCTGGAACATTTGAAATAATTTTTTGTCTATTCTTTTAGGTGATTAAAGCCGACAGACATTGAAATAAAAAATGTCTAATTGTACAAACCCAGGAATCCAACCTGTTTTTACAATTAGACATTTTTACGTTAGTGGATATTATGGTACAATTCTGTTAAATAAATAAAAACCATATTGTTATAAAAATTCTTACTTTTGATTAGCTATAATTTTAATCGGAATAATAGCAATAAACAAACCGCTGTTTTAATCTTAACTTCTTCGAATATGAAAAAAATTATTCTATTACAATTCGTTTTTATCTTTACTTTAATTGGTTGCAACCAAAATAAAAAAAGTGCTGCCTCAGGCGATACTGTTTTTGAAAAACTTTCCGAAGACTACCTGAATGGATATTTAGCCTGGCGTCCACAAATGGGAGTGGCTCTGGGACTTCATGAATATGACGGGAAAATTACTGATTTCAGCAAAGCTTCATTAGATAAGGAAGTAGCAAGACTAAAAGAGTTTGATAAAAATCTTTCGCAAATAGATTCCGCTTCTTTAAGCAAAAAAAATTATTATGATTGGAAAATGATGCGTTCCAACATTAAGAATGAGTTATTTTCTTTTGAAGATTTAAAAATATACACTAAAAATCCAATGACTTACGCCGGATTAATCGATGTGAATATTTATATCAAAAGAAATTTTGCCCCAATAGAACAACAGATTAAATCCATCATTGCTATCGAGAATGAAGCACCAAAGATTTACGAAGCTGCTAAGGTAAATCTACAGGATTCATTGGCATTACCACACATTCAGTTGGCAATTGAAATTGCAAAAGGCTCCGCTTCCTTTCTTGGAACCGATCTTTTAATTGCATTGAAAGACGTTAAAAATGATACATTAATGAAGGCTTTCAACAATGCCAATAAAAAAGCCATTGATGCCATAAACGATTACGCTTCGTTTTTGGAAAAAGAAAAATTAGCCAAGGCAAACAATAAATATGCGATTGGCAAAGCTAATTACCAAAAAATGCTGTTGTATGGCGAAGGAATCACAATGTCAGCAGATGATATTTTAGCTGTTGGAATGAAAGAATTGAAGAAAGAACAAGAATCGTTTAATGCGGCTGCAAAAATTATCAATCCTAACAAAAAACCCCTTGACGTATATAACGAAATGCAAAAGGAACATCCTACAGCCGCAAGTTTAATACCCGATGCCAGAAAAAATTTGGAGTCAATTCGCCAGTTTTTGATTGACAAGAAAATCGTTACCATGCCTTCTGAAGTGCGGGTAATGGTAAAAGAAACGCCAACTTATGCGCGCTCAACTAGTACGGCTTCGATGGATACTCCTGGCCCTTTTGAAACAAAAGCAACAGAAGCTTACTACTATATAACACCGGTAGACCCAAAATGGACACCAAAACAACAGGAAGATTGGTTGGCACAATTTAATTTTTACACGACGGATGTGGTTTCAATCCATGAAGCTTATCCGGGGCATTACACCCAATTTTTACATTTAAATGCTTCGGATGCCTCCAAGATTCAGAAGATATTTGGAAGCTATGCTTTCATTGAAGGTTGGGCGCATTATACTGAAAAAATGATGCTAGATGCCGGTTTTGGAAACACTGGCGACCCAATTAAGGCGGCAAAATATCGTTTAGCCCAATCTGGAGATGCATTGTTGCGTATTTGCCGTTTGTGTGTCTCAATTAACACGCATTGTCACGGAATGAATGTTGATGACGCTACTAAATTTTTTATAAACAACTGGTATCAAGGCGATAAACCGTCTAGACAAGAAGCTTTGCGCGGAACCTACGACCCTGGTTATTTATTCTATACTTTGGGTAAATTACAAATCCTGAAATTACGTGAAGATTACAAAAAACAAGAAGGCGACAAGTACAGCTTACAAAAATTTAACGATGCGATGATGGATAACGGTATGCCGCCAATTCAAATTATGAGGGAAGTATTATTGAAAGACAATAAATCATGGAGTAAAATTTTATAAAATGTTTGCCTGGCCAATTTCACTAATTTAGGATGAATCTATAAATTAATTTGCCTGTAAATTACTTTTTTGATTGACAATAAATATAAAATTTGGGTTAAGCGCTAATCACAATCTTAACCCAAAAAATGAAATTAGCATTCTATAAAGGCTATCTTTAAAAAAAATAAAATTATTATGTCAGAAAAAAATAAAAAACAGTTTGGTGTTTGGATGGATTCTAATCATGCAACCATTGTAGGAAGAGAAAATGTTGATAACGGGGATTTCGTAGTCTTAGGTCATGTAAAAACCGAAGATCCAGGTCATAATTCAAGTGAAAAAACAGCGAACAATCAAGAAATTGGCTTAACGCAAAAATTTTTCAAGGACATTGCCAGCATAATGCCAAATGTGGATGAAATTCATCTAACTGGAACAGGCCAAGTTCAAGAACAATTCACAAAGTTTCTTTCTGAAACTGCTCAATATAAAAATGCAGTATCGACAGATAGCACTTCTAATAAAATGAGTGATGAAAATCTGGTTACTTATATTAAGAATTATTTCGAATAGTTAAATCAGAACATTGAATATAAAAACCCCCGAAATCTTTGGTTTTCGGGGGTTTTTTGTTTAAAATCTGGGATGTGAAATTAAATTTTTAGAAACAGAAATTTTTGATTTTAATGAAATATTACTTAATCTCGTATGTATTATTAGCTGATTTGACATCTGCCATTAAACCACTTGAATCTATGGCGATTTTCTTTATTGAAGTTCTAGGCTTTGAAATAGCAAACTCATACGTAGGATGAGCCCATGTCCAATCTTTTAAAACTGTTCTTTTTATAGCTGGATTTGGATTCTCTTTTTCAAAACTCATCATGCGCAACGGGATGTAAAAACTTTCTGTACTCCCATCTGTATATTCCACCGTCAAATCAATTGGCATTGGCATTCTACCAATTCTTTCCAAAGTAACTAGCGTTTGGTCTTTATTTTCTTTTACGTCTTTAATTCCGTAATCAATTGTATTAGTAGTTTCAGCCCAATCCACCAAATACCAATCTAAATTTGCGCCAGAAACTCTTTCAGCAGTTCTTTTGATATCATTTGGAGTCGGGTGCTTGAACTTGAAATCATGAAAATATCTTTTGATGGTTTCCTCTAATTTATCCTTTCCAATCACGTAATTTAATTGCGACAAAAAGAGACTTCCTTTTACGTATGAAGAAATACTGTACGGCCTATTTTCATCATAACGATCTCCATGAGTGGTTTGCGGTTGTTCCTTGCCTGATTCAACCAATTTATAGTACGCGTTATAATTCCCTTGGAAAGGGTTTTCCACTTTTTTAGTGCCTAATTCATTAAGCGCCCAATCTTCAACGTAAGTTGTAAACCCTTCATCCATCCAAGGATGTTTTGACTCATTTGAAGCCAAGATGTGTTGAAACCAAGAATGTCCCAACTCATGCGTAGCAGTACCTAAAATTCCTTCTAAAGTTCCGTTTCCTAACATCAAAGTACACATGGCATATTCCATTCCGCCATCACCACCTTGTATAAAAGAGTATTGTTTATAAGGGTAATTTCCAATTTTCTGATTGTAAAAATCCATCACATTAACCATTAAAGGTTCTAGCTTTTTCCAATTTTCTACTGTCTTTGGATTGTTTTTATACAAGAAATGCAAATCAACATTATTTGGTCCTTTTACCACATCGTGCATATAATTTTTATCGGCAGCCCAAGCGAAATCATGTACCATAGGCGCTATAAAATGCCAAGTCAATGTTTTCATTTTCTTTGGCGTAGTCACGGTAACACCTGCATCTTGGTAACCGTGTCCTATTTCATTTTGGTTTTGCAAATAGCCTGAACCTCCAAGTGTGTACCCTTTATCAATGGTAATATTCACATCAAAATTCCCCCAAACACCGTGAAATTCTCTGGCGATATAAGGATCTGCATGCCAACCTTCGAAGTCAAATTCGGCCATTTTAGGATACCATTGTGACATTGATAATTCCACTCCTTCCACATTATTTCTTCCTGAACGACGAATTTGTACTGGAACCTGACCGTCAAAATTCAATGTGAAAGTGCTTTTTGAATTGGGTAATATTGGCTTAGCCAAAGTAACTTCAAGAATAGTCCCCACCTCTTTGGCAGTTGCATCAACACCATCTTGCTTGAAATTTGAAATTCGCAAATAGCCAATTTCATTTGGTTTCAAAGTCTTGATTCGGCTTTCTTTTACATCTTTACCATCCACTTTCATTTTGTTGACCATTCTCGCGTCTGGATCTATAATCTTCTGAATTCTGGCGTCCATTTCACTTCCGGGTTGGAATGCATTTGGAAACAAATGATAAAACACTTTTTTCAAAGTATCAGCAGAATTATTGGTGTAAACCAATTCCTGTTTTCCTTTGTATTGGTAGTTCTTAACATTCATGTTCACATCCATTTTGTAATCGACTTGTTGTTGCCAATAACCGGTGCTTTGGGCCGATGCAGCACAAAAATTAAGTGTGATAAAAGATAGTAAAAAGAGTTTTCTCATCATTTTTGTAATAAAAAATGGAAGAACATTGTGCCCTTCCATTGGATTAGTAAATTAATTTATTTTAAATGCTTTTAGATAATGTTTCTGCAAGAATCAAAGCATTGTAGGCGTTGATCATTTTTCCTGATTTTGAAGTATCAGTTGCCGATTTTTTTTCATTATTTTCCCCTAATTCTACTGACGCTGGAAGTGGTGTTCCAGAATCCATTAGGATTTGTTTCACTTGCTTTGCAGATAATTTTGGATAATAGGAACGAACTAATGCTGCAACTCCGGCTGCATTTGGCGAAGCCATAGAAGTTCCTTGTTCGTATTTGTATTTATTATTTGGAACCGAAGCATAAATTTCCATTCCTGGAGCATATACATCTACATTGATAGTTCCATAATTAGAAAATGGCGCAACCACCTTTTGTCCGTAAACATCATTCAATGCCCCAACAGTAAGGACATTACTCGCAAATTCTATTTTATTGTCTTCTGAATCATTTGGAAAATTGATGTTTTTCGCTACATCAATATCATTTCCATCGTTTCCTGACGCATGTACAAACAAAACGTCTTTCTTTTCCGCATATTTTATTGCATCAAAAACCCATTGCTTGTGTGGCGAGTAACTTTTTCCAAAACTTCCATTGATTACTTTTGCTCCATTATCTACGGCATATCTTATTGCCAAAGCAATATCTTTATCATACTCATCACCATTAGGAACGGCTCTTACGGACATAATTTCCACATTATTTGCAATTCCGTCTCCACCAATATTGTTATTTCTAACTTGGGCTATGATTCCGGCAACGTGCGTTCCATGCATTGCTTCTTCTTTATCCGGTCCGTACACAATGTTGTTTCCGTATTTAGTGTCTTTGATGTCATCCGGATTATCGCCAACCACTTTTCTGCCATTGAATTCTTTGTTCAAATTGTAATTCAATTGGTCATAGATATATTTTCTGTATTCTTCGATGTCTGCGTTGAAATTTGGACCTCCTTGTGCAATAACACTAGTCATAATTGTTTTACTTCTATTCAATTTATCGTCAGAAGTGACAATTGCTTTCAATTCGTCTAACGTGTAATTGTCCTTTTTCAAATAAGTCTGAATAGATTTATTTGTGCTCATTAGAAAGTCCACTTGTTGTTTTCCTTCTAATGCTTTATTGTATTTATCTTCGTAATCCGCTTTAGCTGCTTTATAAGCAACAGAACCATCGTCTGCTTTTTTCAGCATTCTGGTCATTTCTAAATTCTCAAATCCGGAATCGCCAAGGAAATTCCACCCGTGAATATCATCGATAAACCCATTTTTGTCATCATCAATTCCGTTGCCAGAAATTTCTTTTGCATTGGTCCAAATTACCGCTTTAAGATCTTCATGGTCAATATCGACACCTGAATCAACAATTCCTACAATGACTTTTGCGCCTTTTTTACCTTTCAATAATTCAGCATATGCTTTGTCAACGCTCATTCCTGGAATAGTATCTTTTACCAAATCTAAATGACTCCAACGTTTCAAATCGTTTTCACTTATGGGAGCAATTTTCTTAATTATTTGAGGAGCAGTTACTGTGATTGGTGCGGCAGTATGAGAAACTTTCTTTTGTGCACTACAACTAACTAATGCTAAAAGCGCAAAAGCCGAAAAGTAGATAGGTTTAATATGATTCATTTATGATTTTTTTAAAATTAAATGCGCGCCTAAATTATGTTTTTTTGTTACAAAAATTAAATAGATTAACACTCTATTATGATTTGCGGACAAGTGTATAAGGGAATAAATCTGAGGAAAAGTTGTATGGATCAAAATAAAAATGGAAGGACAATTTGCCCTTCCATTTATAAATAATTTAAACTATTTATTATTTAGACATTTTTTCTGCCATCAATATCGCATTGTAAGCATTTACTATTTTTCCAGATTGAGACAAGGTAGTAAAAGATCGAGTGTCATTTGGTTTTCCTCCAACAATAACATCTGCTGTAATCGCTACTCCTGAGTCCATTAAAATATGTTTTACCTGTTTTGCAGATAATTTTGGATAATAAGAACGAATTAATGCTGCAACTCCGGCAACATTTGGTGAAGCCATTGACGTTCCCTGCAAATATTTATACATATCATTTGGTGTCGTAGCATAAATTTTTACTCCCGGTCCAAAAGTGTCAACATTGATTTTTCCATAATTAGAAAAACGCGCCACTACTTTGTTTCCGTATTCAAAATTCAATGCTCCAATTGTGATTACATTATCAGCAAATTCAGTTACTTTATCATCAGAATCATTTGGGAAATTATTCTCTGTATCGATGTTTTTCGCATCATTTCCAGCTGCATGGACAATCAACACATCCTTTTTCTCTGCATATTTGATAGCGTCGTAAACCCATTGTTTGTGTGGTGAAAAGCTTTTCCCAAAACTTCCGTTAATTACTTTAGCACCATTATCAACTGCATAACGAATTCCAAGAGCAATATCTTTGTCGTATTCATCACCATCTGGCACAGCGCGAACCGTTAGAATTTCAACATTATTTGCTATTCCGTCCCCACCTAAAGCGTTATTTCTAGTTTGAGCAACAATTCCAGCAACATGGGTTCCGTGAAGAATTCCATTTTTATCCGGGCCCATTACGTTATTGTTTCCGTATTTTGTATCCGTAATATCTTCCGGGTTATCGCCTACAATTTTTCTGTAATCGGTTTTTAGGTTGTCCCCTTTTAAAGTCGCATCAAAACCATCCAATTGTTTTTGAACAGCAATTTTCAAATCCGCTACGGGCATGCCATAAGAAAGCATTTGTTCCATTGAAGCCTTGCTTTTTTGCATTAATGGTTCTTGTGAAACAATTGCTTTAACTTCTTCCATGGTGTAAACTGGTTTTCCAAAATGCTTTGCCAAAGTAGCATCACCATCTTTTAGAGCTGCTAACATTTGCTCAGAGCGTGTTTTCCCTGAAGCTGCATCGGCAACTTTTTTATCATTTAATGCTTTTGCAGCTTGATAAGTTACGGCATCAACTAAGTTTTTATTCTTTAAAATTCTCTCGTATTCCAAATTTTCTTTGGTAATATCTCCAAGAAAATTCCAACCGTGAATATCATCGATATATCCGTTTTTATCGTCATCAATTCCGTTTCCGGCAATTTCCTTTTTATTGGTCCAAACCACCGATTTCAAATCTTGATGTTCGATATCAACTCCCGAATCTACAATCCCCACGATAACTTTTACTCCTTTTTTATTTTTCAATAATTCGGCATACGCACGATCAACGCTCATTCCTGGAATCGTATCTTTTACGATATCTAAATGACTCCAACGTTTTAGATCGTTTTCAGTTATTGGTGCCTTTTTTTTAATGTTTAATGGGGCACTTATGGCATTAGTATTTGCCATAGAATTAGAAACTTGTTTTGAAGCGCCACATCCTGCCAAAACTAATAGGGCAAATGCAGATAAATAAATTGGTTTAATGCTATTCATGAATATTATATTAAATTTTAAGTGTTTGTCTAAAAAAAACTGTTTTGTTACAAAAATTTTTATGACTGATATTATTTTAGGATTTGTTCACAACTGAAAACTTCCTTCAATCTAACCCCTTTTTCCGTTTTTTCAACGGTAATGATTTCGTTATGCGCATCGTGTTCCAAGAATAAATAGTAATTATTTTCGGCAGCGGCATTTAGAAATTTTGCTTTTTCTGGCATGGTCAACAAAGGTCTGGTATCATAGCCCATCACATAAGCAATAGGAACGTGTCCGGCTGTTGCCAATAAATCAGCGCAGAAAACAATCGTTTTATCCTTATATTGAATGTGTGGAATCATTTGTTTTTCGGTATGACCATCGGCAAAGAAAATACCAAATCCCAACTCTGATTTTTCAAGGAAATCGCCCTCGGGTCTTTGGATAAAATTTAGTTGCCCGCTTTCCTGCATCGGCAAAATATTTTCAGACAAGAATGACGCTTTCTCTCTCGGATTTGGTTTTGTAGCCCATTCCCAGTGATTTTCATTAGACCAGAATTTAGCATTTTTAAAAGCCGGTTCGTATCCTGTTTTGTCGGCGTTCCATTGCACACTTCCGCCACAATGGTCAAAATGTAAGTGCGTCATAAAAACATCGGTAATATCATCCCGATGAAAGCCGTGTTTCGCCAAAGATTTATCCATCGAATGGCTTCCCCAAAGTGAGTAATACCCAAAAAATTTCTCGGATTGCTTGTTACCCATTCCGGTATCAATTAAAATTAATTGGTTTCCATCTTCAATTAATAGACATCGGGCAGCAATGTCAATTAAATTGTTTTCATCTGCAGGATTGGTTTTATTCCAAATGGTTTTTGGTACAACGCCAAACATAGCGCCACCATCGAGTTTAAAATTTCCGGTTTCTATAGGATATAGTTTCATGTTCTTTTATGTTTTTTGACAGGTTCCAAAGTTAAGGAATTCAAATGCTTTTAGTGGTTTCAAATAGCTTTTTTCTATTTTGGCATTGGTTATAAAAATGTTTTCAATTATGGAAAAAGGTTTTTATATAGTATCTTTGCGGTTAATTTAGACAAAATCAAAATAACGATATGATAAAAGTTTCTGATACTGCAAAAAAGAAAATCATCGACCTTATGAAAGATGATGGTTTTGATGCTGCGGTCGACTACGTTAGAGTTGGCGTGAAAAGCGGCGGATGTTCTGGATTGTCTTATGATTTAAAATTTGATAAAACAAAGAGCGAAGATGATAAAATCTTCGTTGATAACGATATAACGATTGCTGTTGAAAAAAAATCTTTCCTTTATTTAGCCGGGACCATATTAGAATTCTCAGGAGGAATAAACGGAAAAGGGTTTATTTTTAATAATCCAAATGCCAACAGAACTTGTGGTTGTGGAGAATCGTTTTCGCTATAAACGAATAACAAAAGATTTAAACCATTAAGAAATTAAGCCAATTAAGCCTTTATAAATCTTAATTTCTTAATGGTTTTAAAAAAGAAAAAAAATGAGTAAATATACAGAAGACGATTTAAAAATCGAACTCGAAACTAAAGAATACGAATACGGATTTTACACTGAATTAGAATCGGAAACGTTTCCTATTGGTTTAAATGAAGATATCGTTCGCGCTATTTCACAAAAAAAAGGAGAACCTCAATGGATGACCGATTGGCGTCTGGAGGCTTTTCGTGCTTGGGAGCAAATGACCGAGCCAGAGTGGGCAAATGTGCATTATACCAAACCTGATTTTCAGGCCATTTCTTATTATTCGGCGCCAAAAGCGGTAGATCCAAATAAAACATTAGACGATGTAGATCCCGAACTTTTAGAAATGTACAAAAAGTTAGGCATCTCTGTCGATGAGCAAAAAATGATGAATAATGTGGCTATGGATATTGTAGTCGATTCGGTTTCAGTAGCAACAACATTCAAGAAAACATTGGGCGAAAAAGGAATTATTTTTATGAGTATTTCTGAAGCCATCAAAGAACATCCAGAATTAGTTCGTAAATATTTAGGAACGGTCGTGCCGCAAAAAGATAATTTCTATGCCGCATTAAATTCGGCTGTTTTCTCCGATGGATCTTTCTGTTATATCCCAAAAGGAGTTCGTTGCCCAATGGAACTTTCGACTTATTTTAGAATAAATCAAGCCGGAACAGGACAATTCGAAAGAACATTATTAATTGCTGACGAAGGGAGTTATGTAAGTTACCTTGAAGGTTGTACCGCTCCAAGTCGTGATGAAAATCAGTTGCACGCTGCTGTAGTGGAACTAATCGCTTTGGACGATGCCGAAATCAAATATTCTACTGTTCAAAACTGGTATCCTGGAAACAAAGAAGGTAAGGGTGGCGTTTTCAATTTTGTGACTAAAAGAGGAATCTGCGAGAAAAACGCAAAAATTTCTTGGACACAAGTAGAGACCGGTTCTGCCATTACTTGGAAATATCCTTCCGTAATATTAAAAGGAGACAATTCAACAGGCGAATTTTATTCGATTGCTGTTACTAATAATTTCCAACAAGCCGATACGGGAACAAAAATGATCCATTTAGGTAAAAACACTAAATCGACTATTATTTCTAAAGGAATTTCTGCTGGAAAATCACAAAACAGTTACCGTGGTTTAGTAAGAATTTCACCAAATGCAGATAACGCCAGAAACTTTTCTCAATGTGACTCGTTACTTATGGGAAATAATTGTGGCGCGCATACTTTTCCTTATATCGAAAGTAAAAATCCATCAGCCAAAATAGAACATGAGGCTACAACAAGTAAAATTGGCGAAGACCAAGTTTTCTATTGCAACCAACGTGGAATTCCTACTGAAAAAGCCATTGCTTTAATCGTAAACGGTTTCAGTAAAGATGTATTGAATAAATTGCCAATGGAATTTGCTGTAGAAGCTCAAAAATTATTAGAAATTTCTCTTGAGGGAAGCGTTGGATAATTTGAATATGGGAAACAAGAAAGTTATTATTGTCGGTTCTTCCAGAAGCAATGGAAATACTTCAAAAATAGTTGATAAAATTTCCACACAGATAAATGCTGATATTATTGATTTAAGAGATTATTCGATTTCCTATTATGATTATGAAAGTCATAATAGAGCCGATGATTTTTTGCCTTTAATAGCTTCAATTATTGAAAAATATGACACACTGGTTTTCGCAACACCCGTTTACTGGTATAGCATGAGTGGGATAATGAAAGTATTTTTTGATCGCTTTTCTGATTTAATTAGAATCGAAAAAGAATTAGGTCGAAAATTAAGAGGTAAAAATATGTTTGTGATTTCAAATTCTGATGATGATACATTAGATTATGATTTTCAATTGCCCTTCCGATTATCCGCAGAATATTTAGGAATGAAATATTTAGGAGAAAAGCATTTATCCTATCAAACAATAAAAGACCACGAACATATAAATAGTATTTTAGAATAAAAGAGAATTTAAATCCTTTTAAAATTAAAGAAAACATGTTAAGTATAAAAAATTTACACGCCTCCATTGGAGACAAAGAAATATTAAAAGGAATTAACCTTGAAGTAAAAGCGGGAGAAATTCATGCGATTATGGGACCAAACGGTGCCGGAAAAAGTACGCTCTCAGCAATCATTGCAGGAAATGAGAATTACGAAGTAACCGAAGGGGAAATCCTTTTAGAAGGCGAAGATATTTCTGAATTGGCTCCCGAAGAGAGAGCACATAAGGGCGTATTCTTATCGTTTCAATATCCAGTGGAAATCCCAGGAGTTTCTGTGACTAACTTTATGAGAACAGCAATAAACGAAACTCGTAAAGCACAAGGTTTAGAGGAAATGCCTGCGAATCAAATGCTGAAAGTGATTCGTGAAAAATCAGAATTATTAGAAATTGACAGAAAATTTTTGTCCCGTTCTCTTAACGAAGGTTTTTCTGGTGGGGAGAAAAAACGTAACGAGATTTTCCAAATGGCGATGTTAGAACCAAAATTGGCTATTCTTGATGAAACTGATTCTGGACTAGATATTGACGCACTTAGAATTGTTGCCAATGGAGTGAACAAACTGAAAAGTGATAAAAATGCTATTATCCTAATCACACACTACCAAAGATTATTGGATTATATCGTTCCTGATTTTGTTCACGTATTGTACAACGGAAAAATTGTAAAATCCGGCGATGCAAGTCTAGCATTAGAATTAGAAGAAAAAGGGTACGACTGGATTAAACAAGAACAAGAAGCTTAAAATTTTGTTTGAAGTTTAAAGTTTAAAGTTGCCATCAGATAACTTTAAACATTTAAACCTTAAACTTTAAACAATAAAGAAAATGGATTTAAAAGAAAAATTATTATCGTCTTTTATGGCTTTTGAAGAGCGCATCGATGTTCTTTCAGAACTTCATGATGTGAGAACTTCGGCTATAAAAAACTTTGAAGATAAAGGGTTCCCAACCAAAAAAGATGAAGCTTGGAAATACACTTCGCTAAACGCCATCTTGAAAAATGACTTTACCGTTTTTCCAAAGCACGAAAGTTCAATTGAATTTAACCAAGTAAAAAAATATTTTTTACACGAAGTAGATACTTATAAAGTAGTGTTTGTCGACGGTGTTTTCAATTCGCATTTATCGTCAACAACTCACGATGGGATTGACGTTTGCCTAATGTCTTCGGCATTGAACAAACCAAAATACAAAATGGTAATTGATACTTATTTTAACCAAATTGCAAACAAAGACGAGAGTTTGACTTCGTTGAATACGGCTTTCGCCAATGAAGGAGCATATATCAACATCCCGAAAAGCAAAGTTGCTGACAAGCCTATCGAGATTATGTATTTCTCAACAGGAAGTGAAGCAGCGCTTATGGTGCAACCAAGAAACTTGGTAATTGTTGGCGAGAATTCTCATGTTCAAATTATCGAACGTCATCAAAGTTTGAATGAAAATCCGGTGTTAACGAATTCCGTTACCGAGATTTTTGCTCAAAAACGGGCGATAGTTGATTATTACAAAATACAAAATGATACACTTGAAGCGAATTTAATTGATAACACCTACGTTTCTCAGAAACAGGAAAGTCACGTTTCGGTTCATACTTTTTCTTTTGGAGGAAACTTGACCAGAAACAACTTGAATTTCTATCACTTTGGTGAAAGATTGACAAGCACCTTAAATGGAATCACCATTATAGGCGAAAAACAACACGTAGATCATTATACTTTGGTAAAACATTCGACTCCAAATTGCGAAAGTTTCCAGGATTATAAAGGAATTTATTCGGATCGTTCTACAGGAGTTTTCAACGGAAAAGTGTATGTGGAGAAAGAGGCACAGAAAACAAATGCGTTCCAAAAAAGCAATAACATTTTATTGAGCGACAAAGCGACCATAAATGCCAAACCACAATTGGAAATTTTTGCAGATGATGTCAAATGTTCTCACGGTTGTACCGTTGGACAACTCGATGAAACCGCCATGTTCTACATGCAACAACGTGGAATTCCACAAAAAGAAGCCAAAGCTTTGTTGATGTATGCGTTCACCAATGCGGTTATTGAAAACATCAAAATACCAGAATTAAAACAACGAATCACCAAAATTATCGCTACGAAATTAGGAGTAAAAATGGGATTTGATTTGTAGTTTTTAACCGCAAAGGTCACAAAGTTATACGCAAAGGGCGCAAAGTTTATATAGCTTTGCGCCCTTTGTAATTTTACTTAGTGTGCTTTATGGAAGCGATTATCCCACTCAACATTCCATTAAAATCAAATTTTGGGTCTTCCACTAAACCCATTCGTACAATCACCAAATCCAGCGATGGAATAATAGCCACCATTTGACCTTGATAACCACTACAGAAATACATATCTCTGGGAACATCTGGAAATCTACCGCCGGCATTCAGCCAAAAATGGGCTCCATATTTTCCATTGGAACCGGCCGTAGGTGTTGCCACATATTTTGCCCAACTTTCGTCAAAAAGTGTTGTTCCATTCCAATTTCCTTTGTGCAAATACAACAAACCAAGTTTTGACCAGTCGCGCGTTGTAGCCCAACCATACGACGAGCCCACAAAATTCCCTGCCATATCCGTTTCAACTACCATAGAGTTCATTCCAATTTTATCAATCAAAGCCGAGTACCAAAAATCAAGATATTCCTGGTGTGTTTTAAATTGCTTTCTCAAAATCCCTGATAA
This sequence comes from Flavobacterium sp. CG_9.10, assembly GCF_015752245.1. Classification (NCBI taxonomy): domain Bacteria; kingdom Pseudomonadati; phylum Bacteroidota; class Flavobacteriia; order Flavobacteriales; family Flavobacteriaceae; genus Flavobacterium; species Flavobacterium sp. CG_9.10. The sequence continues at coordinate 163,224 of NZ_JADOVD010000008.1, forward strand.
CAAATTAGTCGTTCCCGAAGAATAATTCCAATGCGCGTTGGGTTTAAAAGCTGTTGGTTTCTCCAATTGTATTCGGGTCATATCTTTCGCTTGGAAAAGCATGTTGGTAGCGTCACAAATCGTACTGTAATTTTCTTCCCATTCCAGTCCTGAATTCATATGAAGCAAATCATTTGTGGTGATTATTTTGCGGTCGTCCTTTTGCCATTGCGGTATAGGAGCCGGTTTGTAAATATCATATTTTCCTTGTTTCTGCAGAATTCCAAAGAGAGTTGCCGTAACACTTTTAGTCATCGACCAGCCTAGAATTTTGCTGTCTTTATTGAAACCGGTATCATATTTTTCGGCAATAATTTTGTCTTTGTAGATGACCAAAACCGATCGGCTTCTTTTACTAAGTTCTCCTTTTTTATCGAAAGCATTGGCAACAGCCACATTCAATTTTGCATAATCGACATTGGTAAAAACAGTGTCCAAAGGGTCTTTATTCCCATAAGGAAAAGGTAAATTATTGTTTAATTTTATTCTTTTGGGAACTTCATACGGTTTTGTCACATCAAAATCATTCGTAATTAATGTCGCACCCAATCCTTCTCTGTAAATTGCTTTTCTTTCTTTCAAACCATAAACTGAAGCCACAGCAAATTTTCCCGCATCATTTATACTATTTTCAGCATAATCAATCATTTTGATATCATTATCTCCTTTTTCAATTGTTGATTGTGAACGATGATCGATGAAATGTCCCGAAGCAATACTTTTGGCTGAAAAGCCAGAAATTAAATCCAGTTTTGGATAAGTAGTGAATCCTAAATAAAAAACACCAATAAAAGAAGCGAAACCAACAAGCTTGAAGAATTTTTTCATTTTGATAAGGAATTAATTTATTGCAATTTAATAAAATAAACAATCAGTAATTCAATAAAATATTTCTATGAAAGCATAAGAAACAAGCATAAAAATTAATCGATTCGTTGCCTAAACGGTGTGGTTTTTCATTACTTTTGTATTTAGAACTTTTCTAAATAATTATGCTAGATATAAATAAAATTAGAGCCGATTTTCCCATACTTTCGCAAAAAGTAAACGGAAAACCATTGGTTTATTTCGATAACGGTGCTACTTCGCAAAAACCACAAGTGGTAATTGACGCGATATCAAAATATTATCAGGAGATTAATGCGAATATTCATCGTGGCGTTCATACGCTAAGTCAATTGGCAACCGATGCTTATGAAGCTTCTCGTGGTAAAATTCAAAATCACATTAATGCTAAATTTGCACATGAAGTGCTTTTTACTTCGGGAACTACGCACGGAATTAACTTGGTTACAAATGGATTCGCTTCTATTTTAAAACCGGGTGATGAAGTTTTGGTATCGGCATTGGAACACCACAGCAATATTGTGCCTTGGCAAATGTTATGCGAGAAAACCGGTGCAATTTTACGCGTAATTCCTATGAATCAAGATGGTGAATTGATCATGGCGGAATATGATAAACTGCTTTCGGATAAAACTAAAGTTGTTACCGTAAATCATATTTCAAATGCCCTTGGAACTGTCAATCCAATAAAATACATGATTGATGAAGCGCACAAATTTGGCGCTGCAGTTTTGATTGATGGAGCGCAAGCGGTTGCACATTTAAAACCTGATGTTCGGGAATTGGATTGTGATTTCTATGCTTTTTCAGGACATAAAATTTGCGGACCTACGGGAACCGGGATTTTATACGGAAAAGAAGCGTGGTTGAATAAATTAACGCCGTATCAAGGCGGAGGTGAAATGATTAAGGAAGTAACCTTCGAAAAAACAACTTATGCTGAATTACCTCATAAATTTGAAGCTGGAACGCCTAACATTGCAGGCGGAATTGTTCTGGGAACAGCTGTAGATTATATGAACGAAGTTGGTTTTGACAACATTCAACAACAGGAATTAGAATTGCTAGAATATGGAACCAAACGATTATTGGAAATTGAAGGTTTGAAAATTTTTGGCACAGCCAAGGAAAAAACTTCCGTAATTTCGTTTAATATTGAAGGAATTCATCCCTATGATATTGGTACGATAATTGACAAATTAGGAATAGCCGTAAGAACGGGTCATCATTGCGCGCAACCTATTATGACTTTCTTTAATATTCCCGGAACGATAAGAGCTTCATTTGCTTTTTATAATACCAAGGAAGAAATTGATGCTATGGTAGCAGCAGTGAAAAAAGCGCAACTCATGTTATCCTAAAAATATAAAATTATGACATTACCATAATTCAAAATCATAAACAATAAAGGAAGAATGGCGATACCATGTTCCTATAATCAACCAAATATTATCAACACATGAAAATACTTTCTTTATTATTCCTGACTATTTTTCTTGGAAAAGGTTGCGATAGCGCCAAAGCTCAAGATATTGAAACCGCTGTTATTGAATACACTGCGAATACCAGAGGTTTTTATCAAAAAATAACAGTCAAAAATCAAATGGTGACAGTTTCAAAAGACAGAAATGGAACTGACAACGCTGTCGCTAAAAAAATATCCGAGGCTGACTGGAATGAATTGGTGACTTGTTTTAAGAAAGTGAAATTGGATAGTTTGGCTAAATTAAAAGCGCCTACCGCAAAACGTTTATACGACGGTGCACCTATTGCCAATTTGAAAATCACCTACAAAGATAAAACCTACGAATCCATTAGTTTTGACCATGGTTTTCCACCAAAAGAAATTAAGAAATTCGTTACCAAAATTAATTCATTTGTTAAAAAAGAATAACACCGAAATAAATTCAGCATACTATGAAAATTAAAGAGATACAAGAAGAAATAGTTGACGAGTTTTCGATGTTTGATGATTGGATGGAACGTTATGAATACATCATCGAATTAGGAAAAAAACTTCCTTTAATCAAAGAAGAGTTCAAAACCGAAAACAATCTGATTAAAGGCTGTCAATCAAAAGTGTGGTTGCAGGGTGAACAAAATGATGATAAAGTTGTTTTTACCGCTGATAGCGATGCCATTTTAACCAAGGGCATTATTGCCATCTTGATACGTACTTTTTCTAATCAAAGTGCTAAAGATATTCTGGAAGCCGACATGGAATTTATTGACGACATAGGTCTTAAAGAACATTTATCACCTACTCGCGCCAATGGATTGGTTTCGATGATAAAAAATATTAAGATGTATGCATTGGCATTCAACTCACAAAATTAAAGTTATTATTCGAATGGAAAAAATAATTTTTTTTATATTAATTTTAGTTGGTAATATTGCTTCTTCGCAAAAAAGCATACCCGAAAGCTACTCAAAAATCAAATTCGTTTATGAGCAAAAATCTAACTTTTTCACTGTAGATAACAAAGTGTACGCCGATACATTATTGCTCAAAGTTGAATTTCCGAAAACAAAATTTACAAAAGTAGTAAGTCCTCAAGATTCTTTAAAGATAATTGGGTCCGTTAAAATAAAAAGTCTTAGTAAGGAAGAAATAAAGAGATTAGAAAGTCAATTATATCATAACACTCATCTTATACAAGGAATTCATAATCTAAAAACAAACAAGACAACGCTTTTTTTTAAAAGAGGAAGTGGAGAATTAATTAAAACTTTTAGAGAGAATTTCGGGCATAACTTTACGCCTTTTGCATATAAAATTATAATTGATTATAACAAAAAAACAATAAACACGAATTATCCTAAGGTTAATTATTCGAAATCATTTCAATCAGAATTAAAAAAAATCGACTTTGTTGATGCAGAGAAAGAAATGGGATCATGTAGTTACCAAACGGCTAACGGTATCATGACTGATATAGTTAATTTTAATAAGTTGTACAATATTAAAGTCGCTACTGATATGATATTTTCTAATAATGATTACGGAGTTGAAAAAATAGTTAGCTTTTTTGATACAACTACATTAACATCTGTAACCTACGAGTAAAACAATATAAATAGAAAAAAATGACACAAGAAATAGACACCACTGAATTAGGAGAATCAATCGTAAAAATATTAAAAACAATTTATGATCCGGAGATTCCTGTAGATATTTACGAATTAGGATTGATTTATGACGTAATGGTAAATACGGATTATGAAGTGAAAATTTTGATGACACTTACTTCTCCAAACTGTCCTGTGGCAGAGAGTTTACCTCGAGAAGTGGAAGAAAAAGTAAAATCGATTGAGCATGTAAAAGACGCCGAAGTTGAAATCACATTTGACCCGCCTTGGAGCAAAGATTTAATGAGCGAAGAAGCTAAATTAGAATTGGGAATGCTTTAGAAAGTATTCAGTTTGCAGTCGCAGTTTTCAGTTCTACAACTAAGACTGCGACTGCGACTGTAAACTAAAAAAAAAATGGAAGAAATAATAAATAAAGTTGCGAATAGTGTTTTGGTCGTATTTGATTTGGAGGATTATTATCCAAAGGAAATTCGTACGCAAATCGATATTTCTCAATGGCTTTTGGAAGGTTTTTTATTGAAAGAAAAAGACTTTAGAGAACATTTAAAAAATCACGATTGGTCACAATATCAAGATCAATATGTCGCGATTGGATGTAGCACAGATGCTATTATTCCGGCTTGGGCTTCGATTTTGGTGGCCATTCAATTAGCGCCATATGCAAAGAAAATCATCAACGGATCAATAGAAGATTTAGACGCTTCACTTTACGAAGAATTGCTGCCTAAAATTGATTACTCGGTATATGAGAATAAACCCGTAATTATAAAAGGGTGTTCTAGAAAACCAGTTCCAATGCGTGCTTATGTATTGGCTGCCAATTATTTACAGCCTTTCGCTAGAAGCATCATGTATGGAGAGGCTTGTTCTGCGGTTCCTTTATACAAAGCACCCAAAAAAGGATAATTAATCCCATTTTTTTCTTACTTTTATATTAGAATCTAAATAAAAGATTATGAAAAAAACAGTACTTTCAATCGTTTTTCTTTTGATTATAGTTTCTGTCAATGCACAAGAAACTTCAAATGACACCATAAAATTTTGGACAAAAAAAGGAAATATTTCTTTGCTTTTTAATCAAACTGCTTATAACAGCAAATGGTTGGGCGGTGGAACTTCAAACCTTGCAGGGAATTTTGGTTTGAATTATGATTTCAATTACAAAAAAGAAGATATAATTTGGGACAATAAATTCATCGCAGCCTATGGCTTAACCAAAGTAAAAGGTTCTAAAGTCGCAAAAACAGATGATAGATTAGAGCTGAATTCGCTTTGGGGTAAAAAAGCCAAAGGCGACTGGTACTATTCTATGTTTTTCAATATGAAAACACAAATGGATGTTGGTTATGACAACGACGGAAATGGCATTTCTCATTTCTTCTCGCCTGCATATTTTCAATTAGGGCCTGGTATGTTGTGGAAAAAAAGCAATAATTTAAGTGTGAATTTTTCTCCGGCAACTGCAAAATTAATTTTGGTACACAAGCATTTTACGGATTTCGGTTCTTCTTTTGGCGTATTACAAGGAGATAGCTCCCGTTTTGAATTTGGCGCCAGTATTTCCGCCTATTACAAACTCAATGTAATGACAAATATTTCTATTGAAAATCGATTGAATTTATATTCCAATTATTTAGACAAACCACAAAACGTTGATATCGATTATCAAATGAATGTGGTTATGAGAATCAACAAATATGTAACTGCGAATCTAGCAATACAGGGAATTTATGATGATAATACAATCAAAGCGGTTCAAGTACGAGAAGTGTTTGGCTTAGCGGCCAATTACGGTTTTTAGAAACAGGATTTTTAATAAAAAAGAACTTTAGAAAATAGTTTTCAAAAGGGATTTTTTTTAGTTTGTAATGTTTTGAAATGGAGCTTTTTAAGCTATCCGCGTTGCAAACGCTATGATTTGTCTCTTAATTTAAGTAGGTACTCGTCGCAGACGAGCACCAGAGGGGATTCCATTAAACCCACAATCTTGCTAAACGGCGGTTATGCTTAGCCTTTTTTATTTATTTTGGTTCGTTTTCTAACTTGATTTTTATTTTAGCTAATATTTCTTCTTCAAGTGCTTTTTTTATTTTTCTGTTTTCAAAATAGCCAAAATCATTATTTAAATTTTTCCATTCTGCATTATCATCTTGCATTCTGACAAAAGCAAATGTTGTACTATTTTTTCCATTCGGTCTTGTCCACGTTAACAGCATTTTGTTGTGAAAATTAAAATAAATATGATGCCAATGGTCAGTTGTGTCTTTATCTTCCCAACCTTTCCCAATATGTAAGTAGATATTTTCTTTTCTTACATTTTCAGCTGCTTCAATTACTTTTTCTTCAGGGTAGTTTAGCTCGTAATGTTCGGCATAAGGATAACTTCCAGGTGCAAATGCACTTCCTAATTTGTAAAAGAAAAACAGAAATAATATTAATCCTCCAATAATATAAATATTTTTTCTTTTCATTTAAGTTTCGTTTTTTTAAGGTTAAGCACAACGTTATGCCACTTTGAGATGGCTGGAAGTTCGTAACCACTCAATTTTCGGCTTAACGAAAACTTGATGCGAAACGGTAATTCCACTAAATTCCAGCTAGCTCAAAATGGCGGTTGGCATTAGTTATTTAGTATTTATCTTGAGTTCCGTTTTCTATTCTTTGTTGCTTAATTTTACCTTTGTTATTCGTGATATATTCAATTCCTTCCGCCAAATCATTTTCTTTATTAGTTTTCTCTATCTCAAGATTTTTTTCATCCACAAATTTCACTTTCTTATAAATGTCTTTGTATGATTGAATGCTTTTAACTTCGGCTTTTACTCTTTTATAAACGGCAAGTCCTTTCTCAACATCATTAAATTCATATCCATTCATATATTCTCCAATTAGTTGATTAAATGAATTAAAAAGTTGTTTTAATTCAAATGCTTCTGAACCAATGCCTCCCATTCTTTTTTTATCCAGCATATTCATAAATATTCTGGCTCTTGCTTGAGCGGTCATAAACCAATAAAAGGCATCATCTTTTTTCCCTAAATCGTATAGTCTAACCGATAAAATATAAAGGCTTGCAATGTCAGTATTGTTTAAATCATTTTTAATTTTTGTTTCTAATGTTTCTAATTCTGAAATATCGTTTGAGAGAAGTTCTTTCTGATATTTTCCAATAGTAATTGTTAATGGTTCGTAATTGTAATATGGCAATGCGTAAAATGGAATTCGTCCATTTTGACTTTGCCCATATCCAAAGGAGCTTATAAAAATAAAAATTATGAGAGGTAAAAGATTGTTTTTTGTTTTTATTAATTTCATTTTTCTATGTTTTCGATTGTTTATAATTACTGCCAACTTGTATATAGGTCTGACAAAATAAGACTTATCGCCCCAAAATTGGGTAGCTATGTCTGATAAACGTCAGAATTTATTTATGATCAAATGTATACTTTTTTAAACAAATGTGCCAAAAAACAATCTACTAGTAATTGTGAAAATCAATAGCAATTCTATCACCCAAATCCCGCATGAGGGATGGTCCCGAAGTGTCGGGATTCTGACGCAGCTGCAACGATAGTGAAAGCTGGGACATGACCCAAAAAAATCCCTCTTGAAATTCAAAAGGGATTTGGTGTGTTATAATGAGAGGAATTGCTTATTCTTCTTCGGTTTCTTCTTTGTCTTCTTTCTCAACCGCATCTTTATAATCCGGATACAAGAACTTATTATAAGGAAAACGCGTGATATGAATGTGTCTAACCGCTTCATAAACGCGTTCTCTGAATTCTTCGAAATTTTCTTTGTTTGTTGCCGAAATAAACAGTGCATTTTGTTCTCCAACCTTATTCATCCAAGTTGACTTCCATTCTTCCAAAGTAAAATGTCTTGGCGTTTTTTCGGTCATTAAATCATCTTCATCAATTGTCAATGGTTTGTAAGCATCGATTTTATTAAAAACCATAATGACCGGTTTGTCATTGCATTTAATGTCCGATAATGTTTTATTCACCGATTCGATTTGATCTTCAAATTCAGGGTGCGAAATATCAACAGCATGCAATAATAAATCGGCTTCACGAACCTCATCCAAGGTGCTTTTAAAAGAATCCACCAATTGTGTTGGTAATTTTCTAATAAATCCTACGGTGTCCGAAAGCAAAAAAGGTAGGTTTTTAATCACTACTTTCCGAACGGTGGTATCCAATGTCGCAAAAAGTTTGTTTTCTACAAAAACATCACTTTTCCCAACCGCATTCATCAAGGTTGATTTCCCAACATTCGTATATCCTACCAAAGCAACACGAACCATAGCACCGCGATTACCTCGCTGCGTACCCATTTGTTTATCGATGCTTTTTATTTTTTCTTTCAATAAAGCAATCCTGTCGCGAACAATACGTCTATCGGTTTCAATCTCCGTTTCTCCAGGTCCACGCATTCCAATTCCCCCTTTTTGACGTTCCAGGTGAGTCCACATTCCAGAAAGTCTTGGCAGCAAATATTGACATTGAGCTAATTCTACTTGGGTTCTTGCGTAAGATGTTTCGGCACGTTGCGCAAAAATATCCAAGATAAGATGCGTCCTGTCCAGAATTTTACAATCTATAATTTTAGAAATATTTTTTTGTTGAGAAGGCGACAATTCATCATCAAATACCAAAGTCGAAATATCATTCTCTTTTACAAAAAGATTGATTTCCTCTATTTTTCCGGTACCCACAAAAGTTTTGGGATTTGGGCGTTCCATTTTTTGAGAAAAGCGTTTGATTACTTTCCCACCTGCGGTAAAAGTCAAAAACTCTAATTCATCAAGATATTCGTTTAGTTTCTCTTCACTTTGATTTTGAGTTACTATACCTACAATGGCCGTTTTTTCGAAATTTATTACTTCTTTTTCTAACATGATTTTAAATAAGCTACAAATTTAATGATTTGCTTCGTACTTATGAAGTTCTGTGATTATAAAAAAGCAGAAGGTGTGAATAATGATAATTTCACGGTCCCATTTAAGATTTTTTTAATTGTAATACTATAAACAGATTCCGCATTTAGTTGTGGGGATTGAGAGTTAATTTATATTTTTAGTTAATTTTACAGGAACTTAAACCTAATTTAATGCATCGATTTTTGCCTTTCCTTTTTGTGTTATTTTTTCCAATATTAATGTTAGCTCAGGATAATTCTGAGTCTTTATTGATTCAATTGGACCAAACAATAGAGAATCACCAAGTGTATTCGGACCAAAAAGAGAATAAAATAAATTCATTCAAAAAACTTTTGAAATCTAATTCGAATGACCTTCAAAAACTTGAAATTTACGGCAAACTCTTCGACGAATATCGATTATATAAATCGGATTCTGCATTAGTTTTTGCACGAAAGAGTTTGCAGATAGCCATTAAACTAAAAGATAAAAAAAAGAGCAGTCTTGCTGCACTCAATCTAGCCTCGATAATGGGTACTTTAGGAATGTACAAAGAAGCAATTGATATACTTCCAAAAGACACGTTTGCTGATTCTCCCGAACTGAAAGGTTCTTATTATAGTGTAAATCGAATTATTTATGGATACATGAATGATTATGCCACGTCTAGTTATGAGAAAAATAAATATGCTTTATTAACAAAAAAATATAGGGATTCCGCGTTACAGTATTTTCCCAAACAATCTTGGGAATATAATATTACCCAATCGGAAATATTAATTGATACGGGTCATTACGACCAATCCTTACAATTATTGCAAACTATTTTCCCGACTATTCCTCTCACGGATCCAAATCGTGCGGTCTTTGCTTATATAATTTCTCATGTGTATCATCAAAAGAAAGACAGAGAATCCGAAAAAAAATGGCTTACTATTTCTGCTATTTCCGATTTGCAACTGGCTAAGAAAGAAAATATTTCCCTACGGAATTTGGCTTTTTTATTATACGAAGAAGGGGAAATTGATCGAGCCTACAAATACATACAGCGTTCTCTTGAAGATGCACTTTTTTGCAACGCACGTTTAAGAACCTACGAAATATCCAAAATGATGCCTATCATCAGCGAAGCGTATCAACATCAAAATCAAACCAATCAAAGACAACTTATACTGTTTTTGATTAGTGTGAGTGTATTAACCGTTATCTTATTAGTGGTTATGATACTGCTTTTTAAGCAAATGAAAAAATTAAAAATAGCACAAAAGGATCTAAATCTGGCAAATGAACAATTGTCGGAACTAAATGTTGCCCTGCAAGCTTTTAATTTAAAACTAAATGAAACTAACAATACACTAACCGAAGCTAATCTTTTAAAAGAAATATTTATTGGTCGATACATGGATCAGTGTTCGGATTATATTGGTAAACTGGAAGGCTATCACAGTAAATTAAATGTAATGGCGACCGCAGGTAAAATGAATAATTTGGTAAACGCGATAAAATCGAAACAGTTTATTGAAGACGAATTAAAAGAGTTTTACACCAATTTTGACAAAACCTTTTTACAACTCTTTCCCAATTTTATCCGTCAATTTGAAGATTTGCTAATCGATACTGAATTAACCCAATTGAAAGACGGAGAAATGCTGAATACCGAATTAAGAATTGTGGCATTGATCCGTTTGGGCATAAAGGATAGTAATAAAATAGCCGTATTTTTAAGATATTCCATATCTACAATTTATAATTATCGTTCGTTATTAAAAAATAAAGCGAAAGGACCAAGGGAAGAATTTGAAGCAAAAGTGATCTCAATAGGGACCAACACGCCATAAAACAATCCTTTTATTGCAGCATTCAAGCCTAAATAAGATAATTTTACTTTCATAAAAATTACTTTTTTTTATTTCAAATTCTGTATAATTCACTATCTTACAACACCTTAAATCTATTTTTAGAATTCAAAAACCTACTATTTTACAGTACTGGTTAAAGACAAAAGGGAAATCGCTTATTTTTACTTTCTGTAGATTTAATTATCCTGATTGCGCTTGGTAACAAGTGTGAAATTTCTAATTTTTTCTAGTGAACCCAAAAAACTATTAATTATTAATTCAATCAAAAAAATGAAGCATTTAATTTTCACTGCCTTATTCTGGCTTTCATTATTTAGCACGGCCCAAGCACAACAACTAAAATCACCCGATGCAGCACTCGTAATGGGATTTTCGTTGCAAAATGACGGAACTCCTACTTATACGTTGAAATATAAGAACAAAGAGGTCATAAAAACCAGCAAATTAGGTTTGGAACTAAAAAACGACAAAAAATCGTTGCTAAATGACTTTACGATTATAGATACTAAAGCCACTTCGTTTGACGAAAACTGGAAACCTGTTTGGGGTGAAGTAGCCGAAATTCGCAATCATTACAACGAACTTGCCGTTACTTTAAATCAAAAAGGAACCGATAGACAAGTTGTTATTCGTTTTCGATTATTCAATGATGGTCTTGGATTTCGCTATGAATTCCCTTCGCAAAAAAACCTTACTTATTTTGTAATCAAAGAAGAAAGAACGCAATTTGCCATGACGGGCGACCACACCGCATATTGGATTCCTGGAGATTACGATACGCAAGAATACGATTACACGACTTCAAAATTATCTGAAATCAGAGGGTTAGCTGAAAAAGCAAAAACTGCGAATGTATCGCAAACTTCTTTTTCTACAACAGGAGTTCAAACTTCATTGATGCTGAAAACGAATGATGGAATTTATATCAATTTACACGAAGCTGCATTAATTAATTATTCTTGTATGCATTTGAATCTTGATGATAAAAACATGGTTTTCGAATCATGGCTTACACCTGATGCAATAGGAGACAAAGGAAATATGCAGGCTCCAAATCACTCGCCTTGGCGCACGATTATGGTAAGTGATGATGCCAGAGATATTTTGGCTTCAAAAATCACTTTAAACTTAAACGACCCTTGTAAAATAGAGGATACTTCTTGGATCAAGCCCGTAAAATATATTGGGGTTTGGTGGGAAATGATTACTGGTAAAAGCTCTTGGGCGTACACAGATGATTTCCCAACGGTACAACTTGGCGTTAGCGATTTTTCAAAAGCAAAACCAAATGGCAAACACGGTGCAAATAATACCAACGTGAAGAAATACATTGACTTTGCTGCCGCAAATGGTTTTGATGGTGTTTTGGTTGAAGGTTGGAATGAAGGTTGGGAAGACTGGTTTGGTCATTCTAAAGATTATGTTTTTGACTTCGTAACTCCTTACCCAGATTTTGATGTGAAAGGTATCGAAGCTTACGCAAAATCTAAAGGAGTCAAAATGATTATGCACCACGAAACTTCAGGATCTGTTCGTAACTATGAGAGACACATGGATAAAGCGTATCAATTTATGAAAGATAATGGATATGACGCTGTAAAAAGCGGATATGTTGGTTCTATCATTGAAAACGGGGGAAATCATTATAACCAATTCATGATTAACCACTATCAATATGCAGTTGAAAAAGCAGCCGATTATAAAATTATGGTTAATGCGCATGAAGCAGTTCGTCCTACGGGAATATGCAGAACGTATCCAAACTTAATTGGCAACGAAGCAGCTAGAGGAACAGAATATCAATCTTTTGGAGGTTCAAAACCAAACCACGTAACATTATTGCCATTTACACGATTAATCGGTGGACCGATGGATTACACTCCAGGGATTTTCGAAATGGATTTAACAAAATTGAATCCTGACAATCATTCGCATGTGAACAGTACCCTTGCCAATCAACTGGCTTTATACGTAACAATGTACAGCCCGCTGCAAATGGCAGCAGATTTACCGGAAAATTACAACCGCTTTTTGGATGCTTTTCAGTTTATTAAAGACGTTGCTATAGATTGGTCTGAAAGTAAATATCTTGAAGCAGAACCTGGTCAATACATTACTGCCGCCCGTAAAGCAAAAGGAACCAACAACTGGTTTATAGGAAATGTAAATGGTGAAACCCCAAGGACTTCAAACATTAAATTTGATTTCTTGGAAAAAGGCAAAAAATACACGGCTACGATTTATGCAGATGCCAAGGATGCGCATTATAAAACCAATCCGCAAGCATACACAATTCGAAAAATGACAGTGACTAACAAATCAAAGTTGGCACAACTTTCAGCGCCAGGCGGAGGTTATGCTGTTAGCATTATAGAAATCAAAAAGTAATTACTTTATAAAAGTAGAAAAGGCTGTCTAGAATTTTAGACAGCCTTTTTTTGTTTTTGGAATGAACGTAAACTAATTTACTTTGATCAATTTAACATCAAAAAGAATAACAGAACCACCCGGAATTGGTCCGCTGCCGTTACTACCATAACCCAAAGCAGACGGGATTAATAAAATACCGTTACCGCCTTCTTTAAAATAAGGAATTCCTTCTGTCCATCCTTTGATTACTTGTTGTAATCCAAACGATATACCAGCGTCACCGCTTTTGTCAAATACATTTCCATTTGTAAAATAACCTTTATACGCTACTGTAACATTAGAAGAAGCTGTTGGTTTAGCACCCGTTCCTGCTTCATTAATCACATAATATAAACCTGAATCGGTTCTTGTAGCGGTTAATTTATTTTTGGCAATGTAATCTGTAATTTCTTTTTCATTTTGAGCTGTATAATCAACAACTGATGTTGGTTTTTCCGTATCCGATAAGCAAGAAACGAATAATAAAGAAACAAGTGATAATAAAATAGATTTCATAATTTGATTTGATTTTAGAGCTGCAAATATATAAAATTCCTTCTGTAGCCATAGCGAAAAATTATATCATCTCGGATTCAAATATTTTCTATTTAAATAAAAACAATTAGTTCCCAAAAACCTGCACATCATCCACCTGAAAAGCACCATCCAACGCTAAATTTTTACCAGAACCGGTATATTTAAATGCGATGTTTATTTTTCCTTTATAAGAAGATAAATCCACTCCGCCAGAACCCACAAACTGATACCATGGTGTGGCTTGTTTGGGTAATTTAACCGTCACAGGAATCCAAGTTGCCGTTGCCACATTCAATCCGTCAAAATCAGTAGAGACATATACTTCAAGCGAATTTAATTGAGAATCAACATCCAAATGATGCTGTGCTGCTCTAAAAGTCAATATTTCCTTGGTGTGGGTATCCATGTCAATTTTCGGGGAGATTAACCAGGCCACATTAGCAATCACTTTTGCTCCTGTGGTATTGAATTCAGCACAACCGTTGCCTGAATAGAAGGTTCCTTTCCAGAAAATCGTACCTTTTTGAGCAATGTTTACCCAACCGGGAAGGCTGAGATTTGTTTTGTCCACCACGGTTTGAAAATCTTGGGAGAAAAATGGCACTGCTCTTGTTGCTGTCATGACCACATCTTTTGCTGAACGTGGTAAAAGTTGGTAATCGGTTCCGTATTTAGTCAAAACACCTCTTACTTTTCCGCCTCCGTTTGGAACTAAATTCCCTGCAAAATCACTAAAACTACTGGTTCTGAAATACACTTGATTTCCAAATTTGTCCTCCAAACTCCAATTGGTCGCTCCACCTACATTATTCGTATCTTCAAAATAATGTCGTCCGGCTGCAGCCGCCGTAAACTGAACATCGGATAGTTCAACCAGCGTGTTTAAGTTCGAATGATTGGTTAAATCAGCAATCGTGATAGCTTTTACTAGTTGCGCTTCGGCTATGGTCGTGCAGGATGCATGAAGCACGTTTTTATAGTCATTTTGCGAAAGCCTTCCTACCGATCCCTCATTATATGAATTGACATAAATACTGCCTATTCGCAATCCGCCAAAGGAAATGTCAGTATATTGATCTTTTAATTTTAGATACACTTTGTTGCCTAATCTGTAATCAATATAGGTATTAGATGCATCGACGGGAACACTAAAACCTATTGCAGGAGTTGTGGCTGTTGCCAAAGTTTGGAAAGAAATCGACTTGAAAAAATTACCGTTTTCGTCACTTGAAACGACATATGCTTCAATAATATCATCGAATTTGTATTGCGTTACAATTGCATTGGCATTAGTCCGAACTTCTGCAACAGTTCGGTTCGTGGTAAAATCAAGTTGTGTACATTTTAGTTCCGGGACGGCAACCTCCTCTTTTACACAACTGGAAAAAGTAACAACGATAAGTATAACAGCAAAAATTGGGTGGTGAAAAGTCGTTTTCATAATGCGTTTATTTTTCGAATTTAAAAATTGATATTAAGATTTACGAAATAGGTTCTTCCGTAACCGTAAAAATATTTATTGCCAAAAGAGGGTGTTCCACTAGAAACATCCTGATTGCGTTGTCTGAAATTGGCATTTCTTGCCTGTTCATAACCGCCTGTTTTGTACGTAGTATTCAAGACATTATTTATACTCGCAAAAAGCCCCACATTCTTGCCATAGATTCTCCAAGATTTACCGCCGGTTAGGTTTAACAAAGTCGTGGGATCAAATTTTTCCTGCTTCAATAATTCCTTAGCCCTTTCCTCCGTTGCTTCGGGGAAGTTGAAACCACTGGCCGGATTAGTATAAAAATGATTTGTTCTGGCTATTGGAGAAACATCTATATAACTGTTATCCAAATAATTTATGTTGGCTCCAATCCACCAATATTTGGGATCGCGATATTCGATTCCTAAAGCATACGCCTGTTGTGGCATTCCCGCTTGTTTGTAGTTTTTTAATAGTGCCGTTCCAAAATCGAAAACGGGATTGGTATTTTCTAGCGAAGCCTCTGCATCATTCGTTACCGTAACATTTGGATTACTGTCGTAGGTATATTGGCCAAAAGCCGCCGAAAAAGTAGTTTTTAAGGTGGGGTTAATTTGGTATTCCAAACTCAATTCGGCACCTAAATTCTTCTTGTTCACATGTGTCAACGTCTGGCTCACAAAGGCGCTCGTGTTCGTATAACCCGCACCATCATCAAAAATCCCATCGGCATAAAAGAAAGAAGTTTGGGTTCCATTTTTTATAGAAGTATAATACGCAGTTAATCTAGCTTTGACAATGGGAGAACGGAAAACATAACTTGCATCCAAACTGCTGATGTTCTCGCTTTGCAACCCGTCAACAACCACATTATTTAATCTCGAATTAGGAAAAGTATTTCGAATGGTTGGTGCTTTTGTCAAATGTGCTCCGTTAAAAATTAACAATTGCTTCCCTGAAATTTTGAAGGTAATTCCTCCTTTGAATCCAAAATTTTCAAACAACACTTTTTCGCTTTTACCAAAGGAATTGGTTTCATATATTCCATTTTTATACAAGCCTTCCCTTTGATAATTGGTACTCGAAAAACTTTGCGCCAGATAAAATTCTACTTTATTATACGAGAATTTGAATTGGGTAAACGCGTCTAATGTGTTCGCCACATAATTGTAATTATAGCCATACTCATCTCCTACAACCACTTGCCTATTTGGATTATTTAAATCCGATTGGGATTGATTTCCGCTGTAAAATCCATCGATATCATCAAAATACAGCCCTCCCAATACATCTAAAACTTTCTGGTAATTATGAGATTTCAAGTTTTTAAAAGAACCGCCTGCATTCATGAAAACGGTCTCATTCAATTGCGTATTGAATATCGAAGTTGCAACCATCGTTTTATCATCGTTCCGATCTTCGTACAAAATATACTTGCTTTTGGCCGGTTCATATCCGGAAATACTTCCATTTGATGCTACAATCGGACTTTGATTAGCCTGATACATGGCATTCCAATCGACTTGTGAGTTGGCTAAAAACAACGCTTTACTTTTCTCGGCATTCTGATAATCCGGCGTAAACTCTCCAGAAAATTCGCCATTATCTTTCGCATACATCGAACTGTAATAACTCGGCATTTTCCTGTAATACGTTGGATCCGGACTATTCGCATTTTGATAATCGAGATTAGAATTTCCTATTTTTCCAAATTGATACATCAAACTGGAATTCAAATTGGTATGGTCATTAATTTTAAAATAATGATTCAACATCACAATAGGTTCTTCGATAGTTTTCTTTCTCGAATTTCGTTTTTTCCCATTTTGAAAACCCCAATAAGAATTGTATTTTTCGCTTGTTAATTCACTGACTTCAGCTGTATTTGGAGAATTTTTTCCACGGCTATTCGGCGTATAAAAGGCAGTTACATTTAGCGAATTGGAATCGTTTAATTTTTTTTCGACACTTAAAAAAAGAGAATTTGCATCGTAATTTGTTCCTTCAAAATAGCCTTCGGTCGCCAAACGTTTTCCTGCCGAAACCACGAATGCCCAACCTTTATCACTCATTCCCGAAGCGTAAGTTCCCATCATGCGCCAACTGTAATTGGTATTAGTTCCGGAAAATGAAATTCGGGAACCGGGTCTGTAAATGGAGGCACGCGTATTGATTTCCTGTGTTCCAAGAATCCCTCCAAAAGTATAATCGGACGGAGAAGTGCCTACAGAAAATTCCTGATTTCGGGTTGCATCGTTTAATCCGCCCCAATCGCCCCATTGCGGTCTGCCATCGTATAGTTTATTCATCACCACACCATTAATCATCATCGTGGAATGCTCGCTGTCTAATCCCCGAATCCTGAATCGGGCCTGACCCCAATTGAAAGCAGCCGCCTGTTGAAAAGCATCTTTGGAGGATTGTAAAAGCCCTGAAGTATTTTCGGAGCCGCTATTGTCATCGCTAAAATCGCTTTCCGTCAGTGCTATTAAACTCCCTTGTTGTTCTATTGATTGGTCATCCTCTAAAGGTATTGTCCCCAGATCAAGCATTTGTCCTTCTTGTATTTCCACCGGATATAAAGCCTCTTTGAAACCCTGACTGTGAATAAGAATAAAGAGATTACCGCTCGGGATTTTTTCAAATTTAAAATTCCCATCGGCAGTTGTGAGTTGCATTAGATTAGTGTTTTGAACGGTGACAACAACCAAACCTAACGGGTTTTGGGTTTTGGCATCTATAATCTTTCCGTAAATTCCCGTTTCTTGCTGTGCAAAAGCAAATTTCATCTGTAGTATAAAGAAAAGCGCAACGTAAAATTTATTCATAAATATTTTTTGTTGAGATAAATGCATTAGAAAATATCCTTAAAACGAAACAGCTGATTTGCTTTTTAGTCCAATAAAAACCATAGCAATAGCGTTCCAAATAGGAATAACAAACTGAAATTAACGGAAAATGAGTTTTGGAAAAATGTGGTGTTTTAAAATACTAACAAAGTGTAAATCACTAATTGCTTGAATTCTAGCGCTAAAAATAGGGAAAAAACTATATACTTTTAAGTTTTAATAAAATAATTCCCATAAAAAAATCCGAAGTGTTTAAAAATGATTCGGATTTATGAAAATAGGCACGATAAAAAGAGGCTTTATTTTTATTGAATTGCTTTAATCCGGGAAACCATAAATGCAATCAGAATTCCAAAAACTCCAATGAAAGCAAATGAAAATCGCAAACCAAACAATTCGGCAATGTAACCAATAACTGGTGGTCCCATTAAAAAACCGAGGAAACTAACGCTCGAAACTATGGTTAACGCTTCCCCAGGAGGAACCGTTGGGTTTTTTCCCGCAATACTGTAAATCGTAGGAACAATAGTGGAAACTCCGAGTCCTACAAACATAAAGGCAATGGTAGATGGAATTAAATACGGAAAAAATACCGAGGTAAAAAGTCCCGCTGAAATCATGATGCCGCTAATTTGCATTACTGGTTTTCTTCCAAATTTATGAATCAAACCGTCTCCAAAAAATCGTCCTCCAGCCATCATAATCATAAACGAAGTGTACCCCAAAATCACTAACGGTCCTGGCGCTTTAATGACATCTTTGAAATAAACACCACTCCAATCAAACATCACGCCTTCGCTTGCCATGCAACAAAAACCAATTACACCCAACCAAATCAAGGCACTGTCCGGCTTTGTGAATAATTTTTTCTTTTCGGTTTTGATGGTTTCCTTCGCTTTTATCAAAAATTTAAAGTTAAAAATCATCAACAAAAGAACAATTCCGCCAACAATCATAAAATGAATCAGTGGCGTGAGGTTTAATGCCAACATTCCTATTCCTACCAAAGCTCCCAGGAATCCAGCCAAACTCCACATACCGTGAAACGAGGACATTATTGTTTTTTTAAAAAGCTCTTCGGTGTAAACGCCTTGAGTGTTTACGGCAATATTTGACAAGTTACCAAAGATTCCAAAGAATAATAATCCCAATGATAGTTGCCAAGAAGTTATAGCCAAACCTAAACTAGACAAGGATAAAACATATAATAAAAGGGAAAAAATAAGAATGCGGTGGCTTCCAAAACGGGTGACTAATTTTCCTGAAAAAGGCATAATAATTAATTGTCCCAATGGAATTGCAAATAAAATCGTTCCTAATTCTCCTGATCCTAAATGCAACGCGGTTTTTATATCTGGAATTCTGCTGGCCCAAGTGGCAAAACACAAACCCATTCCAAAATAAAACATCGAAACAGCCCATCGGATTCTGTTCAAGTAGGAAAGTTTCGCGTTTTTATATGTTTTCTTGTATTTTGCTTTGGTTTTAAACCGAGATATAAAATTTAAATCTATCAAAAGAATTTGTTTTATGATTGATGGAGCAAAAATACAAAAAGCAATGATTCAATTTATATCAGGGTTTGTTTACCCAATAAATACATCGTTATTGTTTATAAAAACCACTAATTAATTCTGAAAAGTAATCTCTGCAAATTCGCTAATTTTATTTACTTCATAAAATTTGCAAATTCGTAGTTAATTTTATAGATCAATTGCTTTTTTCTGGGCACTACTTTGGATAGCCGCTTCAATAATTTGCATGACACGAACTCCATCCTGAGCCGTTACCGGTTCTTGTGTATCATTTGAAATAGATTGATAAACCCCTTCAAAAAAATCATAGTAATTCCCTTGAAGCGTTTCTACATTGGCAATAAAGACATCATTATTAATCTGCGTATGGAGAATCCCTTCTTTGCTCTTGGATTCTGTTCCCCAAGTATCGAGGTTTGGTTTTTTTCCCAATTTCAAATCATCTTCCTGCACATCGCCACGCGGTTTCAAGAAAGACCCTTTTTTTCCATGAATCACATAAGATGGAATGGCTTCTCTGACAAAAAATCCCGCTTTTAATCGGACTCTAAAATCAGGATAATAAAGCAAAATATCGATGCAATCATCCACCAAAGAATGTTCTCTCGTGATTCGGATATCGGCAAAAACAGCTTTGGGTAAACCAAATAAACACAACGCCTGATCAATTAAATGCGGACCTAAATCTTTTAGAATTCCTGCACCGGAATTGGCACTTTCCTTGTGCTGCTTCGGACTTAAAAGTGGATTGTATCGGTCAAAATGGAATTCGGCTTCCACGATTTCGCCAAGAACCTCATCTAAAATAATTTTCTGCACAGTTTTGAAATCACTGTCCCATCTTCTATTTTGGAAAACCGCTAATTTCAATCCTTTTTCTTTGGCCAATGCCGCTAATTCTTGCGCTTGAGCGACTGTTGTTGTAAATGCTTTTTCGACAATGGCATGTTTTCCGGCCAGCAATACTTTTTTGGCATATTCATAATGCGTTTCCACCGGCGTATTTACGATGACCAAATCAACATCGTCTTCGAGTAAAGCTTCAAGCGCGAAATAACTTTTAACCGTTGGGTAATCCTCACGGATCAGTTTTTTAGTTCTTTCCCAAGCACCTACCAGTTCAAAACCAGGGTGAAAATTGATAAATGGCGCATGGAATACTTTTCCCGACATCCCATAGGAAAGCAGGGCGGTTTTTATTTTTTGCATGGTACGGTAATTAAATACTAATTTGAAAAATTAAACACGAATTTCACGAATTTACACTAAATAATTGGTGCAGATTCGTGAAATTCGTGTTGAAATAGTGTACTACTAGATTTTGGCTCTTTCATATTGTTTTGGCCATGACACATCAGCATTAAGGGCTGCAGCAAATGTCAAACCTAAATTTGGATTTCTTAGCGATTCTCTGGCAAACAAAACCAAATCCGCTTTTCCTGTGGCAATGATTTCTTCTGCCTGAGTTGCGTCGGTGATTAAACCCACGGCTCCGGTCATTATTCCCGTTTCTTTTTTTATTTGTTTTGCAAAAGGTACTTGATATCCAGGTTCCAGTGGAATTTGTTGGTAGGATACTGCTCCACCTGAAGAAACGTCAATTAAGTCAACGCCTTTTTCTTTTAGTATTTTCGAAAGTTGCACTGATTCTTCGATATTCCATCCGCCTTCAGCCCAGTCTGTAGCTGAAATTCTAACAAATAAAGGCAAATCTTTTGTCCATTCCGATTGTACCGCTTCTACAACTTCAATCGTTAATCGGATTCGGTTTTCAAAACTTCCTCCGTATTCATCGGTTCTAAAATTAGACAAAGGCGAAAGAAACTGATGCATTAAATAGCCGTGTGCCGCATGAATTTCCATTACTTGAAAACCCGCTTCCACTGCTCTTTTGGTAGCCGATTTAAAATCAGAGATTACTTTTTGGATTCCTGTCTTGTCCAATTCTATTGGTGGTTTTTCATTGTCATGATATCCCACAGCACTTGGTGCCACCGTATCCCAACCGCCTTGATCAATCGGCACCTTACGGCCACCGTTCCATGGGGATGCTGCACTGGCTTTTCGTCCGGCATGCGCCAATTGTATTCCGGGAACCGAGTTTTGGCTGATAATAAATTGATTGATAATTTTCATTTTATCCATTTGTTCGTCTTTCCAAAGACCTAAATCTTCGGGGGAAATTCGACCTTCAGGGGAAACCGAAGTCGCTTCCTGAATTATCAATCCCGCACCGCCACTGGCACGACTGCCTAAGTGTACGAGATGCCAATCATTGGCAAAACCATCGATTGATGAATATTGGCACATTGGAGAAATAGCAATTCTATTTTTAAGGGTAATGCTTTTTATTTGAAGAGGAGAAAATAATTTTGAGGACATAAAGTAGTTTTTAAAGTGAAGATAACGAGAAATATTCGTTTCAAAAAAGTAAAGTTAAGAGACTCATTCGAAAGTAAAAATTGAAATTCGATTAATTAACAAACATTTAAAACGGTATGGAACAATTATTGCAAATTAAACAAATAGAAAACCTTACTTTTGTGAGTTGTAAAAGAACTAAAATTAAAAAATGGACATATTTATAAAGCTTTCTCAATTTTTATTGAGCTTATCATTACTTATTATACTTCACGAATTAGGACATTTTATTCCTGCTAAATTATTCAAAACCAGAGTCGAAAAATTCTACTTATTTTTTGACGTTAAATATTCCCTTCTAAAAAAGAAAATTGGCGAAACCGAATACGGAATTGGTTGGTTGCCTCTAGGCGGTTATGTGAAAATATCCGGAATGATCGACGAAAGTATGGACAAAGAACAAATGGCTTTGCCTCCACAACCATGGGAATTTCGTTCTAAACCGGCTTGGCAACGTTTGATTATCATGTTAGGTGGTGTTACGGTAAACTTCATATTGGCGTTTATCATTTATATCGGAATGGCATTTGCTTATGGCGATACGTATATTGCTAATGCGGATTTGAAAGACGGTCTTTTGATTGAAAATAAAGCCATGCAAAATGCAGGTTTCATGACAGGAGATAAAATCTTGGCGGTAGATGGTGAAAAAATAGCCAAATTTGACAATGAGATCAATGCCAAAATTGTAATGGGTAAACAAATTCTTATTGAAAGAAATGGAACCCAACAAGAAATAAAAATGCCCGCTGATATTATCGATCAATTGTCAAAATTTGAAAAAGGACCCATTGTTTCTATTAGAATTCCTTTTGTTATTGGAGCCGTTGCCGCTGAATCTAAAAATACGATGTTGCAGCCCAAAGATATTTTTATTTCGCTTAACGGTGAAAAAACAAAATACCTTGATGAAGCCAAAGTAGTTTTAGAAAAAAACAAAAACAAAACCATTCCTGCCACTATAATCAGAAATCAAAAAGAAGAGCGCATCAATGTGGTTGTTTCTAAAGAAGGTACTTTAGGTGTACAACTAGGTGGCTTAGGCATGGACTCTCTGGAAAAACTTGGGTACTACAAAGTGAGCAAGCAAGAATTTGGTTTCTTGGAGTCTTTTCCTGTTGGAATTACAAAAGGTAAAAACCAATTAATAGGATACGGAAAACAATTAAAAATGATTTTCAGTCCAAGTACGGGCGCATACAAACAAGTGGGTGGTTTTAAAGCCATTTTTGATATTTTTCCAAGCAATTGGAGTTGGGAACAATTTTGGACTATCACTGCAATATTATCAATAATGCTTGGAGTTATGAACTTATTGCCTATTCCTGCACTCGATGGAGGTCATGTAATGTTTTTATTATATGAAATTGTAAGCGGTAAAAAACCAAGTGACAAATTCCTAGAGAATGCACAAATGGTTGGTTTCGTATTACTTATCACACTGTTACTATTTGCTAACGGAAATGACATTTACAAGGCAATCGTTGGGAAGTAAAAAAAATTAAAAAAAGTTGGGTTTTTATTTGCACAAACCAAATGATACTCTATCTTTGCACCGCTTTAGAAATGTAACACACGTTACTTTTTATCGCTCAGTTTCCTTCTTAGCTCAGTTGGTTAGAGCATCTGACTGTTAATCAGAGGGTCCTTGGTTCGAGCCCAAGAGAGGGAGCTTTTTAAAACCTGATACGAAAGTATCGGGTTTTTTTGTGGACTAAATCTAGCAAAATCTAAACTTAATGCTGTTTTTACTAAAAAAATGCATTCTGACGGTTCGTCAACTTCGACAGCTTTTTTGAAGAAAAAAGGTTCCCATAGAGGTTCCCAAGAAAAATCTGGAGGTTCCCATTTTATAAACCAAATTGTCATGCCAATTGTTTAACCCTAAATAATTGAAACATGCACCAAGAAAAAATCACAATTCTCTTTGTAATCAGTCCGACAAAAATCAATCAAAAAGGATTATGCCCATTAAATTGCAGAATCACTTTCAACAAAGAACGCAAGCAATTTTCTACAGGACTTTTTGTAAATCCACTCTATTGGAAAAACAAACTTCAAAAAGTTAGTGAACTGGATAATAATTCAAAATTAATGAATGCTCAACTAGAGCAAATCCAAAATAAAATAAACAAAATTGCATTAGTTCTCCAACTTCAATCTGAAGACTATTCTTTAGATGACATCTACAATAAATATATTGGTAAAGAATTAAAAAAAAAAGAAAACATCCTATCCTATTACAAACAGTATTTATCTAAAATAAAAAAACTAGTAGGACTAGAACTTAAAGAGAGTACCTATAACAAATTTGTATATGTTGGAAATCATCTTGAAGCATTTTTGAAATTCAAATTTAAAAAAACAGATTATCCATTAGAAGAATTGAATTTGCAATTTTTAGATGATTTTGAATACTATTTAAGAACAGAAAAAAAGCAGGCACAAATTACCATCAACAAAACCACTCAAAGACTAAGAACGCCCATAAAGCAAGCCATCTCAGAAGGATGTTTAGATCGAGACCCATTTGTACTCCACAAGTCTAAAACAGTCCGTAAAACCGTTATCTTCCTTACTACAGAAGAACTCAAAACCTTCGAAGGAGCAGTATTACATCAAAAGAGATTAAGCACCGTTCAAGACTTATTTATTTTCTGTTGTTACACAGGACTAGCCTATAATGAAATGGCAAATCTTGAGAAGCAGAATATTCAGATAGGGTTTGATGACATGAACTGGATTCAGATGAAGAGAGAGAAAACACAGCGTCAAATCTCAATTCCAATTCTGCCAAAAGCACAAGAAATCATTGATAAATACTCAACTGATAAAAATCGTATATTCCCATCAATAAGCAATCAAAAATTTAACTCTTATCTCAAAGAAATTTCAGCTATAATTGGAATTGAGAAAAGATTGACTCACCACATCGCTAGGAAAACATTTGCCTCTACTGTATTACTGTACAATGATGTTCCAATGGAAATCGTATCAGAACTATTGGGTCATTCTAACATGGTTATTACACAGGAAAGTTATGGGAAGGTAGTGCAGAAGAAAGTTAGTGAAGAAATGATAAGGCTAAATATTAAATTATTTAAGAAAGATTTACAGGATTTATAACCTCAAAAATAAACTTCCAAATAAGGAGTTCTTGCGGGACTCCTTTAACTTTAAAAAAATAATAGTTTCTTGTTTTGGATGGCTGATTAGACTTATAAATAAATGAGTCTAAATTTTTTCTAAAAATATCATTTTCATCCATTTTTAATTTGGTGGAGAATATGCCATAATCTTCTGGAGCACATTTCTTAGGTAACTTCTGACTAGTAATTTTCGCTAAACCCATTAAAGCAATTCTCAATTTTGGACTATCAATACTTTCAAAATTTTCAACTAATAGGTCTTGGATATCTTTTAATAAATCCATTTCTACAATAGGTCTTCCAAAAATGGTGTAATCTGGATTGCTATATGTGTAAATACCATTTTCTACTACAATAGGAGCTCCAAAACCTAGAATATCACTCCTTAGCACTCTAATGTCATTTCTGATTGTTCTTTCAGAAACTCCTTTTTCTATACCTTGATTTTCAACTAGTTTGTTATAGCATTTTGATATAAGAATATCAATTGTACAATCCAGATTTGGATTGGCTAAACATTCATCAATAGTTTGATACCTTAATAGAGCATTTAAATTAATTGGCATAATATATTGCAGATAGACTGCAATTGTTAGTTTTATTCTTGCAGAAGAAATACAAACATAAAAGATAAATGAATCAGTTCAAAAAAAATATTTAAAAAAACTTATTTTGCAAGAGAAATAAATTATCTACTGAATACGGAAAACCGTAAGGAAAGTAATAAGAGATAAATTAAGTTTGTTTAAAAGTTATTCATTTCCATCAAAAGCAAATAATTCAGAAATACTAACATTTAAAACTTTAGAAATACCATACAGCGTTGTTATAGAGGTATTAATCACACCTCTTTCAATTCTGCTGATTTGAGAGATCTCTACACCCAATTCATTAGCCAATTGTTCTTGAGTAAAACCCTTCGCTAATCGAGTTAAACGAAGTTTCTTCCCAAAGTTGATTAAAATAATATTTCTGTCCGGTTTATCCACGAAATAAAATTCGATGAATAAATCATTAAGTAAATAGGCAAATTTGCCTACTTTTGAATTAATAAAAATTTGAAGTCCAGAAACCAATTAAAAAACGGTGCGCATCTGAAAAGCCAAATAAGTAATAAATTAAAATTTTACAAATGAAAAAAATCTATTCATTAATACTATTCATGGTTATCTCTATTTCTATTTACGGCCAAGGTAAAATTACCTATTCGAAGGATTATTCAGGGAATACAGTTGCAAAAGACCAATATGGCAATACTATAGCCACCGCCTCAACTGATTATCTGGGCAACATCGTTTGGAAAGATAAATATGGTAATATAATAAATACTGAATCTACCGATTATTCAGGAAATAAAGTCACAAAAGACAAATATGGTAACAAACAAACTACTCAATCTACAGATTATAGTGGCAATGAAGTTGTAAAAGACGAATATGGAAATGTGTTATACACTTTATCTAAAGACTACGCGGGCAATATTGTAAAAAAAGATAAATATGGGAATGTTTTAGGTACCTATAAAAAGGATTATTCAGGCAATTGGGTTTATTACCAAAATTAATTATCAAACTAAAATTTATGAAAACCAAAATATTATTAATAGTAGCTGTTTTTTGCATCAGCAAATCTTTTTCTCAAAATAGATATTCACAAGGCTCAACCTCATCTTATAAGCCAATGACCTCAAGTGAGATAATGAGTGTTCCGTTAGCTCTAAAAGCAAAATATGATGAAAATCAAAAATATCTATACGACCTAATGAATTGGGTTATAGAACTAAAAGAAAAAATAAATGAAAAAAAATATCTAGAAAGACTTGAGGGTGAGTATAGTGTATTAAAATCAATGAGAAAAGATGATTTAGCTAGAGCAACTGATATATTAAAAGACAGAGAATTATCTATCAAAGAATTAATTTCAGAATACAATAACTTTATTGCTAAACATAATCCAGAAAAAAACACTACCCAAAATTCACCCAAAAACCAAAATACACAAACCAACAATGTAAACGATTTAATTTCTGAGGGCTTGCGGTACTATAACAACAACGATTATCAAAAAGCAATTTTTTCTTTTTCAAAACATCTTCAAAATAATCCAAATGACACAGACGTGCTTTTCATGCGAGCAATGACTAAAAGTGAATTAAACGACATGTATGGAGCAATTAGTGATTACGACAAAATATTGTCACTTGAAGGAGAAGTGACTCCTACAACATATAAGTTTTCGACTGTTTATAACAATAAAGCTTATTGCTTAGTAAATTTAAAAAACTATAAAGAAGCATTACCATTAGTTGAAAAAGCATTAAAATTAGATACCACCGAATGGTATATTTGGGATACTAGAGCTGAAATTTATATGAATCTAGGAAAGTTAGATGAAAGTATTTCTGACTGTAATGAAGCTCTGAAGATTAAAGAAAACAGCAATTCTTATTTAATTAGAGGACTAGCCAAAATAAAAAAAGGCGAAAAAAGCCAAGGCTGTCAAGACTTATCTAAAGCAGGAGAGCTTGGGGAAAGTAAAGCATATGATGCGATTATAAAATACTGTAAATAAACTTAACCTCTATGAAAAAAATCACGATTCTAACTCTATTACTTTTTAGTTTAAGTGTCTTTTCACAAAACGAAATAAAAACGGTTAACAGACCAGATGGTGTTACTTTAAAATATTTCAATCCAAGTCCTATTGTGATTGCGAGTTTGCATGAAGGAGGATTATCACTGTACAAGAATATGAACACAAAACAATATTTTTTAGCGGTAACGGTATTATTTAAGAAAAAATCAGCAACTGAATTATAAGGTCATTTACTTATACAGACCACAGGAACTAAAGGTTTTTATCTGGATCCTGTATTTCATAAAATGATAACCATGAATTGTCAAAAAGTAGCATCATCTATGTATTTATTAACGAATAGAGACATCAGTAAGCTTAAAACTAACAATATAAAATTAATAAGGTTTAATGCTAATAATCAACCTGTTGGCTTGACTCTTAATATAAACAAAAATCTAATACTAAAACAACTCTTTAAATTATTTAAATTATAATTAAAAGAAACTGAATTGAAAAAACATTAAATTACACCATATGATATTTATTAGAAGTATAGGAATTATTTGGATGATAGCACCTTTTTTAATGTTGTTCTCGTCCGAAAATCATACTTTAGAAATGGCTGCATTTGGCTCATTTTCATTTATTTTAGGATTGCTATTGTTTAAATATTCTCTAAAAAGGAACCCCACATCTGATTTAAAGAATGTGCAACCTATAATTGTTGAAACACCTCCAATAAAACCTCCAGAACCTATATCTCCTATTGGTGAAACCACCGAAGGTTTAACTATTATAAAACAGCCTATAGTTAAACCCGAAATAGATACAGATAGTAAAAAATTAAAAAAAATAGGTTTCATTCCTTCAACAATTTTTGCGCAAGTAAATCCATATTCATATCCTGTTGTTAAAATGCCTGTGGAGGACTCGTTTATAAAATTCCCAAAAAAAGGAAGAACAAACAAACTGGGATTTACTGAAAATAAATTTTACATCTATTTAAAAAAATATTTTGAACAAAATTTTAGTGTTTATAATGATCGTCACATCACTCACAGAAGTGGCACTACGTATTATGAACCAGACTTTTTAATCATATCTGAAAAAGACAATAAAAATATATTTATTGATATAGAAATTGACGAACCTTATGAAGGTCTTTCAAGAATTCCAACACATGAATTGAATAGGGATACATTTAGAGATAACTTCTTTACAAAAAGGGGATATATTGTAATACGATTTACTGAAAAACAAATTTTTGAAGAACCAATACAATGCTGTATTTACATAGCTGAAATCATAAAATCAATAGACTCGACATATGAAAATTGCGAGTTAAAATCTACAATTAAAATTTCTATTTATGAGCAGTGGGATACCCTACAAGCTAAAAAATGGGCTCGTGAAAAATACAGAGAAAAATATTTAGGTATTTCAAATTTTGGAATTAGAGAGTTGAATGAATATGAGTTTTCTGAAGGAGATACCTCATTAGATGAATTAGTCGAAGCTGAAATAAATGACCCAAATCCAATTATAACAATTGCTGATGACAATGTTCCATTAATTGGTAATAAACCTCATAATAGAGACAAAAGAATTGTTTTTGATGCTATTAATCATCGATATTATGTTGATGGTAATGCTGATACTATATCAGTAAGCCAACTAGTTGATAAATTTTTTCCAGAATTTGATTCAGTAGCAGCAGCGTCGAAATTAAATCCAAGTCATGAATTACATGGACTACCTATTGAAACAATTATTAAAAAATGGAAAGATAAAGGTATAGAAGCAGCTGAACTTGGAACAAAATTACATCTTCAAATAGAAAATTATTACAAGAATTTCCCAGTCGACAATAACTCCATTGAATATGAATATTTTTTAAAATTTAAAGAAAAATATTCTACAATGATTCCGCACAGAACAGAATGGAGAATTTTTGATGAAGATTATTTAATTGCAGGAACTATCGATATGATCTATAAAAAGGATGATGGTTCATATTATATGTTTGATTGGAAAAGAAGTGAGAAAGTAGTAAATAAAGATGGTAGCGTAAAGACCTCTGATCCATCCCAATACTTTACTCGATATGCATGTGGAAACTTAAATCATTTAACAGACGATAGTTATTACAAATATGCTTTACAACAAAATATTTATTGCTACATTTTAGAAAATAAATACGGATACAGAATTAGTTCATTAAATTTATTAATACTTCACCCTAATTATGATACTTTTCACTGGATAAAACTACCCAATATGAAAAATGAAGTAGAATATATGTTTTCAACTTTAAAAATGATTTCTTAAAATAATCAATCTATAATAAACTCTAAGATTTACTCATCAAAGAGTTCAACTGCTTAAATAAATTCTAAAATTTTTTTTATTTTTTTTTTATCGAATACGCTAAACAACCCAACTCACCGCCCGGACTCTCCTCAAATATTGGGATATACCCGGGCAGAGGTGATATGGTTCTTAAAAAAAACCAATCATATTATTTCTGATTTAATTCATTTGTTTAATCTTTTAAATTATTAAAACTATGGTTACAATTGTAGATTACAAAGCGTTCCAAAAAGAAAATGGAGAAGAATTTTATTCTCTTGTTGTTCAAGGGGGAATTGAAGCTATTAAGAGCAAAGAAAGCGGAAGAACTTATCTCACTGCTAGAACAACTACTATGGCCTGTACATTTAATGAAATTACATGTAAGTCATTAGTTGGCTCACAACTTCCTGGAATGATTCAAAAGGTAGAAGTAGAACCATACGACTACACTGATCGTAAAACAGGAGAAATTATTGAATTAACTCATCGATATGAGTACTTATCCGATGAAGATGCTATCATTAATGATAACGTCATCAAACAAGAAGAGGTGTACTAAAACAACTCAAAATAGACAATATACATAAGGAATTTCAGCAATGAGGTTCCTTTTTTTTGTCTAATAATTTAATTAAAAATTAAAAAATTAAAATTATGCAATTACAAAAAGCAGCAAGATATCAAGTAAAATTAAGAATTGGATTATCTGGTCCTAGCGGATTTGGCAAGACCTATTCAGCCCTATTAATGGCTTACGGAATTACAAATGATTGGAATAAAATTGCCTTAATTGATACAGAAAATAAAAGCGCAAGTTTATATTCCCATCTAGGCGATTTTAATGTCTTGTCATTAGATGAACCATTTTCTCCCGAACGCTACTTAGAGGCTATTAAGCTCTGTGAAGATTCCAACATAGAATTAATTATTATTGATTCTATCAGTCATGAGTGGCAAGGAAAAGGCGGTTGTTTGGAGATTCACGAACAGTTAGGAGGACGTTTTCAAGATTGGGCTAAAGTCACACCAAGACACAACTCTTTCATAGATGCAATCATTCTCTCGAAATGCCATTTAATTACCACTTCGAGAAGTAAAGTAGATTATAGCCTTGACAAAGACAGCAATGGAAAAACTAAAGTGATGAAACTTGGAACCAAATCCATTACAAGAGAAGGTTTCGAATATGAATTAACAGTGAATTTTGAATTTCTAAATGATAAACATTTAGTGCAAGCATCAAAGGATCGAACTGAACTTTTCTCTGGTAAACCTGAATTCATAATTAACTCATCAACAGGTAAAAAACTAATTGAATGGTGTAACCAAGGTATCTCTATTGAAATGGTTAAAAATGAAATTTTATCTAGTAATACACCTGAAGAGTTAAAAGAAATTTATGCTAAATATCCAACTTTAAAAAGCCAAATACATCCTCTTATTATGGATAGAAAAGCCATTATTGATAAAGATACTTGTCAACTTATTACAGAAAATGAAATCGTACAACCATTAAAAAATCAAGAAAATGAATCTAGTTTTAAATAATACAGAAAATCAAGTTATTGACGAAACAGAGGTTATTACTGCTGTACGTTCCAATTTTATTGAAGCCAATACAATAGCAGTAGATTTAGACCATCTCAAATCCGAATGCATTATTCCTGTCTTTGCTAAAGACAATGAATCAACAATTAGCCACTATGAATTTATTAAAAGCACTAAAGAAGTTGTAGAAGAAATTTTAGATTATAAAGGCGTTTTAAAGCCTGAAATAAGAGTTAGTCACCAAATTAAAGGTAGAATTCCCTCTGCTGTTGCAAAGCCCGCAAAAGAACTCCTAGAGCACGAAAAGACATTGTATTACGAACGTATGGCTTTTGTAATTGAGATACCTGAGATTAGTGAAACGATCAATGGCAATAAATTGTGTTTATCCATAGGTGGAGTACGATCCTACAATCAGGAAAATCTTTTTAGCAAGAAATCCATAGAGAAATTTAAAGTTTTCATTGGGTTTCAAAACAAGGTTTGTACTAATCTATGTATATCAACAGATGGACTTCTACACGATCTTCGCGTATCATCAGTTTTAGAATTAAAAGCTAAAATCTATGAACTGATAAATAGTTATGATAAGAAGAAACATTTGCAAGAAATGAACGAGATGAGTGGCTTTTCTATCAATGAAACTCAATTTGCTACGCTAATAGGGAAAATGAAACTGTACTCCTTCTTAGATAAAGAGACCAAACGAAACCTCTTTCATTTAAATATAAACGACAATCAAATTAACACGATTGTAAAGAATTATCATAGTGACCCCAACTTTGCAAGATTTGAAAATGGAACTATTGACTTCTATAGACTGTACAACTTATTTACAGAAGCCGCGAAGAGCGCTTACATTGATACCAATTTCGAGAAAAATGTAAACGCATACGCATTTATCAATTACCTCGCAAATTTCATTAAAAATGAGAAGAGCAACTGGTTCCTTCATTAGTATTATCATAGCGTTTACACTGTGATTTATTGACAGTTTGTCCTTTTCAAAAAATCAAAATTTAGATAAAAAATGACAAAAAAAGAGTTGGCAGAGCTATTAAAATACAGTTCTCCTGTAGAAATCTATGTTATTACTTGGAAAAACACCTTAATAAAACTGTATTGTCCATTTGAAGTCCAGGTTTTGCAAGACATTGGTACACTCAAAACGGGACAGTTTGTATTAGTAGAGGAAATCAAAGTTACCATAGAATTAAAAACAGTGTTTATTATTGACACTGAAGCGTATTACTATCATCATTTTGATATTGTAATATGAATTAAAAAAGGCAGTTATGTTGTATTTTGTATACCCAAGCTTTTGAGTCGTTTTCTGCCATCATATCAAAAAAACCCTGAAAATGTTAGCAGTGCTAGCGGATGATTGTTCAAAATTTGTACTATCATCCGTTTTTTTTAAATTAATTGCTAATAATTTATTTATTTAACTATATTTATGAAAATAGTTTACTAAATATTAGGAATTCTCCTTATAATTGATTAGTTTTGTGAATATTACAATTTTGACTTTTTAAGTGTGTCAAAATCTCCGAAAAATTTCAACAAATCTTCACAACAATTATCACTTAACATTAACTCTTGATAGCTTAGTCTGACTCAACAGACTCCCTTGATTATCTAAAATCAAAAAAACATTAAACAAGAGAACAAGCATATTGTAATTTAAATCATTTACGAATTTAAATTATTAAAATGAAGAAACTTTATTATTCTAGTTCTTATCAATCCTATTACCATCCTACTACCCTCAATTATGTTACTACAAGTTCAGAAGTAGTTAAATCAACTAAAATCGCAGCAAATACATTAGCTGACAACGATTTTAACGCTGAAAATTTAGTTCAAGTTTATGACACATATCCGCTATTTTTTCAAAATGCTACAACAATAAGTATTCCTCAAAATATCAAACGGCATATTGAAAGGGAAATTCCAAAAAAATTTTTAAACAAAATAGACAAAAACAAAAGGTTTGCTGTTGAAAAGTGTTTACTATTCATAAGTAACTTAACGTCAACGATCTTCTTTGAAGACAGATGGAAACCACTATCATCGAAAATATTAGCTGAACAATTCAAAAAAGGCAATGACAACACATTTAACTACACTCATGTTGTTGATGCTTTAAAGTATAAGTCGGACTCAACTGATTCAATTATACAAACTAAGAAAAACAAGCTAGGTAACGACACTTATCAAGAGGGAATAACTTGTAAATCATATTCATTTACAGACACCTTTTATAACAACAACTTAGTAAAATATACAATTACAAATTCTGAGATTATTGCTAAAAGAAATAATTTCATTTATAGTCAGATTGCTAGAGCCACAGATAACGTAATAGCAACTAATTTGCTGAAGTTGTACCCAAGAATAGAGCTTCCTACTAATAATGAATTAAAAGCTGAGGCAAATCGATTGATTGGAGAAAAGCACAGAACTAAAAAAGGAAAAATACTTACGAAATTAAATAATCACTCCAAAGATTATTTTAAAGATGCCTCACAAAGAAGTTATGTAGAAGAAAATATTAAAGCATTTAAGTTTTATACGGATATAAGTTATATGATACCCTCAATAGGTGCTGCTAAATCTGGAGGGAGAGTAGTTGATAGTTTTACGCTAATGCCTGGCTGGATTAGAAATTTAATTACTATTGATGGTGAGCGAATAGTATTAGTTGATTACAAAGCCCTACATCCCAATATTGCTATGTCAATATACGGAGGTTCAAAAAAATTCCTAACGCATCAACAAGTAGCTGAGGAGAGCGACATCGAATTAAAGGACGTAAAAATTCAACACCTTTCTTTCTTCAATGAAACAATAATGGGTATGAAGCGTAATCCCTTATATAAATACTACCAGAAATCACAACCTTTATTACTTAAAAACATTGAAGATGAGAAAAGGAGTAGTGAATTCAAGCATAAAATCACTTCTATGAAAATGTTTGCAAAAGAGGTGGAAATTATGACAGAATGTATAAGAAGATTAAATGAAATTGGAATTTATGTTGGGTACGTTTATGATGCTTTGTTTTGTAAAGAAAGCGAGAGAGAAATAGTTCAAAAAATAATGAATGAGGTTGCAGTAGAATTAGGGGTTAATACAATAGCAGATTAATAATTAAATGAAAGAGAAAATGAAAATGGAAAATAAAAATTATATTATATACAAAGCACAAAATACGATAACAGGAGAATGTTACATTGGTGCAACTACAAAATCTATTGAAGAGCGAAAACAAGATCATCTACAAAAAGCAAATTCAGGGCATGGTCAGAAATTTCATTTTGCGATTACCATAAGTGGACCTGATAATTTCACTTGGGAACAACTCGATACAGCCTCCAGTCCAAACGAATTAGCTGAAAAGGAAACACAGTATATTTATGACTTTAAAGCGCAGGAGGAAGGCTATAACATAGATTCCGGGGGAGGTTTTCAAAAGCTAGTGTATCAATACAACGAAAATGGAATTCTAATCGAAACCTATAACAGTTTAACTGAAATTAAAGAAACATTAGGAATAGACAAACAGCGAATTTCAAATGCCTGCTTAAATTCAACGATGTATGATGGCAGTTTCTGGTCTTATAGACAATTAGAAACGATAACTCCAAAGTCAGACCTACGAGTAAAATCAGTAAATCAATATTCTTTAAATCAAGAAATTGTTGCAACTTTTAAATCAGCATCTGAGGCATCCAGAAAAACTGGAATTTCTAAAACTTGCATTACTCGATGTTGTCGAGGCGAACGAGAAAATTCCGGTGGATTTCTCTGGGAATACACCTAAAAACTAAATGCGGTGTAAAAATCGTCTTTTTTATTCTTTGAAATACGTATATTTCGTTATCATATTGAGCAGGAAGATATTTAATAATTTTTATAATTGGAATGTGAGATACTTCTCGTATATTTATTTTCTAAAACACATATAAAGATGCCAAAACCAGAATCAGTCAAACAATCTCAAACATTTACATTAAAAGAAGTTATTTATAATCACGATGGATTCGCAATTGGATTAGGTACCATTTTTGGAAATTCTAAATTAGTGTGTGCTATGCGATGGAATGGCGAAGACGACAAAGCAGGGTTTCCATATGCATTTAATAACCCTTTATGGTTACATTTACCAGTAGAACTAACAATTAATATTTTAATAGGACTACTTACATCAAAAGAACTTTCAAAAGATGAATACATTAAGATATTAGAATTAATGAAATTAGGTTGATTTTTTGAAACATAATTTGGGGAATTTTTCTCAACTTATTTAAATATGAGTTCGATTTTTAAATTTAAACATCGGACTTTTATTATCCCACAGTACAACTAATTTGATTTGTTTACATTGTCTAATACAGAACATTTTAGTGCATCTAAAACTTGTGCAGCAGATGCGAGTATGTACCAGAATAAAAGCTACAAGGATTAGAAATGGTCTTATTCCTTCTCCTTCTTCTACTTCCCCAACCAAGTTACACGACCAAAGAAAGTCATTACAAAATTAGATTTAGTAAGTAATACAATTCACTAATCTAAAGCAGCATCAGAAACCTAGAGACGACGAAAAACAACTAAAACTTGTATCACTCGATGTTGCCGTGGTGAACGAGAAAGTTCAGGAGGTTTTATTTGGAATTATTTATAAAAATTACATCAATTCAGAAATAATAAATTCGTACATAACTCTAGCACTAGTATAAGAAGCATAAGACTGATAATCATCACTTTTACCTAGATTTGCAAAGTCCGAAACAGATTTCATAGCTATAGCAATAGGTTTAGGACTACTGCAATTAATTGCGCTGTAGTACATTCCATGTGCTTCCATTTCTAATCCTAATAATTTTCTGTCTTTAACTTTTAATTCATTTACAATTGCTTCATTTTCTATAACTCCAGCTACAGAAGCAACAGACCCTATATAAATTGATAATTCTGTATTTGGAGTTTTCCCTTGCACCCATTCATCTTTAATTCTCCTTAAAAGATCTTTATTCTCCTTTAGAGATCTTATTTTTTCAGAAATATCTCTATCTAATCTTAAATTATTTGCAGTTTGTAAAAATAGAACCTTTCTATCTTCATCTTGAGTAATTTTTCCTGCCCCTCCATCCCAAGATTCATCTATTACAAGAATATCCCCAAAACCATGACTCCCGTTTTTTTGTATAGAAGCTAAAATACCAGTCATAAATAAATATTTAGGTCTAAAATTATGAATCATTTTCATCGAAAGTACAGCGCTTGCGTTCATACCCATTTGAGGAGCACATGCAGCAATTACCCTAAAAACCTTTTCACCTTTCTTAAATGTTGTCTCGAAATAAGGTGATGAATCTGATTTATAATTTATTTTGACCCAATCTTTACTTAAGGCTTTTACAGCATTAAATTCAGTTTCTACGGCATTAATGATTGCAATATCGTAATCATATTCTTGCTCAATTGAATTCAAACATAATTTTGATTTCATTCTATCTTCAACACCAGTAAGTAACTTCTTTTGCCATTCTACATCTGTCAAACTATATCTTATTACTGATAAAATATGATTTCCAAACTCACTCGTTGCTTTAGAAAACACTTCCTCATTTATAGTTAATCCAATAATATGAGAAGGAATTTTATAAAAATCTCTTTCATGGATTTCTTTTAATAATTTGATACCACCTTCTAAATCAATTGTTTCTGATTTTCGTAGAGGTATAGCTATATCTAAAATTAATAAATCATAAAAATTCTCTTTAAGCTTCTTTTTAGCATCAAATGAATCAAGAGCATGATCCACATCATCTACATTATAAACGCATTCGAGAGTTTTAAGTATATCTCTTAGTTTATCTATATTGTCTTCAACAATTAAAATTTTAAACATTCCTTATTAATTTATATTAAATTCATTTTCCTTAATTTTCCTGTACAAATTATCTTTCCAGCCTGTGTAGGATATATTATACTGAACAATTCCCAAGTAGATAAATTTGAATAATTCAGAAAGTTTTAAATCTAAATCTTTGATGGTTATTTCTTCATCACCTTTACCAAAAACATCAAATTGAGTAACCACAATCACTTTACTGTCAATTTCCCGTCGTAACATTTCATAAAGCAACAATTCACCCCCAAAAGGTTGTGATCTACCGCCACTTTCTGTTGGAGTAATATCAAAAGTAGGCATTGTCATATCTAATAATATTAAATCAAAATGTTCTTCTTTAATCATTTTCAATCCACTTTGATACGACCTTGCTTCTTTAAAATCAAATTCAAATTTATCGATAATGAAATTTATCAATTGTTCCCTTTTATCTTCATCATCTTCTACTAGTAATATTTTCATAAGTTTTTTTAATTTAAATTAATCAACGTCATCAACGTCATCAAGGCTATATAATCTAAATGGTATCTGGATAGTTATTTGAAATAAATTATCCTCAACACCAAAATTCATAGTAGGAACTATTTCTGATCCAATAGCTTTGAAATCTTTAACACTTTTGTGAATTTTAAATAACCCTGAGTTTTTTTCTGTCGCTAAATATTGACTATACGATTCTGTTTCTAATAGGTGTATTTTTCGCTTCATTTCCTTATCTAACTTTTGGCTATCAATTTTACTACCCAACCCATTGGATATTTTAAAACATTGTTGTCCGATAAAAAATCACGGAACGTTTATTTTTCTATTTATTTTGGCACTTCACGAGGTTTTAGCCTGCTTTAGCTTGTTTTTGAGTAC